>NZ_JADCKW010000024.1:37525-106855 GCF_014982155.1 Enterobacter cloacae complex sp. P16RS2 | reverse complement strand
ATTTAGTGTTATTACCCTAAGAACCCTTATGGGATCATTAAATAATATATTATAGGCAAACGACACAAATATTGTTGCTATCGCATAAGGTATGATTACAGCTGATAATCTTTTGCTAAAAAAATGTTTCAAACCATTTGATGAAAATGAAGCAGATAGTCCATAACCGGAAACAATTAAAAATATTGCTACGCTAAAGGCGGCAAAGTATCTGAAATCATAATTCAGCGTACTTTTATTGATATTTACGAGATGGCCAAGCATTACAATTAGTATTGCAAATCCTTTGAGATTAGTTGTGGTATCTTTGCTGAGCATATTAAAACGATTCATATATTTTAATGACGGAATGGAATTATTGATTTTCTTTGAAAAACCGCACAATAATATTTTTATGCTGTTTTTTCTGGAATCTGATCTGTGCGTTGCAACAAATCTCTCATTTTCCTTCTACATGCGCATTGTCACCTCCTTCAACGCCTCGCTAATTGCATGAGCGAATAGCTAGCGATCATCATCGTTTGATGGACCTTTTTACTCTATACTCCATCAACATTCAAATATTTTTCTGAATAAGGTGATATTTCACCGCTTCTCCTATTTTTACAACAGGAGAAGCACTCATGATTTACGGGTATGTTCGTGTATCAACAAATCATCAGGATACAGAGTTGCAATGTCTTGCACTTGAGTCAGCTGGGGCTTTGTTGAATAAATCAGATTTCGGGTAAGTCTCCCCCGTAGCGGGTTGTGTTTTCAGGCAATACGCACGCTTTCAGGCATACCTGCTTTCGTCATTTTGTTCAGCGCTCGTACCAGGGCCATAGCCTCCGCAACCTGACCATCGTAGTCACGCAGCGTCAGTGAACCCCCGAACAGCTGTTTTACCCGGTACATCGCCGTTTCCGCTATCGAGCGACGGTTGTAATCTGTTGTCCATTTCCACCGCGCATTACTCCCGGTCATTCGCTGATTAGCCACTGCACGGTTACGGTCTGCATATTCACCAGGCCAGTAACCCGCACCTTTTCGGGGAGGGATAAGCGCGCTGATTTTCTTACGCCGCAGTTCATCGTGACAGAGCCGGGTGTCGTAAGCGCCGTCTGCCGATGCTGCCCTGATTTTTCTGTGAGTCTGCCGGATAAGACCCGGGAAGGCTTCTGAGTCCGTCACATTGTTCAGCGACAGGTCTGCACAGATGATTTCATGTGTTTTGCTGTCAACTGCCAGATGCAACTTTCGCCATATACGACGGCGTTCTTTGCCGTGTTTTTTGACTTTCCATTCGCCTTCACCAAAGACCTTCAGCCCGGTGGAATCAACCACCAGATGCGCGATTTCACCTCGGGTGAACGTTTTGAAACTGACATTAACCGACTTTGCGCGCTTGCTGACACTGGTGTAATCCGGGCAGCGCAACGGAACATTCATCAGTGTAAAAATGGAATCAATAAAACCCTGTGCAGCCCGCAGGGTCAACCTGAACACGCGTTTAATGACCAGAACGGTGGTGATGGCGAGATCAGAATAGCGCTGAGGTCTTCCCCGTGATGAAGGCGTTGCCGACTCATACCAGGCCTGAATAGCTTCATCATCCAGCCAGAAAGTTATGGAGCCACGGTTGATGAGGGCTTTATTGTAGGTGGGCCAGTTGGTGATTTTGAACTTTTGCTTTGCCACGGAACGGTCTGCGTTGTCGGGAAGATGCGTGATCTGATCCTTCAACTCAGCAAAAGTTCGATTTATTCAACAAAGCCGTCAGCTGGCTGTGAGCGAATTTATGAAGAATATGCCAGTGGCAGAACAGCTAATCGCCCTGTGTTAAAGGAATTAATTTCGGTGATGAAAAGTGGAGATGAGTTGATTGTCTGGAAGCTAGATCGGATAGGGAGAAATGTGCTACATGCGCTATTGATGTTTCAAAATCTGCACGAAAAAGGCGTTAATTTTCGGAGTATTACAGATGGTGTAGACCTGAAAACAGCAAGTGGTCGCTATAATTTCCGTAATATTCTTTCTGCTGCGCAGTATGAATCTGATTTGAATAGCGAGCGAACTTTAGCTGGTTTGGCTATTGCCAGATCCAAAGGCCGGATTGGTGGGCGTAGACCGAAGTTTAGCGACGAGCAGTGGCAACAGATGGGAGCGCTCATAGCGGCAGGGAAATCACGGCGTTATGTTGCACGTATCTATAACGTTGGGCTATCAACCCTATATAAACGATTTCCTGTTACTGGCATTCAAACGAAATAATTTAAAAGCAATTTAAAGAGTTATTTGTCTAATGTTGGAAGCCGCAGCCACGTCGTATGCAAGAACGTGCTGCGGCTGGCTGGCGAACTTTCGATAGTGCGAGTATTGAATGATTTCCAGCCGTTACCGATTTTACGTGTTAATTAGTGAACAAACCACTCGTCAGCAGATTCCCAGGTATCTTTCAGAGTCTCCTGAACAAAAGTTTTTGCAGAATCCTTATCTGCGGTGCGTGTAACAGAAAGGCCATCGTTGCTGGTGGCTTTTACGATCACCTCTACATCGTCATAACGTTTACTGATGCGTCGGGTTAATTCTTCCTTTAACGCATCCACAGCACCGGTTGGCATTTTAGTCATTTTTTCTTTGGCTATGCAGATTTCAATACGCATAAAAGTCCCTCTATACTGTGTTTGTATACAGTATTATTTTAACTGTATGGATAAACAGTGTCAAGAGGTCTTATTTCTGCTCCTTTGGAGCTCTTCAAAACGATTATGTAAAGATTTCGGATACAGTTCGGTATATACCTGCCATAGCACGTTTAATGAACGATGCCCTGTAACCTGGGCGACTTCCTCAATACTAAAACCAGCCTCAAATAAGCGACTTGCCCCTTCTCTACGCAAATCATGGTATCGCAGATCTTTAATACCTAATTTGCTTCTTACCCTCTGGAATCCCGCAGTAACAGAAGTGCTGTTATATGGAAAAATGAATTCTGATTTTTTGGGTTGTCGTTGGACGATATCCCAGGCTTCCCCAAGCAAGGCTACTTTCATATGGTTGCCTTCCTTTTTACGTGGATCTTTCCTGTCTCTTACGAGTATGGATTTTTGTTCCTGATCGAGATCCTCCCATCGTAATCGGCATACTTCACCGATTCGCATACATGACCACACAGAAAATTTGAGGATATCAACGAACGGAATTTTTGAGCATTTATGTGTAGATCGTTGTTGAAGACCTTCAATGAGCATGTCCAGTTCATCAGATGCCGGTCTACGATTACGACGATTTGATTTACCAATTAAACCAACCTTTGGTAGAACGCCGATTTAAGCCCTGTTCAGCAGGGCTTTTTTACACGTTTAAACGGTTTTATTTTTCTGCGTCGCCGGGGTTGTTTGAGAAAAAGTCGAATTTGTTAACCTGGTTTTATCTCAACGACAGAGGTAAGACCGATGATTATTGGATATGCACGCGTAAGCTCAAACCACCAGGATACCGAGATGCAGATGCTCGCACTTCAGGCAGCCGGCTGTGAACAAATTTTCGAAGAGAAGGCCAGCGGCCGTAACACCAAACGTCGCATCCTGCGCCATGTAGTAGCGATGCTGCAACCGGGTGATGAGCTGGTACTCTGGAAGCTTGACCGCATTGGTCGTGACGTTCTTCATGCACTGGTCACGTTTCAGGAGTTGCATTCACGTAACGTAAACATCCGCTCTATCACTGATGGCGTGGACCTCAAGTCAGCATCGGGGCGCTACAATTTCCGCAATATTCTGTCGGCGGCGCAATATGAGTCCGATCTCAATAGTGAGAGAACGCTGGCAGGTCTGGCTGTCGCACGCTCCAAGGGCCGCTATGGTGGCCGTAGGCCGACATTCACTGACGAGCATTGGGATAAATTTGGGACTGCGCTGAAGTCAGGCAGGACTCACAGGGAGGTATCGAAAGAATTCGGTGTGGGGCTGTCAACGTTGTATAAAAAATTTCCGGGGAACAGCTGTTCAACTTCGGTCATGTGATCATCTGCTCATGGGCCGCCGGTTTTAGGCGGCTTTAAACCGGCTTAAAATCAGTATCAAATGATTTTATTTTTGCGCCAACGCGCGGTATCAAATGAGTTTCAAATCAGTATCAAATGATTTCGCGCGCTATACGTAGGGGTTTCAACACTCTACCGAAAATTTCCGGTAGGTAGTGGTAAGACATAATGCAGGCCGCCAGTGAATATTGAAGCTGGCAGCCTGAACCATGTTACAGCCCAGCTTGGCGAACCGTCGGGAATTCAGACACCAGCCACATATCAGATTCTTCAAACATTTCTTCCAGCATGCGGTTCAGCCGTTCTTTCTCAATTTTGGTGCAGTCGCTGTTTAAGGCGTTAGCCTGCATTGGCTTCACCCTCACCTCAGCATCGGGAAAAATCTGGTGCACCCGCTTCGTCAGCTCTGCCAGGATAATCTCTCTGGCCCCTTCGAGCCCCTCAACATTACGCTTGTCATAAACCAGTTCTACAAACATACGTGCTCCGCTAATTACTGTGTGAATATACAGTATTTTTGCTTTGGCGGTTTTGTCTGTCAAGGCATGAACCACTTGTTTTTAAATTTTGGGGAACATACTGCTGGCGTATTTGTTATCGAGTTGCCCTGCAGGGCTGATGTGGTCTGGCGTTGACTAGAATTATGCGTGGGGCATGGATGGGGCAAAAGTAGTCCCTGAAGTTCGTTAAAGTTCGTTAATCAAGCTTTATCTCGATCTCGCTCATCCCTTGTTTAAAGCGCTCCTGGACGATCTTTATCGATTTTAAAAACTATGAGTTCATATTATACAAATGTAGCAAAAAAGGGTTTTGACCCTGAAAAGATGAACATTCTGCATAGCGCGATTTGCGCAACAGGAATATATTGAAACGTTACTCGACAAACGATGCATAAGGTTTTCTATGACACAACAGCCACAAGCCAAATACCGCCACGACTACCGTGCGCCGGATTACCTGATTAGCGAAATCGATCTGACTTTTGACCTGGATGCCACAAAAACCGTTGTCACGGCGGTGAGCCAGGTGACGCGCCATAGCGCAACTGCGGTGCCGCTGCGTCTGGATGGTGAAGACCTGACGCTGGTCTCCCTGCATATTAATGATGAAGCCTGGTCGGACTATAAAGAAGAAAACAACCAGCTGGTCATCGACAACCTGCCGGAACAGTTTACGCTGCGCATCGTGAATGAAATCAGCCCGGCCGCCAACACCGCGCTGGAAGGGCTTTACCAGTCGGGCGTGGCGCTGTGTACCCAGTGTGAAGCGGAAGGGTTCCGCCATATAACCTGGTATCTCGACCGTCCGGACGTCCTGGCGCGCTTCACCACCAAAATCATCGCCGATAAAACCCTGTATCCCTTCCTGCTCTCCAACGGTAATCGCGTAGGCGAAGGCGAGCTGGAGAATGGCCGTCACTGGGTGCAGTGGCAGGATCCCTTCCCGAAACCGTGCTACCTGTTTGCGCTGGTGGCGGGGGACTTCGACGTGCTGCGCGATACATTCAAAACGCGCTCTGGTCGCGAGGTGGCGCTGGAGCTGTTCGTTGACCGCGGCAACCTTGACCGCGCGCCGTGGGCGATGACCTCTCTCATCAACTCCATGAAGTGGGACGAGGAACGCTTCGGCCTCGAATATGACCTCGACATCTATATGATCGTCGCTGTCGATTTCTTCAACATGGGCGCAATGGAGAACAAGGGCCTTAACGTCTTTAACTCTAAATACGTGCTGGCGCGTACCGATACCGCAACGGACAAAGACTACCTTGATATCGAACGCGTTATCGGCCACGAATATTTCCACAACTGGACCGGTAACCGCGTCACCTGCCGCGACTGGTTCCAGCTGAGCCTGAAAGAGGGCCTGACCGTCTTCCGCGATCAGGAGTTCAGCTCCGATCTGGGTTCACGCGCGGTGAATCGCATCAACAACGTGCGTACCATGCGTGGTCTGCAGTTTGCAGAAGATGCCAGCCCAATGGCGCATCCGATCCGCCCGGATAAAGTCATCGAGATGAACAACTTCTACACTCTGACGGTGTACGAGAAGGGCGCTGAAATTATCCGCATGATTCACACCCTTCTGGGCGAGGAGAACTTCCAGAAAGGGATGCAGCTGTACTTCGAGCGTCATGACGGCAGCGCGGCCACCTGCGACGATTTTGTGCAGGCGATGGAGGATGCCTCTAATGTCGATCTCTCTCACTTCCGCCGCTGGTACAGCCAGGCCGGGACGCCAGTTGTCACCGTCAAAGACGATTACAATCCGGAAACCGAGCAGTATACCCTGACCATCAGCCAGCGCACGCCGCCGACGGCGGAGCAGGAAGAGAAATATCCGCTGCATATTCCGTTCAGCATTGAGCTGTACGATAACGAAGGCAAAGTCATCCCGCTGCAGAAGGGCGGCCACCCGGTACACCACGTGCTGAACGTGACCCAGGCCGAACAGACCTTTATCTTCGATAACGTCTACTTCCAGCCGGTGCCTGCGCTGCTGTGTGAGTTCTCCGCGCCGGTGAAGCTGGAGTACAAGTGGAGCGATCAGCAGCTGACGTTCCTGATGCGTCACGCGCGTAACGACTTCTCCCGCTGGGATGCGGCGCAAAGCCTGCTGGCGACCTACATTAAGCTCAACGTAAACCGCCATCAGCAGGGCCAGCCGCTGTCGCTGCCTGTCCATGTGGCTGACGCGTTCCGCGCGATCCTGCTGGATGAGAAGATTGACCCGGCCCTGGCCGCTGAAATTCTGACCCTGCCGACAGCGACTGAAATCGCCGAGCTGTTTGACATCATCGACCCGATTGCGATCGTGGCGGTGCGTGAAGCGTTGACCCGTACGCTGGCTGCAGAACTGGCCGATGAGTTCCTCGCCATTTATAACGCCAACAAGCTTGACGCTTATCGCGTTGAGCACGCGGACATTGGTAAACGTTCTCTGCGCAATACCTGCCTGCGCTATCTGGCGTTTGGCGAAACCGAGCTGGCGAACACCCTGGTGAGCAAGCAGTATCACGAAGCGGATAACATGACCGACGCGCTGGCCGCGCTGGGCGCAAGCGTTGCCGCCGAACTGCCGTGCCGCGATGCGCTAATGCAGGAGTACGACGACAAGTGGCATCAGGATGGCCTGGTGATGGACAAGTGGTTCATCCTGCAGGCGACCAGTCCGGCGGCCGATGCGCTCAGCAACGTGCGCAGCCTGCTGAAGCATCGCTCCTTTACCCTGAGCAACCCAAACCGCGTGCGTTCTCTGATTGGCGCATTTGCCAGCAGCAACCCGGCGGCGTTCCACGCCGAAGACGGCAGCGGTTATCAGTTCATGGTGGAAATGCTGACCGAGCTGAACAGCCGTAACCCGCAGGTGGCGTCGCGTCTGATTGAGCCGCTGATCCGTCTGAAACGCTACGATGCGAAGCGTCAGGCGAAGATGCGTGCCGCGCTTGAGCAGCTGAAAGGGCTGGAGAACCTGTCTGGCGATCTATACGAGAAGATTGCTAAAGCGCTTGCCTGATGTAAAAGCCCGGTGGGCAGGTAAAAGCAAAACGGCAACCTCGGTTGCCGTTTTTAGTGTTTACTCCCTCTCCCCGTGGGAGAAGGCCGCGGTGAGGGCATCAGGCATTAGCCTTAGCTCGCCGCAACTCCGTTTCCCCCCGTTTCATCACCCGATCCAGCACTTCCGCTTCCAGCTCCGCCAGTCTTGCCGAGCCCACGCGACGAGGCCGCGGAAGATCCACCGTCAGATCCAGACCGATTTTCCCTTCCTCTATTAACAGCACCCGGTCAGCCATGGCGACGGCTTCGCTCACGTCATGCGTCACCAGCAGTACCGTAAAGCCGTGCGCCTGCCAGAGGGATCCAATCAAATCCTGCATTTCGATTCGCGTCAGGGCGTCGAGCGCGCCCAGCGGTTCATCGAGCAACAGCAGGCCCGGACGGTGAATCAACGCCCGCGCCAGCGCCACGCGCTGCTTCTGTCCACCCGAAAGGGCAGCAGGCCATTCATCGGCTCGATTTTCCAGCCCAACGGCGGCCAGCGCCTGGCGGGCTTCATCCCGCCAGCTGCCCTTAAGACCGAGCCCGACGTTGTCGATAACCGTTTTCCACGGCAGCAGCCGCGCGTCCTGGAACATCATGCGGGTATCGTCCTGAATATTCGCAAGCGGCGTTGTCCCTGCCAGAATGTCGCCGCCGTTGGGGGCTTCCAGTCCGGCCAGCAGCCGTAGCAGCGTACTCTTGCCTCCGCCGCTGCGCCCGACGACGGCCACAAACTGTCCGGCGGGAATATGCAGATCCAGCCTGTTAAGAATGGTCTTTTCGCCGTAGCGTTTGGTGACGCCGTTCAGCAGTAACGGGGTCCCCTGATTCAGTCGTGCAGTATTCATGCTTTCGCCTCCTGAAGGGTATAGGCCGGGTTCCAGCGCAGCCAGCTGCGCTCCAGCCACTGGGCGCTGACGTCAGCGAGTTTGCCGAGCAGGGCATAAAGGATAATGGCAACCACCACCACGTCCGTTTGCAGAAATTCGCGGGCGTTCATCGCCAGGTAGCCAATCCCGGAGTTAGCTGAGATGGTTTCCGCCACAATCAGCGTCAGCCACATCAGGCCGAGCGCAAAACGCACCCCGACCATAATGGAGGGCAGGGCGCCCGGCAGAATGACATGAATAAAGAGGGAAAAACCCGATAAGCCGTAGCTGCGCGCCATCTCCACCAGACCGCGATCGATGTTGCGGATGCCGTGCCAGGTGTTGATGTAGATCGGGAACAGTGTGCCCAGCGCCACGAGGAAGATCTTGGCGCTCTCATCAATTCCAAACCACAAAATGACCAGCGGGATCAGCGCCAGATGCGGCACGTTGCGCAGCATCTGGATGGAGGTATCCAGCAGCCGCTCGCCCCAGCGTGAAAGGCCGCTGATCAGGCCCAGAACCAGACCGATGCTGCCGCCGATGGAAAATCCAATCACGGCGCGCCAGGAGCTGATCGCCAGGTGCTGCCACAGCTCTCCGCTAACGCTCAGCGACCAGAACGCTTCTACAACGCCCTCCGGAGAGGGCAGAATGCGGCTCGACAGCCAGCCGGTAGACGATGCGAGCTGCCAGAGCGCCACAATGCCGACGGGTAAAAACCACGGCGCGGCGCGCAGCAGCCATTTTTGTGAGGTGGCAGACATGGTCACTCCTTAGCTCTGGGCGGCTTTGCGTGGGATAAACTCGTTCGCCACGGCTTCGCCCTGAAGCTGAAGCCGCTGCGGCTGCGGAATTTCCGGAATGGCAACATCCAGATGCGGGAATAACAGCTCGCCCACCTTGTACGCCTCTTCAAGATGCGGGTAACCGGAGAGAATAAAGCTGTCGATACCCAGGTCAGCGTATTCATTAATCCGGGCGGCTACGGTCTGTCCGTCGCCGACCAGCGCCGTGCCCGCACCGCCGCGCACCAGGCCAACGCCCGCCCACAGGTTCGGGCTGATCTCCAGATTCTCGCGCTTGCCGTTGTGCAGGGACGCCATTCGGTGCTGTCCGACGGAGTCGGTTTTGGCAAACGCGGCCTGCGCCCTGGCGATGGTCTCATCGTCCAGATGGGAAATCAGACGGTCGGCGGCCTGCCAGGCTTCTTCATTGGTTTCGCGCACGATTACGTGCAGGCGAATACCGAAGCGCACCTTGCGGCCATGGGCGGCCGCCTTAGCGCGTACCTGGGCAATTTTTTCTTTCACCAGCTCAGGCGGTTCGCCCCAGGTAAGATAGAGATCGACCTGCTCTGCCGCCAGATCCTGGGCCACATCCGACGATCCGCCAAAATAGAGCGGCGGTCGCGGCTGCTGAACCGGCGGGAAGTAGAGCTTCGCGTCACGAACGTGAATATGCTTGCCTTCAAAGGTGACGGTTTCACCTTCCAGCAGACGTCGCCAGACGCGGGTGAACTCGGCGGAGGCTTCATAGCGCTCGGTATGGTCGAGGAACACCCCATCGCCCGCCAGCTCCTGCGGATCGCTGCCCGTCACCAGGTTAAACAGGGCGCGACCGTTGGACAGCCTGTCCAGCGTTGCCGCCTGACGCGCCGCCACGGTGGGGGAGACCACGCTCGGGCGTAACGCAACCAGGAACTTCAGACGCTGGGTGACCGGGATCATCGACGCGGCGACCAGCCAGGCATCTTCACATGAACGTCCGGTCGGGATCAGCACCCCGGTGAAACCGATTCGGTCTGCCGCCTGCGCAATCTGCTGCAGGTAGCCGTGGTCAACCGGGCGCGAGCCCTCTTCTGTACCAAGATAGTGTCCATCACCGTGGGTGGGTAAAAACCAGAAAAGATTCAGACTCATGATTTAGCTCCTTCTTTGCCTGCGGGCTGCCAGATGCGTTCGCGGATAGTGACCTGTTTTGGCACCAGGTGGTTTTGATAGAAAAGGTCAGCCGTTTGTTGCTGAAGCGCGGCGACGTGCGCGTCCACGGGCGTAATGGTGGTCGGCGGACGGTGGTTGAGATAGCTCGCGATCACCGGCTCAGGTAAGCCCATGGTTTTCGCCAGCAGGGCAATGCTCTCCTGACGCTGGGTCTGGGTCAGCGCATCGGCCTGGGTAAAGGTATCCAGTACGCCCTGAATAAATGCGCCGTTCTTTTCAGCATAAGGACGCGCGGCCAGATAGAACGAGCCGGTCTGCTTCAGCGTGGTACCGTCTTTCAGCACGCGAACGCCGCCCTGCAGCAATGCGGCGGAGTAGTACGGATCCCAGATGGCCCAGGCATCAACGTTCTTCTGCTGGAACGCGGCGCGGGCGTCGGCAGGCGTCAGGTAAACAGGCTGAATGTCAGTGAACTTCAGCCCGGCTTCCTGCAGGGCACGCAACAGCAGGTTGTGTGAGCTGGAACCTTTCTGGAAAGCCACTTTATGCCCTTTGAGGTCGGCGACGCTTTTAATGTCGCTGTTTTCAGGCACCAGAATCACTTCGGCCTTCGGTTTGGGCGGCTCAACGCCAACATAGACGAGGTCTGCTCCCGCCGCCTGGGCAAATATCGGCGGAATATCGCCCGTGCTGCCGAGATCGATACTGCCGACGTTCAGGGCCTCCAGCATCTGCGGGCCAGCAGGGAACTCCACCCAGGAGAATTTGGTGTCCGGGAAGCGTTTTTCCAGCAGCTGGTGGCTTTTCGCCAGCACCATGCTGACGCTGCCTTTCTGATAGCCAATGCGCAAACTTTCCGGAGCCGCTTCTGCGGCATGGGCCAGCGAGGTAAGTGCCATCAGACCTGCCAGTCCGATACGGGTTAACGTTTTAAACATGTGCGACTCCTTGAGGCTGACCAAACGCCGGGGCCTGGATATCCCTGCGGTGCAGAGCGTGCCAGAAGGTTTCCAGTGCGTTATCGAGGCGGGTTTGCAGGTTCGGCGTAAAATGAGGTTTATGTTGATAATCGATAATCTGGGAGTCATCTGCGAAAACGCCGTGGAGGATCTCCTGCGCTTTCAGCGCGTTCAGCACCGGCTTCAGGGCATAATCCACTGCCAATAAATGGGCAACCGTACCGCCCGTTGCCAGCGGCAGCACAACTTTGCCGTCCAGGGCGCGCTCCGGAAGCAGATCGAGCAGGGTTTTCAGCGCCCCGGAAAAGGAGGCTTTATAAATGGGCGTTGCCACAATTAAGCCGTCAGCGCCGTTAAGCTGCTCGATGAGCGTTTTAAGAGCAGGGCTGTCGAAACGGGCATAGAGCAGATCTTCAGGTTCGAAGTTATGCAGGTTCCAGTGGCACACTTCCACATCCAGGGCATTGAGTTTTTCGCGGGCATATTCCAGCAGGGCGCTGGAGCGCGAAGGGAATCGTGGACTTCCGGCCAGGGTAATGACGCGCATACTTCCTCCTTATAACCAATTGTTTGCTTTTATCTAACATTCATAACAATTTTCAGGAGTGTGACACCGCGCGGTTATTCCACTAAATGATTTATCTGCAATTAAAATGCGAAAAAGTGCATAAGAAATAGACGGGAAGGTAAACGATTGCGTTTTGCGCTGATTTTTTGCCGCAGGTCAATTCCCTTTCGCGCGTGGATCGCCCATAATCCCCTCCCGGTTTGCACACCGGGAATCCAGGAGAGTTCATGTACTACCCCTTCGTTCGTAAAGCCCTTTTCCAGCTCGACCCTGAGCGCGCTCATGAATTTACATTCCAGCAATTACGTCGTATTACCGGAACGCCGCTGGCCGCTCTGGTGCGTCAGAATGTGCCGGAAAAACCTGTGCAGTGCATGGGTCTGACCTTTAAAAATCCGCTGGGTCTGGCGGCCGGTCTGGACAAAAATGGCGAGTGCATTGATGCCCTGGGCGCGATGGGCTTTGGCTCCATTGAAATCGGTACCGTTACGCCGCGCCCGCAGCCGGGAAATGACAAGCCGCGCCTGTTCCGCCTGGTTGAAGCCGAAGGGCTGATCAACCGCATGGGCTTTAATAACCTCGGTGTTGATCACCTGGTGGAGAACGTAAAAAAAGCCCATTTTGACGGGATATTAGGCATCAATATCGGCAAAAATAAAGACACGCCGGTCGAGCAGGGTAAAGATGACTATCTGATTTGTATGGAAAAAGTCTACGCCTATGCCGGTTATATCGCGGTGAATATTTCTTCACCCAATACTCCGGGTCTGCGTTCTTTACAATATGGCGAAGCGCTGGACGATCTTCTGAGTGCCATTAAAAATAAACAAAATGAACTCCAGACGATCCACCATAAATATGTTCCGGTCGCGGTTAAGATCGCCCCGGATCTTTCTCCTGAAGAATTGATCCAAGTTGCCGACAGTTTGGTTCGCCATAATATTGATGGTGTTATTGCGACCAATACCACTCTAGATCGTTCCCTCGTGCAGGGAATGAAAAACTGTGACGAAGCGGGTGGGTTAAGTGGACGTCCGGTGCAATTAAAAAGCACCGAAATTATTCGCGCGCTGTCTGCGGAATTAAAAGGACGTCTGCCGATTATTGGCGTCGGCGGCATTGACTCAGTGATTGCTGCGCGCGAGAAAATGGCGGCAGGTGCGTCACTGGTGCAAATCTATTCCGGCTTTATTTTTAAAGGACCGCCGTTGATTAAAGAAATCGTTACTCATATCTAATCTTTTCTCTTAATCAGACAACCAGGGCTTTATTTCCAGCCCTGGTTGTTTTATATTCCGTCACTGTTGCTTATTTAGTCATTATAGTCTTTTATTAATGGTGTTATAAACGAAGCGGCAATCAGGACATTTTTAGTACAGGACGTTTGGGGACGGGAGAGACACATGCGAATTAAACCTGACGATAACTGGCGCTGGTATTTTTGCGACGAGCATGACCGAATGATGCTCGATTTAGCCAATGGCATGTTGTTTCGTTCTCGTTTTGCCCGCCGAATGTTAACCCCGGATGCATTTTCCCCGTCGGGCTTTTGCGTTGACGATGCGGCGCTTTATTTCTCCTTTGAAGAAAAATGTCGCGATCTGGTGCTCTCTAAAGAGCAGCGTGCCGAGCTGGTATTAAATGCGCTGGTGGCTATCCGCTTCCTGAAACCGCAAATGCCAAAAAGCTGGCATTTTCTTGCGCATGGTATGAGCTGGACCCCGGCAACGGGTGACGCGGCCAGCGTCAATCTGAGCGATACCGCAGAAGAGGTGAGCCTGCTGGTGGTTGAGCCAGGCGAAAATGCGGCGCTCTGCCTGCTGGCACAGCCCGGCGTAACCATTGCCGGGCGGACGATGCAGCTTGGCGATGCCATTAAAGTGATGAACGACAGGCTTAAGCCACAGCTGCGCGTAGATTCCTTCAGCCTTGAACAGGCGGTTTAAGCTTCCAGCTGTACGGACGTTTTCGGTATGCAGCTACAGCACAGAATTGTGCCGTCATTTCCAATTGCCGATTTTTTCAGCGCACTGACCTCTCCATCCACCAGCCTGATGCGGCAGCATCCGCAAATGCCTGCGCGACAGGAATAGGGTACGCGAATACCTGCCTGCTCCAGTTGCTCCAGTAATACCTGCTGGTTGTTGCCACGGATGACGTTGCCCTGCCAGTGAATATCTACCGCAGAGGCGACATTCGTCACAACGTCGACCATTTCTTCTTCCTGACCTGAGCCGTACGCTTTTGCAGGCCCTCGGGCAAGAATTTCTACCTCATCACCGACGCGGATTGCGCCGCTGGAGCGCGGGATCAGGTTCTGACCAAAATCCACATCGCCGTTATCCTGCGCGGTGCGGAACGACTGCAGCGTCTTCAGCGGCTCGCCGGAAGGGTGCTTCTGGCCTTTCTCAGGGCTCACCGTGGTGAAAATGCAGCGGCTGCAGGGTTTTACGACATCAAAGATGACGCTGCCGATGCGGATCACTTTCCAGGTGTCTTCTTCCCAGGCATCGGCGCCCGTGACCACCAGGTTCGGACGGAACTGTTCCATCTGAACGCTGGCCTTGCAGCGGCCTTGTAAATCGCGCAGCGAGGCTTCGTTAGTCAGCAGGAACGGGAAACCATCGGCGAAGGAAAGGGGAACGGCGTCATGGCGCTTAACGCGACGCGTCAGTTCAGGACCTACCCAGCGCAGCTGCACGTCGCGAGAGAAGAAACCGCTCAGCCAGCGGTTAATCTCATCCGGGGCGATGCGCGCGGTAAAATGATTGCCCCACACTTCCGTTGGCGCATCGACAGGCGCAAAATCAGCAAAGCGAATTACCGCGCTGGAACCGTCCGGCGCGGTAAGGTGTAAACCGTCATGAAGCGGGGAAGGGGTAAAGCGAACCATCTGCGGGAACTGGCGTGCGGTAATGAACGTGCCGTCAGGCTCGGTGACCATAAAAATACGATCGAAGGCGAATCCGCTCATGTCGGCCAGCGCGTGAGAGACGCCAATGCCGCGCATGGATTTCACCGGATGAATAAAAAGCCTGGATAACGTCGCCACTGCACACTCCCACAAATGAAAATAAGCCTTCAACTTTATGACATACACGCCATATTAGCTATAATGCGCGACAATTTTCTAAGAGTAAAAGTGACGATATGAATTCTCTGTTTGCCAGTACGGCCCGTGGGCTGGAAGAGCTGTTAAAAACTGAACTGGAAAGCCTGGGCGCGCAAGAGTGCCAGGTGGTTCAGGGTGGTGTCCATTTTGAGGGCGACACGCGGCTTATTTACCAGAGCCTGATGTGGAGCCGTCTGGCGTCGCGCATCATGCTGCCGATGAAGGAGTGCAAGGTCTATAGCGACCTGGACCTCTATACCGGCGTACAGATGATCGACTGGACAGAGATCTTCACGCCCAATGCCACCTTTGCGGTGCATTTCAACGGCGTGAACGACGAGATCCGCAACAGCCAGTACGGTGCCCTGCGCGTAAAAGACGCCATTGTGGACTGCTTCACGCGTAAAAATAAGGAACGTCCAAACGTCGATCGCGAAAATCCGGATCTGCGTATTAACGTCTGGCTCAACGGTGACACGGCGAGTATTTCTCTCGATCTGAGTGGCGCAGGCCTGCACCTGCGCGGCTACCGCGATCGTACCGGTATGGCGCCAATTAAAGAAACGCTGGCCGCCGCCATTGTAATGCGCTCCGGCTGGCAGCCGGGCACGCCGCTGCTCGATCCGATGTGTGGTTCCGGTACGTTGCTGATTGAAGCGGCCATGCTGGCAACCGACCGCGCGCCGGGCCTGCATCGCGGTCACTGGGGTTTTAAAGGCTGGGCGCAGCACGACGAAGCGCTCTGGAAAGAGGTCAAAGACGACGCGCAGACCCGCGCGCGTAAAGGTCTGGCGGAGTACACCTCCCACTTCTACGGTTCGGACAGCGACCCGCGCGTGATCGAACGCGCGCGCAGCAACGCCCGTCGCGCCGGTATCGGCGAGCTGGTCACCTTCGAGGTGAAAGACGTGGCGAACCTGACCAACCCGCTGCCAAAAGGCCCGTACGGTACCGTGATCAGCAACCCGCCATACGGTGAGCGTCTGGACAGCGAACCGGCGCTGATTGCCCTGCACAGCCTGCTGGGGCGCAATATGAAGGACTACTTCGGCGGCTGGAACCTGTCGCTGTTTAGCGCCTCGCCGGAGCTGCTGAGCTGCCTGCAGCTGCGTGCCGATCGCCAGTTTAAAGCGAAAAACGGCCCGCTGGACTGCGTGCAGAAAAACTACCATCTGGCGGAGAAAGCGGCGGACAGTAAGCCATCCGGCGTGGCGGAAGATTACGCCAACCGCCTGCGCAAGAACCTGAAGAAATACGAGAAGTGGGCGAAGCAGGAAGGGATTGAATGCTACCGCCTGTACGACGCCGATCTGCCGGAGTACAACGTGGCGGTTGACCGCTACGCGGACTGGGTGGTGATTCAGGAATATGCTCCACCGAAAACCATTGATGCGCAAAAAGCGCGTCAGCGCATGCTGGATGTGATTGCGGCCACCATCGCCGTGCTCGGCATTGCGCCAAACAAGCTGGTGCTGAAAACCCGCGAGCGTCAGAAAGGGAAAAATCAGTACCAGAAGATGGGCGAGAAGGGGGACTTTATCGAAGTGGGCGAATACAACGCTCGCCTGTGGGTGAACCTGACCGACTATCTCGATACCGGCCTGTTCCTCGACCACCGTATCGCCCGTCGCATGCTGGGTCAGATGAGCAAGGGCAAAGATTTCCTCAACCTGTTCTCCTATACCGGCAGCGCGAGCGTGCATGCGGGTCTGGGCGGCGCGCGGAGCACCACCACGGTAGATATGTCCCGCACCTATCTGGAGTGGGCGGAGCGCAACCTGCGTCTTAACGGGCTTACCGGACGTCAGCACCGACTGATGCAGGCCGACGTGCTGGGCTGGCTGCGTGATACCGACGAGCAGTTCGACCTGATCTTTATCGATCCGCCGACCTTCTCCAACTCCAAGCGCATGGAGGATAGCTTTGACGTTCAACGCGATCACCTGCGCCTGATGACCGACCTGAAGCGCCTGCTGCGTAAGGGCGGCACCATTATGTTCTCGAACAACAAACGCGGCTTCCGTATGGATCATGACGGCTTAGCAGCCCTGGGACTGAAAGCACAAGAAATTAGCCAAAAAACGCTGTCTCAGGACTTTGCCCGCAACCGTCAAATTCATAACTGCTGGTTGATTACCGCGGTCTGAAAGGAAAAATAAATGTCTTTAATTAGTATGCACGGCGCGTGGCTCTCTTTCAGCGACTCGCCGCTTCTCGATAATGCAGAGCTGCATATCGAAGATAACGAGCGCGTCTGTCTGGTGGGCCGTAACGGCGCGGGTAAATCCACGCTGATGAAAATCCTCAACCGCGAACAGGGGCTGGATGACGGCCGCATCGTTTACGAGCAGGATCTGATCGTCTCCCGCCTCCAGCAGGACCCGCCGCGTCACGTGACCGGCAGCGTTTACGATTTCGTGGCGGAAGGGATCTCTGAGCAGGCCGAATATCTGAAGCGCTATCACGAGATATCGCATCTGGTGATGACCGATCCGAGCGACAAGAACCTCAACGAACTGGCGAAAGTGCAGGAGATGCTCGATCACCACGGTCTGTGGCAGCTTGAAAACCGCATTAACGAGGTTCTGGCCCAGCTTGGTCTGGAAGCGGACATGGAGCTGTCGGCGCTCTCCGGCGGCTGGCTGCGTAAAGCGGCCCTGGGCCGCGCGCTGGTCAGCGGGCCGAAGGTGCTGCTGCTGGACGAACCGACGAACCACCTGGATATCGAAGCGATTGACTGGCTGGAAGGGTTCCTGAAAACCTTCAGCGGCACCATCATCTTTATCTCGCACGACCGTTCGTTTATTCGCAACATGGCAACGCGTATTGTCGATCTCGACCGCGGCAAGCTGGTCACCTATCCTGGCGATTACGACACCTATCTGCTTGAGAAAGAAGAAAACCTGCGTGTGGAAGAGCTGCAGAATGCGGAGTTCGACCGCAAGCTGGCGCAGGAAGAGGTGTGGATCCGCCAGGGCATCAAGGCCCGCCGTACCCGTAACGAAGGCCGCGTGCGCGCTCTGAAGGCAATGCGCCGTGAGCGCAGCGAACGACGTGAAGTGATGGGCAGCGCCAAAATGCAGGTGGAAGAAGCGTCCCGTTCCGGCAAGATTGTCTTCGAAATGGAAAACGTCAACTATCAGGTTGATGGAAAAGTGCTGGTGAAAGATTTCTCCGCCCAGGTTCAGCGCGGTGACAAAATTGCGCTTATCGGCCCGAACGGCTGTGGTAAAACCACGCTGCTGAAGCTGATGCTGGGCCAGCTGCAGGCCGACAGCGGCCGCATTCACTGTGGGACTAAGCTGGAAGTTGCCTACTTCGACCAGCACCGCGCGGAGCTGGATCCGGACCGCACGGTGATGGATAACCTCGCCGAAGGCAAGCAAGAGGTGATGGTAAACGGCAAGCCGCGCCACGTGCTGGGCTATCTGCAGGACTTCCTGTTCCATCCGAAACGTGCGATGACCCCTGTGCGTGCGTTATCTGGCGGAGAGCGTAATCGTCTGCTGCTGGCGCGTCTGTTCCTGAAACCAAGTAACCTGTTGATTCTCGATGAACCAACGAACGACCTGGATGTCGAAACGCTGGAATTGCTCGAAGAACTGATTGACGGTTATCAGGGGACAGTAATGCTGGTCAGCCACGATCGTCAGTTCGTGGATAACACCGTAACCGAGTGCTGGATCTTCGAAGGTGAAGGGCGAATTGGACAATACGTAGGCGGTTATCACGATGCAAAAGGGCAGCAATCGCAGTCTCTGGCGCAGAAACAGTCAAAGTCCAAAATAAGTTCAGAACCTGCTGTAACAAAAGCAGAAACTGTCAAGAAAACCTCGGCTAAACTAAGCTATAACCTGCAGCGCGAACTGGAGGGGCTACCGCAGCGTCTTGAAGAGCTGGAGGCCGCGCTTGAGGATCTGCAAAAACAGGTCGCTGATGCGTCATTTTTTACCCAATCGCATGACTATACTCAGAAGGTACTGGCTGAACTGTCCGCGGCTGAAAAAGCCCTGGAAGAAGCATTTGAGCGCTGGGAGTACCTTGAGTCTCTGAAAAACGGCGCATAAACAGGGATAACATATGTGTGACCAGCACCATGCCGACAGGCATATTTTATGCTCGCAATGCGATATGCTCGTGGCGTTGCCAGAGCTTGGTCACGGACATAAAGCCCTGTGTCCACGTTGCGGCGCAACGTTGACAACCGAGTGGGACGCGCCGCGGCAGCGTCCCACTGCTTACGCTCTGGCAGCATTGTTCATGCTGCTGCTCTCCAATCTCTTCCCCTTCATCTATATGAAGGTGGGAGGGATAACCAGCCAGGTGGATCTGCTTGAAATCCCGGGCGTGATGTTCTCGGAAGATTACGCCAGCCTCGGCACCTTTTTTCTCCTGTTTGTCCAGATAGTCCCGGCTTTTTGCCTGGTCGTTATCCTTTTGCTGGTCAACCGCTTCAGGATGCCCTCATCACTGAAAATCCGGCTCGCGCGTATCCTTTTTCAGCTCAAAAGCTGGGGCATGGCCGAGATCTTTCTGGCGGGCATTCTGGTCAGTTTCGTGAAGCTCATGGCGTACGGTGATGTGGGGATCGGCAGCAGCTTTATTCCGTGGTGCCTGTACTGTGTCCTGCAGCTGCGCGCCTTCCAGTGCGTGGACAGGCGCTGGGCGTGGGATGATATCGCCCCGGCACCGACGCTTGCGCAGACGGTAAAAGTCGGCGTGCCCGGCATTCGTCAGGGGCTACGCTCGTGCCCGTGCTGTACCGCCGTACTGCCCGCCGATCTCGATGTTTGTCCACGCTGCGAAACGAAAGGGCACGTACGCCGTAAAAACAGCCTGCAGTGGACGATGGCTCTGCTGGTCACGTCTATCATGCTGTATCTGCCAGCCAATATTCTGCCAATCATGATCACCGATTTGCTCGGTGACAAAATGCCCTCGACGATCCTGGCCGGTGTGATACTGCTGTGGGGCGAAGGTTCCTATCCTGTCGCCGGCGTGATCTTTATCGCCAGTATTATGGTGCCAACCTTAAAAATGATCGCCATCGCCTGGCTCTGCTGGGATGCGAAAGGTCATGGAAAACGCGACAGCGAACGTATGCACCTGATTTATGAAGTGGTTGAGTTTGTCGGACGCTGGTCAATGATTGACGTGTTTGTCATCGCCGTTCTCTCTGCACTGGTGCGAATGGGCGGCTTGATGAGTATTTATCCCGCGATGGGGGCTTTAATGTTTGCACTGGTCGTGATTATGACCATGTTTGCGGCCATGACCTTCGACCCTCGTTTATCGTGGGATCGTGAGCCTGAATCAAGGCATGAGGAAGAGTAAGAGCATGGAAAATAAGAGTGGAGAGGCGAAAGTGCAGAAGGTCAAGAACTGGTCACCGGTGTGGATTTTCCCCATCGTGACCGCGCTGATCGGGGCATGGATCCTGTTTTATCACTACAGCCATCAGGGACCGGAAGTGACGCTGATTACCACCAATGCCGAGGGGATTGAGGGCGGTAAAACGACCATCAAAAGCCGGAGCGTGGATGTGGGCGTGGTGGAAAGCGCAACCCTGACCGACGATTTAACTCATGTGGAGATTAAGGCGCGCCTTAATGCCGGCATGGAAAAACTGCTGCACGGCGATTCCGTTTTCTGGGTCGTTAAGCCGCAGGTGGGGCGTGAGGGGATTAGCGGCTTAGGAACGTTGCTTTCGGGTGCCTACATTGAGCTGCAGCCTGGCGCTAAGGGTAACCAGCCAGCCAAATACCAGCTTCTGGATTCGCCGCCGCTTGCACCGCCTGATGCCAAGGGGATCCGCGTGATCCTCGACAGCAAAAAAGCCGGCCAGCTCACGGCGGGTGACCCGGTTCTGTTCCGCGGCTACCGCGTCGGGTCGGTTGAGAAAAGCACGTTTGATCCGCAGAAACGCGCGATCAGCTATCAGCTCTTCATCAATGCGCCAAACGATCGACTGGTCACCAGCAACGTCCGTTTCTGGAAAGACAGCGGGATCGCGGTGGATCTGACCTCGGCAGGCATGCGCGTTGAAATGGGTTCGCTGACCACGCTTTTTGGCGGCGGCGTGAGTTTTGACGTGCCGGAAGGCCTGGATTTGGGCCAGCCGGTCGCAGAGAATACCGCTTTCCGCCTCTTTGACGATCAAAAAAGCATTCAGGATGCGCTCTATACCGATCACATTGACTTCCTGATGTTCTTTAAAGACTCTGTTCGCGGCCTGCAGCCGGGGGCGCCTGTTGAGTTCCGCGGCATTCGCCTCGGTACGGTTGGGCAAGTTCCGTTCTTTGTCCCGGGCCTGAGCCAGATGCTGGACGATGATTATCGTATTCCGGTGCTGATCCGCATTGAGCCGGAGCGTCTGCTTAACCAGATTGGCGATAATCAGGATATTGCCACCCATATCAGTCAACTGATGGAGCGTGGCCTGCGTGGCTCCTTGAAGACGGGTAACCTGGTTACCGGCGCGCTGTATGTCGATATGGATTTCTACCCGAAAGCACCGCCGATTACCGGTATCCGCGAATTCGGTGGCTACAAAATCATCCCAACGGTGAGCAGCGGTCTGGCTCAGATCCAACAGCGCCTGATGGAGACGCTGGATAAGATCAACAATCTGCCACTGAATCCGATGATTGAAGCGGCGACGAACTCTCTGAGCGAAAGCCAGGCAACGATGCGTCGTCTGCAAACTACGCTGGATAACATCAACAAGATCACGGCGAGCCAGAGTATGCAGCAGCTGCCGCAGGATATGCAGAAAACGCTGCGTGAGCTGAACCGCAGTATGCAGGGCTTCCAGCCGGGTTCAGCGGCCTACAACAAGATGGTGGCAGATATGCAGCGTCTTGATCAGGTCTTACGTGAACTGCAGCCGGTGCTGAAAACGCTTAACGAGAAGAGCAACGCGCTGGTGTTCGAAGCGAAAGATAAAAAGGATCCTGAGCCGAAGAGGGCAAAAGAATGAAAAAGTGGCTATTGATGGTTGGCGCTCTGCTGTTAACGGCGTGCAGTTCAGGGGTAGATAATAAAAGCTACTATCAGCTGCCCGTGGCTACCCACAGCGGTGGGCAAAGCACGGCCAGCCAGGGAAACCGCCAGCTGTGGGTTGAGCAGGTTGCCGTGCCGGATTATCTGGCAGGAAACGGTGTGGTCTATCAGACCAGCGACGTTAAATATGTGATTGCGACGAACAACCTGTGGGCCAGCCCTCTGGATCAGCAGCTGCGCAACACGCTGGTGGCCAATCTGGGCAGCCAGCTTCCGGGGTGGGTAGTCGCGTCGCAGCCGCTGGGTAACGATCAGGATACGCTGAACGTCACCGTAACGGGCTTCCACGGCCGTTATGACGGTGCGGTGGTGATTAGCGGGGAGTGGTTGCTGAACCATCAGGGGCAGCTGATTAAGCGTCCTTTCCATCTGGAGCTGAAGCAGCAGAAAGATGGCTACGACGAAATGGTGAAAGTCCTGGCTCAGGGTTGGGCACAGGAGTCGGCCAGCATCGCGAGAGAAATTTCCCGGCTGCCATAAGTAAAATTCATCATCAAAAACCGCAGTTGGCCTGTTGCTGATTGCGGTTTTTTTTCGTTTTCAGTTCAGTTTGTTACTTGTGCTACGTCACAATTTTTGTACAAATGAACTTCCAGCTAGCTCACAAATATGACACCCGTATGAATTTTGAACATTGACGATGCGACTAATTCGGGGTATTCGTTATCTGTGCCTGTGCATTTAGTGCAGACACTGTTTTCTTTCCACCAGACAAAAGAATGAGGGAAACGAGGCATGAAGAGACAGAAACGAGATCGCCTGGAACGGGCTCATCAACGTGGTTATCAGGCCGGCATCGCTGGACGTTCTAAAGAAATGTGTCCTTATCAGACGATAAATCAAAGGTCACAATGGCTTGGAGGCTGGCGAGAAGCCATCGGCGACAGGGCACTCATAGCCTGATAACGTCTCTTTCAAAAAAGAAACCTCCGCAATGCGGAGGTTTCGCCTTTCTGGGGGTGCCAAAAACACGATCAGAAAGCTGAAGTATCCTGGAACAGGCCGACTTTCAGGTCGCTTGCGCTATAGATCAGACGACCGTCTACCAGCACTTCGCCATCTGCCAGGCCCATAATCAGGCGGCGGTTAACGATGCGCTTGAAGTGAATACGATAGGTCACTTTCTTCGCTGTAGGCAGGACCTGGCCGGTGAACTTTACTTCGCCCACGCCCAGCGCACGGCCTTTACCTTCGCCGCCCAGCCAGCCCAGATAGAAGCCAACCAGCTGCCACATGGCATCCAGGCCAAGACAGCCAGGCATTACCGGATCGCCAATAAAGTGGCAACCGAAGAACCACAGGTCCGGGTTGATATCGAGTTCTGCTTCTACGTAACCCTTATCGAAGTTGCCGCCGGTTTCGGTCATTTTCACGACACGGTCCATCATCAGCATGTTCGGGGCCGGTAACTGTGGGCCTTTAGCGCCAAACAGTTCACCGCGACCAGAGGCAAGAAGATCTTCTTTTGTATAGGATTCGCGTTTATCTACCATGTTCTCAGTAAGCCTTATTTTAGTGAAGGACGCAGGATAGCTAACACGTGTACGCTGAACAAGTCCGATCAGTTCGAACTAAACCAGCCCAGCCAGCGTAACGGCCATGGATAACGATGACGAGCATCCTGCTGTGTCGCCTGAGCTATGCGCTCCTGGATAGTCTGCATCAGGGTAGTTTGCCCTTCGCCATCCCATACCAGATTTGTCAGTAAGGGTAGCGCATCCTCAATCCCTTCGATGGCCCAGATGGCGAATTGCTCTTGCTCAACCGCATCCAGAATATCCTGACTGAGGCTCAAATGGCGTGCGTTGGGAGCAGGAATAATCACACCCTGTTTACCGTTTAAACCGCGCTGCTGACAGATGGAGAAGAAGCCTTCAATTTTTTCGTTGAGGCCTCCCACCGGCTGGGCACGACCAAACTGGTCCACCGAACCGGTGATCGCGATGTTCTGATTGATGGGCACTTCCGCCAGGGCGCTGATTAAGGCGCACAGCTCGGCCATAGAGGCGCTATCGCCATCCACTTCGCTGTAGGACTGCTCAAACGTCAGCGAGGCGGAGAAGGGGATCTGTTGCTCAAGCTGCAGCTCTGACATCAAAAACGCCTGCATGATCATCATGCCTTTCGCGTGAATGTTGCCGCCCAGCTCGGCTTTCCGTTCAATATCGGTGAACTCGCCATCGCCAATGTGCACAACGCAGCTGATACGGGACGGTTCCCCGAATGCGCGCGGATGTCCGGGAAATTCAATCACCGACAGGGCGTTGATTTGCCCGACGCGTTCGCCTTCGGTTTCAACCAGAATTTGTTCCAGCAGAATTTCATCCTGCATACGGTCGGCAAGATAGCCTTCTCGCCACTCACGCTGAGCCAGCATCTGAGTGAGGTGTTCTCCGGTGAACGCCCCGTTACCGCTGATCACACCCACTTCACGCAGCTGTTTGCCGATCCAGAGTGGGCAAAGCGGCAGCGTTTCCTGGTCACCGGTGTAGCGTACCGCTTCGCGGATTAAGCCCGGCCACGCGTCAGCCGCAGGGGTTGGCAGCGCAAAACGTTCAGCAACGTCCATCACCCACTGGCACCACTGCGCCATATCGTCGGCGTCAGCAATCTGGACGTTGTCTTCGTATTCGCTATACACCGCCTGCTCAGCGAGTTCTGGCTCCATTTCCTGGAAGTCCGCCAGCGATTCACGGTCGCCCATCAGCACGACGGTCAGCGACAGCGGCATAGACGGAACAGAGACAGGCAGAGGACGAGACTCATCGTAGCCGACCCAGTCGAAACGCTGCTGGTGCACGATAGTTTTCAGACGCATCCATAGCAGCGGCTGCGAGAGCAGGGTGCGCAGTGAGATGATGAGAACACCGCCATTTGCGCGATGTACCAGCCCCGGCTGCAGCGAAAGTTCGCCATTAAACTGGCGCAGACAACCAAAGAGTTGTTCCGCCTCGACCCAGTTAGCGGTAATCACTTCGCCTTTAACGGCAAAACGGCCATCGGCCAGCGCCGTTGGTTCGAAAGTGACATCATGTCCCGCAATACGATACTGGCCGCCAAAAACTGCGTTCGCTTCCGGCTTCAGCTGGCGCACGGCATCTCCGAGCAGCGTCAGGTATTCCGCTTCTTCCGGGGCCTTGAGCAGCATGAAGGGCGCAGTTGCCCAGGGGCTTAACACCTGCTCCAGCGCGTAATGCAAACGGGGCTGCGTATCGCTAAGGATGAATTCGTGTTCTTTTGCGAGTTCGGGCTGTGCAAACAGTTCCTGGTAACTTTCGGTATCCGGAACAAGGTCACGCCATGCAAGTTTCGTAATGGTCAAAGTTGATGTTTTTTAGTCAGATGTAAAAGCGTGGAGTATACCGTAAGCGGGGGGCTGTACCCAAGCAGGATTGGGGATTTCGACAGGGTGAATGGATGCATTCACTCACAGGATATGATTTCTTTTCAGCAGATTGCTAAAAAACTGATATTCTGAACAGAGTTACGTGGTAACACTGAGATCGCAATGAAATATCAACAACTGGAAAATCTCGAAAGCGGCTGGAAATGGAAATACCTGGTCAAAAAGCACCGTGAAGGGGAGCTGATCACCTGCTACATCGAAGCCAGCGCTGCGCAAGAAGCCGTGGATATTTTGCTGACCCTCGAAAATGAACCGGTACAGGTTAACGGGTGGATTGAGAAACACATCAATCCTGCGTTGTTAAACCGGATGAAGCAAACTATCCGCGCGCGACGCAAACGGCATTTTAATGCTGAGCATCAGCACACTCGCAAAAAATCAATCGACCTTGAGTTCGTTGTCTGGCAGCGCCTGGCCGGGCTGGCACAACGACGGGGAAAAACGCTGTCGGAAACCATCGTGCAGCTGATTGAGGATGCAGAACATAAAGAGAAGTACGCCAACCAGATGTCGACGCTGAAGAACGACCTTCAGGCTCTGTTGGGTAAAAAGTAGATTTTTTACTTTTCTTCAGACAATAAAAAACCCCGCATGGCGGGGTTTTTTTATAAGACGATAACTTATGCCGCTGGCTGAGTTACAACGTCTTTGATGCCTTTAACTTCGATCTCTACGCGACGATCTGGAGCCAGGCAGTCGATCAGTGCAGCGCGAGCTTTCACGTTGTCACAGGTGTTGCCAGTAACTGGGTTAGATTCGCCCATACCACGTGGGGAGATCTTGTTAGCTGGGATACCTTTAGAGATCAGGTAATCAACAACAGACTGAGCACGTTTCTCAGACAGTTTCTGGTTGTAAGCGTCAGAACCGATACGGTCGGTGAAGCCCAGAACCACTACGGAACCGTCTTTAGGATCCAGGTTGCTCAGCTGGGTGTACAGCTGATCCAGTGCCTGCTGGCCTTCTGGTTTCAGAGTCGCTTTGTTGAAGTTGAACAGAACGTCAGACTTCAGAGTGAAGTGCTTGGTCTGTACTTCTGGAGCTGGAGCCGGCGCTGGAGCAACAACTGGTGCTGCTTCTTCCTGCTGGCCGAAACGGTAGGAAACACCTACGCTCAGCATGCCGTTGTCTGGACGAACACCAACGGTGTTGCCGTCGCCGATGTTGTTAACCCACTGGTATTCCAGACGGGTAGCGATGTCACGGGTCATAGCCCACTCAACGCCACCAGCGAATACTGGGGAAACACCGGTGTCATGGTTGTCGCCAGAAATGTTGTTGCTGGAGTCAGCACGCCATACCATGCCGCCCAGACGGGTGTACACGTCCAGATCGTCAGTGATTGGGTAGCCCAGTTTAGCGGTCAGTTGAACGCCCTGTGCTTTGAAAGCGCCGTTGATGGTGTCGCCTTTGTATGGCATACGACCTAACCAGTCGTAACCCATTTCAAAACCAACATACGGGTTAACCTGATAGCCACCGAACGCACCTGCACCAAGCTGGCTCTCGTGAGTTGGGCCATCATTGTTCAGGCTGCTGTTGTACCAGCCGGTGTCGTGGAACTGAGACCAGCCCAGTTTACCACCTGCATACCAGGTATTATCTTTCGGAGCGGCCTGCGCTACGGTAGCGAAGCCAGCCAGTGCCACTGCAATCGCGATAGCTGTCTTTTTCATTTTTTGCGCCTCGTTATCATCCAAAATTCGCCATGAAAGTCTCAAGAGAGAATCACGGTTAAATCCTTCACCGGGGGGCGTGGTCAAATATAAATCTACCGATATCTTCGGCTTAGGCCGAGCACCCCTGGCGATGTAAAGTCTACAACGTAGCTGAAAACTTACAAGTGTGAAGTCCGTCAGGCATATGAAAAAAAAAGTTCCGTATACCGATTATTTAACATTTTTCGAACGAATTTTGTGCAATAAAATTAAGGAGAACCGCACCAGACAAGCCTTGCCGCAATTTTGTGACCGGGAACTTTAATGCCATCTTGAGGTCAAAAAAAATTCCAGGAAAAATCTTAATTTCACTCAATGATACAAATTTGAGTGAATTTTTAGCCCAGAAAGTTGTCCTCTGCGGTAAGAATCCGATCGAACCGGACGCATAATGAACCCGATCGCATTCCCTTCTTCGGCTGCTTCAGTCAGACGGTAATGCTCCTCTTCCGTCAATTCTTCTTGTAGCCATCCAATCACCACGCTGTAATTTCCGGTGCGTAACGCGCGGATCATCGACTCAACGGTATCGCACGGCGGGAGCTGATTAATTTGCATGACCTTGGTAAGCGGAAGGCCTGCGGACTGAACCCACTCACGGCTCAGTTTTTGCTGAGGCGTTAGCCAAAGCTGCCAGCGCGATTGCTGACCAAGCTGTTGTAATAACGGCAACAACAGAAGTTGCGTCAACAGGGGCTGGTCTTCACGATAAACCACTTCACTGATAAGCCCCGTGGAAACACGCTCGACGGAATTCTGCGCGACATTGCCTGCGGTAGAAGAGAGAGAGGTTGAGCGATTTGCATAGCCTGAAGTGTGCATATTCATTCCAGCCCTGTAGTTACTGTATGGATATACAGTAACCCCTGTATGCATAAAGATCAACCTCATTTTCGGAAAGCGACTCGCAAAATTCATTCAATGTTGATGTCCCTCGAAAAATCATCTTGCTCATCGGCGATAAGTTGCCTATTTTCCTGCTAACGGATCCGCTAGTAAGAAATTTCGTTGTTACTTTATGATTTTGAAGGGAAATATCATGAAAAAGATATCTTATGAACGGATTTATAAATCCCAGGAATACCTCTCCCCGTTGGGCGAGATTCATCATCGCGCGCTGTTTGGAGGCTATACCCTGGCGGTGGATGATGCGGTTTTTGCCATGGTGTCAGACGGAGAGCTTTATCTTCGCGCCTGTGAGGAGAGTGCGAAATACTGTGTAAAAAATGCCTCCTCTTTTTTAACGTTGATGAAGCGAGGCCGCCCGGTGCTGCTCAACTATTATCGTGTTGATGATGGATTATGGCAGGACAGGGAGCGGTTGCTTCAGCTCTCCTTGTTTGCGCTCAGTGCGGCAAGAAAAGAACGCTATCAGCGCCATCAACGAAACCGACTTAAGGATCTGCCGAACCTGACGTTTCAGCTTGAAGTCTTGCTCTTTGAAGCTGGCATCACCAATGAGGAAACGCTGCGGGCGCTGGGTGCAAGAGCGAGTTGGCTAAAGATGCGGGCAAAAAACAAAGCACTGAGTATTAAAGTGCTCTTCGCGCTGGAGGGGGCCATTGTGGGACTGCATGAGGCGGCACTCCCGGCAGGCATTCGCCGGGAGTTGACGGAGTGGTTTAATGCGCTGCCTGAGCCACAGGAGAATCACTCCTCCAGGTAGCGATTTGCTGTTGCAGCCGGCAAATTTCAGGCAGCAGAGCGATAAGCAGGCCTATCTGCTGAAGAACCAGTGGCGCTTTGCTGTCGTTTCCCGGGTCAAGATGCGCAATGCGTTGAGCCAGTTCATCCAGCGCCAGTTGAACGCGTGGCTCATCGGCCGGACGGTGATGAAGCGCGTCGTCAACATAGCAGACGGCGTCATCGAGCAGGTTGAGAATACCCGGGTTGGTGAGTTTCTCACGGTGGGCACCCAGCGTCGAAATATAGCTGGTGAACGTATGGTTCAGGCAGAGCAGGCGGAACGCGGTCTCACGGATCTCCGCCGTGGCGTGAGGCTCCGTTGACATGTTAGAAACAACGGAGGCCAGTTCTGCATCACTGTTGTGCGCGTCGCGACGTGCTATCCGGTAAGCCAGGCGGTTATCGCGCCCCTGGTGGTACTGCTCAAGGATAGCGTCAAGGTATCGGCAGTTGGCGTTCATCGCCCTGTCCACCACGCGCGGCAAATTACGGAAGCGCCAGTCCGGCCAGATAAAGCTGACCGCGGCCCAGGCAATCACACAGCCAATCAGGGTATCGATCACGCGGGGCAGGGCGACTTCAAACCCTTCACCCAGCAGGTTAAAGCAGAGCAGCACCAGCAGCGTAATGAACATGGTGGCGTGGGCGTACTGCACGTTGCGAAACGAGAAGAACAACACGCCGGTGATCACAATCAGGATCAGTTGACCTTCAACGGAGGGCACGAAATAGAGCACCGGAAGGCCAATCGCGACGCCGACCAGCGTGCCGATAATACGCAGCGCAAGACGGTGTCGGGTGGCGTTATAGTTCGGCTGGCAGACGAACAGGCTGGTCAGCAGGATCCAGTAGCCGTGGTGCAGCCCGGTTATCTGGATAAAGGCATACCCCACGCATAGCACCAGCGACATTCTTACCGCGTGGCGAAAGAGAGCCGACTCCGGCGTAAAGTTACGGCTCAGACGCAGCCACATATCGCTAACGCTGTGCACGCTGTCATCAGCAAGCTGATTTTCCACCTCACTGCCCGGCAGCGCCATCGCCTGTTCGGACTCAATGGTTGCCAGCTGGGCATCAATCGCCCGCAGGTTGTTCAGCAGAAAGCCCAGCGCTTTGATGTGCTCCGGTGACGTTCCGCTGGCCTGAACGCGGTCGAGCGCCGCATCAAGATGGCTGAATACCCGTTCAAAGCGTGGGTCATGCTGATAGGGCGTGCGCAGCAGAATGGAGCGCGAGAGCTGCTGGCACGCCTGGGACTGCATGGACAGCAGGCGCTGGAAGCGGAACATTACGTCGCTGTAGCGGAACTTCTCTCGCAGGGCCGCATACTGAACGTGTGAGGAGCTGGCACGTTCGTGAATGTCCTGGGCGGCAAAATAGTAGTGTAAGGTCCTTCGCGTTCCGCGCTGACCGCGATCGCCGCGCAGACGGGTAAGCAGAGAGGCTTTTGTCTGGTTAAGGGTGGCGACCAGTTGGCCATTTGCCAGCGCCAGATCGTAGAGCGGAGCCTGGCTTTCTTCCTCAATATCCGGGTCGAACAGCCGGGATTTCAGTTCCAGATAGTGGGCTAACTGCTCAAAGCTGCGGGCAAGGTTATCCTGCAGCGGGCGAACCGGGAAGATCAGATGACCGGTTAGCGTCAGCAGGTTATACCAGATGGCGCCCAGCAGCAGGAGAACCGGCTGCTGGTACCACTGGTCGTACAGGGAAACGCCCAGCATGGTGTAGATGGCGATCAGCAATGCACCAAACGCGATGGTGGCATAGCGCTGCCCGAGGCCGCCCAACAAAATAAACCCGCTGGTTGAGAGCGTAAGGCCCAGGGCAAACAGCCAGGGCCACGGGAAAAGCAGCTCAACGGACGCTGAAGCAATGAAAAAGCAGACGAGCGTAATGACCAGGTTACGTAAGCGCCCGGCCAGACGATCGTCCAGGTCCGCAAGCGCCCCGGCCACCACCCCCAGCGTGAGCGGAATGGTGAGTTTGACATCATTCAGCCACCAGGGCAGGGCAGCCGTGCCGCAAAGCGCGATAAATATCCTGACGTTGTATAGCCAGGTGCTGTTCCAGGTATAACGGCGAAGCAGTGGGCTTAGCATAAACGCGGCCGGTCCTTATTTACTGAAAACGACGACGCGCGTTTGCTTCACGCGCCGCCTGGGCCACTTCTACCGGAACTACCCTGCGACCGACGGGCCAAAGGGCGATGGCGGCGATCTTAAAGTTCGCTATCCCCACCGGAATACCAATAATCGTGATGCACTGTGCAATACCGGCAAAAATATGCATGATGCACAGCCACCAGCCGAAGAAAATCAGCCACAGAATGTTCAGCAGGGTTCCACCCGTATTCATCAGGGCGTTTTTGCTCTCCGGATTCAGTTCGTCAACGTGGATGGCTTCATTCCCGTAGGGGATTAAGGAGAGCTTTGTGATTTCCCAGCAGGAACGGGTCAGGGGAAGCGTGAAAATCAGGACGATGCTCACCAGCGTGGCGAAAAGCCAGGAAAGGGTGGTGGCAAAACCGCCCAGCACAAAATTCAACACATTCAGAACGGTACGCATAAACCCTCACTTCCTTTCGATAAAATTAACGCCCAATGATTGTAACGTTTTTTTAGGCTGGAGCACCTTAAAACTGGCAGTTAAACTGTCAGGTAAATTATCTCTTCGTGGATTTGGCGGAACATGGAACTGAAAGCAACGTCGTTAGGCAAACGCCTGGCGCAACACCCTTACGACAGGGTGGTTCTCCTTAATGCCGGGGTGAAAGTCTCCGGGGAACGCCACGAATACCTTATTCCGTTTAACCAGCTTCTGGCTATCCACTGTAAACGCGGGCTGGTGTGGGGCGAGCTGGAGTTCGTTCTGCCTGACGATAAAGTCGTGCGTCTTCACGGCACCGAGTGGGCGGAAACCCAGCGTTTCCATCATCACCTGAACGCACTGTGGCAGCAGTGGAGCCAGAATATGAGCGTAATTGCTGCCCAGGTGCTGCAGCAGGTGCTGGACGATATCGCGCAGAGCAACGCACAGCACGCGTGGCTGACCCGTCAGCAGACCGCCGGGCTGCAGCAAAAGATCCGACAGGCACTCTCGGCGCTGCCGCTCTCCGTGACGCGTCTCGACGAGTTTGACAACTGTCGCGACGCCTGGCGCCAGTGTCAGGCCTGGCTAAATGATAAGGATAAAAGCCGTCTCGCTCACAATCAGGCGTGGACGGACGCCATGCTTACCCAATACGCCGACTTTTTCAGTACGGTGGAATCTTCACCGCTCAATCCGGCCCAGGCGCGCGCGGTGGTCAACGGTGAGCAGTCGCTGCTGGTGCTGGCGGGGGCCGGTAGCGGTAAAACGTCGGTGCTGGTGGCGCGTGCCGGCTGGCTGCTGACGACCGGAGAAGCGGTAGCCGATCAAATTCTGCTTCTGGCCTTTGGCCGTAAGGCTGCCCAGGAGATGGACGAACGCATCCAGGAACGCCTTCACACGCGGGATATCACGGCCAGAACCTTCCATGCCCTTGCGCTGCATATTATTCAGCAGGGCAGTAAAAAAGTGCCTTCCATCAGTAAGCTGGAAAACGACGCGCAGGCGCGTCAGGCGCTGTTCATCAAAACGTGGCGCCAGCAGTGCAGTGAGAAAAAAGCGCAGGCGAAAGGGTGGCGTCAGTGGCTGGAGGAGGAGCTCGGCTGGGAGGTGCCAGAGGGCAGCTTCTGGCAGGATGACAAACTGGCGCGTCGTCTGGGTTCGCGACTTGACCGCTGGGTCAGCCTGATGCGAATGCACGGTGGAACGCAGGCAGAGATGATTGAAAGCGCACCGGAGGCGATCCGCGATCTGTTTTCGAAGCGGGTCAAGCTGATGGCTCCGCTGCTGAAAGCCTGGAAAACCGCGCTGAAAGAGGAAAATGCCGTCGATTTCTCCGGTTTAATCCACCAGGCCATCATCATTCTTGAAAAGGGACGTTTTGTCAGCCCGTGGAAACACATTCTGGTGGATGAGTTCCAGGACATCTCTCCGCAGCGTGCTGCACTGCTCTCGGCGCTACGGGCGCAAAATAAACATACGTCGCTGTTTGCGGTGGGTGACGACTGGCAGGCCATCTATCGCTTCAGCGGGGCGCAGCTCTCCCTGACGACCGCGTTCCACCACTATTTTGGCGAAGGGGATCGTAGCGATCTGGACACCACCTACCGCTTCAATTCACGCATTGGTGAGATCGCCAACCGCTTTATCCAGCAAAACCCGCATCAGCTGGCCAAGCCGCTCAATAGTCTGCGCCCAGGGGATAAAAAAGCCGTCACCCTGCTGGCGGATGACCAGCTGGAGCCGCTGCTGGACAAGCTCAGCGGCTACGCGAAGCCCGATGAACGTATTCTGGTGCTGGCGCGCTACCATCACCTTAAGCCCGCGGCGCTGGAAAAAGCCGCCACCCGCTGGCCGAAACTGCAGCTTGAATTTATGACCATTCACGCCAGCAAAGGGCAGCAGGCTGACTATGTGATTGTGGTGGGGCTGAAAGAGGGGAGCGACGGTTTCCCGGCTCCGGCCCGCGAGTCGGTGATGGAAGAGGCCCTGCTGCCGGTGCCGGAAGATTTCCCGGATGCCGAAGAGCGGCGTTTGCTGTATGTGGCCATCACCCGCGCGCGGCATCGCGTGTGGCTGCTGTTTAATAAAGAGGAGCCATCCGTGTTTGTCGATATCCTGAAGAGTATTGATGTGCCGGTAGCGCGTAAACCATAACGATGTCAGGAAAGATTTTCCAGGCCGGGTAAGGCGTAGCCGCCACCCGGCAAAAAAACTACTTCAGTCTATCGGAAAGATAACGCTGATAGTCCGGAATAAGGATATCAACCGGCGAGTTAAACTGCGGTGATTCGATGATGAAATCCGCCGTCGATAGGTTCGTCGCCACCGGAATATTCCACACCGTCGCCAGGCGCAGCAGCGCTTTAACATCCGGATCGTGCGGAACCGCGTTCAGCGGGTCCCAGAAGAAGATCAGCACATCAATTTTCCCTTCGGAAATCTGCGCGCCGACCTGCTGATCGCCGCCCATCGGACCGCTCAGCATGGCATTCACCTGCAGACCCGTTTCGCGCTGGATCAGGTTACCGGTGGTGCCTGTCGCCGACAGGGCGTGCTTTTCCAGCGAAGACTGATGGCGGCGAACCCAGTTAAGCAGCATTTGTTTACAGTGATCGTGCGCCACAAGAGCAATGTGTTTGCGCTCAGGCAGCGTGCGTGTTGTCAATTCCATAATCATATCCATCAGGTTAACTGACTACACGATGACGGGAACCGTCTGACGCTGCAAGAGAAAGGCGTAAAAAATGTGGCTTATGATGAAGGTTGTTGTTTTGCCCACTGTAAAAAACGGGACCGCGTGTCGGGATCTGCCTGCTGGAACCAGAATTTAAGGCGCTGTTCCGTCAGGGTCTGGGACTGGGGAGGAATAACGTCCAGTTCAGAGACGCCGGATAAAAGCGTACTGTCGTCCGCCATCATGGTGGCAAACTGCGGAAGCGAGGCGCGTTTCCCCGCTTTGTTATAGGTCTGGGTCGCGGCCTCGTAATCCGGGCCTTTCGGTGAGGTCGTTAACGCCAGAATATCCAGCTTCGCCGGAATCGGCATCGCATCCCCGTCCAGCAGTTCAACGCGGGGTGATGCGTCGAAGGCCGCAGATTCCTTCTCCGTTTCAAGGCGAGGCAGGGTGATATTCACCTGACTGATTTGCCGGGTATTAAAGCTGACGATCAGCGGCGGGGAGATGTACATCCGTTGCTCGTGATTAGCCAGACCGATCGGCTTTTCTACGCGGAAGACCAGCTGATGCGGCCCGTTATCTAACTCGATGCTGTCTGCACCGCGCAATAACGAGCTGGAGACCTTTTTTCCGTCCAGTACAAGGAGATCAATGTCGGTAGAGAGCCGGAGGGTGGTAGCAAAAACGCAGACCGGCATCACTAACGCAATCAGAGCAGTGGCAATACCGGTTTTCATAGAAGGCTCCCGTCAGAAATCCTGTCGCCGCATTAATGTATCTAAATTTTTCGATAATCATGTTTACTAACATATAGACATATTTCGCCGTTTTGCCCTCATGCATCTGTATGGGATGGATGGTTGAGATGTGCGGTTTGGCGTACACTTTTAAAAAAGCCAGGAGAAAAACCATGAAAGAGAACGATATTGCCGAGATTCTGACATCCACGCGTACTATTGCGCTGGTCGGCGCGAGCGATAAACCCGATCGTCCAAGCTATCGGGTGATGAAATACCTTCTCGATCAGGGCTATCACGTCATCCCGGTGTCGCCAAAGGTGGCGGGGAAAACATTGCTGGGCCAGCAGGGTTACGCCACGCTCGCTGAGGTGCCGGAAAAAATTGATATGGTCGATGTCTTCCGCAATTCCGAGGCGGCGTGGGAAGTGGCGCAGGACGCTATTGCCGTAGGGGCGAAAACGCTGTGGATGCAGCTGGGCGTGATTAACGAGCAGGCCGCCGTGCTGGCGCGGGATGCGGGGTTGAAGGTTGTCATGGACCGCTGTCCCGCGATTGACATCCCCCGTCTGGGGCTGGCGAAGTAATAAAAAAAAGCCCGTATCGGGCTTTTTTTACACGCTTAGTTCCGCAGGCGCGGGGCCTGTAACTGTTTGCGGATAGTCTGAGCAAGTTCATCCATTGTGGGTTGCTCCGGATGCTCTTCCTGCAGCTCGCTACTCAGCTGCGCTTCGGCCAGATAGGTGTGAACGGGTTGTCCATCATCACCTTCCATTACCACGTGGTACCAGGGCGCGGCGCGAAGCTCTGCGTTCACCGCCAGCTCGTCTGCTGACGGTTCATCAAGGGAATACTCCGGGTCGATATCCACGACCACACCCAAATACCCTAGCAAAGTGTGGCGGACCTGCTGGCCGATACCGAATTTGCTGGCAATCATAGTCACCTCCCGGGAAACACTACTTACACGTTATGTGCGGGCAATATTTCTCTTTTCAAGTTACATGACGCGACAGGCAAACCCTTTCAGATACAGTCCTTCCGGGTAGGTAGCAATCACGGGGTGATCGGCTGCCTGACGGAACTGCTCTATAAATTGTACATCACGGCCAGCATCTATTGCGGCATCGGCGATGATTTTCTGAAATAAATCTGTGGTCATCAGGCCGGAGCAGGAGAAGGTGAGCAGAACCCCGCCCGGGTTCAGCAGCTGGATAGCCAGCATGTTGATATCTTTATACCCGCGGCACGCGCCCATCAGCTGGCTTTTGTTTTCCACAAACTTTGGCGGATCCATCACGATGACGTCGAACTTCTCGCCCTGGTCGCGATATTTACGCAGCAGCTTGAATACGTCATCGCGTACAAACTCCGCTTTGCTCAAATCCAGCTTGTTGAGCTCGACGTTCTGTTTTGCCACGTCCAGCGCTTCCTGCGAGGTGTCCACGCTCACCACCTGAGCACAGCCGCCCATCAGCGCTGAAACGGCGAAACCGCCGGTATAGGAGAAGCAGTTCAGCACGCGTTTGTCGGCAACGTACTGACGCGTAGCCAGACGGCTGTCGCGCTGGTCGAGGTAGTAACCCGTTTTGTGCCCGCCCTGAATATCCACCAGCAGCTTCATGCCGTGCTCTTCAATCGGCAGCAGGGCCGGTGGCAGTTCGCCCGTTACGGGCCCCTGAGTCAGCTCCATGCCTTCTTTTTTGCGCACCGCCACATCGCTGCGGTCGTAAATGGCACACTGCGGGAACAGCGTTTGCAGCGCGCTGATCAGCGCGGCACGCTGGTATTCCGCTCCGGCGCTCAGGAGCTGCAGCACCAGGAAGTTACCGAAGCGATCGATGGTCACGCCCGGCAGGCCGTCGGACTCACCGGCAATCAGGCGGTAGCTGTCCAGCCCGTCGCGTTTTGCCAGCCAGTCGCGCCACTGCTGCGCCTGCTGCAGACGGCGAACGAAGAAGTCGATGTCGATGGTTTCATCTTTATCAAACGTCCAGACGCGAGCACGGATCTGGGACGCTGGCGAGTAGGCGCCGCGCGCTAACCATTTCCCCTGATGGTCAACGATATCAATGGTTTCACCGAGGCTGGCTTTGCCTTCCATACGGGCAACCGCGCCGGAAAAGACCCAGGGATGACGGCGCAGTAATGATTTCTCGCGCCCTTTGGCTAACACTAAACGTACACTCATAATTTGCTGTTCTGTCGATTTCAGGAAATGGCGCGTAGATTACCACATTCAGCAAGGCGCAATCATCTGCGGATGCCGTTGAGCGTTTCGGCACAAAATCAAATCGCTTAGGCACATTACGATATTGCCGCTGGGTTTAGAGTGGGGCTTCCGGTACAGCAAAGGGAGCACCCATGAAAAAGCGCAGTGTGATAGCAATAACCGCTCTGGCGGCGATGAGTTTTCAGGTTTTAGCAACAACGCCTTTCGGCGTCACCAGCCGGGATATTTCCGGCGAAAAGCGGCTGGCGCAACAGCAGGTATTTGAGGGGTTTGGCTGCCACGGTGGGAATATTTCTCCACAGCTGGCGTGGAAAAATCCGCCCGCCGGTACGAAAAGTTTTGCCGTTACGGTATATGACCCGGATGCGCCCACCGGCAGCGGCTGGTGGCACTGGACCGTAGCCAATATCCCGGCGAAGACAATGACGCTGCCCGCGGATGCCGGTAACCCGAACGGCGAGAAATTACCTGCCGGCGTTGTGCAGGGGCGTAATGATTTCGGCTATTCTGGATTCGGCGGCGCATGTCCACCCGAAGGGGACAAGCCTCATCGCTATCAAATTACCGTCTGGGCCCTGAACGTGGATAAACTGCCCGTCGACAACAATGCCAGCGGCGCGCTGGTCGGTTTTATGCTTAATAGTCACGTTCTGGCAAAGGCTCAGTTAACAGCAACCTACAGCAGATAAGGATAGCAGGGTGCAGGAGTTTCATTTTCGACATAACCATCTTACCGCGGGTGAAGTGACTGCCAGCAAAATGCATCGCCTGCACCAGGTTAAGCTCTTTTTTCCGGCTATTTGTCATATCACTCACGGCACTAAGGTGATAGTTCAGGATGATAACCGTCTGGAAGCGACACGGGATGAGCTCATCATTATCCCGGCCAATACGGCGATGGAGATAATCAATCAGCCTGTAAACGGTCTGTTTCACTCGGATTTGCTGATGTTGTCCGCGGAGATTGTCGCCGAGTTTAAAGCGCATTACCTGAAGTCCTGGCCGCGCACGACGCTGCATTCGCTCTGCGCTCCGCTGAGCGAGGGGCTGGCGTTTATGTGGGACAACCTGCTGCACGCCGTGCGTCAGGATTTACCGGAGGCGCTGCAAAAACATCAGGCTTTCGGTCTTTTGCTGGCCCTGCTGCACGATGGCGTGGCGGGTCCGCTGCTTGTTGAGCGAAACAGTAACCTGACCGAGCAGGTGCGGCAGTTCATTATGCTGTCGCCCGCCAGAGACTGGACCGCGCAGGACGTTGCCAGCCGTCTGGCCTTAAGCGTGCCGACGCTGCGCAGACGCTTGCGTGAAGAGTCGCAGAGTTTTCGCCAGATCGTGGAGGAGGTGAGGATGGCCGTTGCTTTGTCACAGCTCCAGTCAACCCGATTACCAATTGGCGAAATCGCATTACAATGTGGGTATCTTTCCAGCTCTCGTTTCACCGCCCGTTTCCGGGAACACTATGGCTGTTTGCCGAAAACGCTACGTTAAGGAGAAGAAAAATGTCAAAAGTCTGCACCATTGCCTGGGTTCACGGCGTTGTTCAGGGCGTGGGGTTCCGCTACAGCACCCAGCGCGAAGCGGTTGAGCTTGGGCTAACGGGATACGCGCGAAATATGGACGACGGCAGCGTTGAGGTGGTCGCCTGCGGCGAAGCGGAGCAGGTCGACAAGCTGATGGCGTGGCTGAAGGCGGGTGGGCCGCGCAGCGCGCGGGTTGATAAGGTGTTAACGGAACCGCATCAACCCGGGCGGGAATACGTAAACTTCGGGATTCGGTATTAAATACACTTCACCGGTTTTGGCAGGCCGGCAATTTTGGTGGCCTGTTTTGCCGGGCCTTTCGGGAACAGACGATACAGATAGCGGCTGTTGCCTTTCTCTTCGCCGAACTTACTGCCCATCGCTTTAACCAGCATGCGGATCGCCGGAGAGGTGTTGAATTCCAGATAAAATTCGCGGACAAAACGCACCACTTCCCAGTGTTCGGGGGAGAGGGTAATCGCCTCTTTTTCAGCAATCACTTCCGCCAGCGCTTCGCTCCACTGGGCACTTTCTTTCAGATAACCTTCGTTATCGGTCTCGATCTCTTTGCCTTCAAAACTCAACATAGTCATTCACGCGTCAGTCAAAAACCGCAGCAGTGTAACAAAAAACAAAGCCCCGCATAAGCGGGGCCAGGTTCACAGCGCCGTAACTTAATCGCGGCTGGCGAAGCCCAGGATGCTCAACAGGCTGACGAAGATGTTGTACAGCGACACGTACAGGCTCACGGTGGCGCGGATATAGTTCGTCTCACCGCCGCGAATGATGTTGCTGGTTTCAAACAGGATCGCGCCGGAAGAAATCAGGATAAACACGGCGCTGATCGCCAGGTGCAGGGCAGGCAGCTGCAGGAAGATGTTTGCCACCATACCCACCAGCACTACCACAACACCCGCCATCAGCATACCGCCGAGGAAGGACATGTCCTTACGGGTGGTCAGCACGTAGGCCGAGCAGCAGAAGAACACCAGCGCGGTGCCGCCCAGCGCCAGGCCGATAAGGTCGCCCATGCCGGCAGACAGATACGCGTTCAGCATCGGCCCCAGGATGTAGCCCAGGAAGCCGGTGAAGGCAAACGCGGACAGAATACCGACGGGCTTGTCAGCGGTTTTGTAGGTCAGGAACATCAGACCATACATACCCACCAGCGTCAGGATCAGCCCCGGAGACGGCAGCATCAGCACGGTGCTGGCGGTCGCGGTGATCGCTGAGAATGCCAGCGTCAGGCTGAGCATGAAATAGGTATTGCGCAGCACCTTGTGGGTGCTGAGTAGCGATGTGCGGTCGCGTGAAGAAGTAATTATACGATCCATGAGTCACTCTCTTATGACAGATGTAATTAGTGGAAAGAATAGGAAACGGCACGCCAGTCTCAAAGTGGTTTTACCCATCTTTACTCAGCACGTTAGCGCTGGAGGTGGTTATTTCTTCTGCAGAAATCCGTTTCGCCAGTATGAACAGCGGTTTGCGGCAATTTATCAGATCAAGCTCTTATAGGTTACTGAAAAATATTGCGTTATTACCATTCGAACGCTAAGAGTTATTTCCGGATCGTCATAAAACAGACTATAAGGCGAAGGAAATGAAACCACAAACACGCACTCACTTTACGCTCTCTTTGTTAACCGCAGGGATCCTGTGCGCCAGCACGGCAGCCTGGGCGGCTAACGTGCCGGCAGGAACCGCGCTGGCCGATAAGCAGGAACTGGTCAGGAACAACGGTAATGAGCCCGCTTCGCTCGACCCGCATAAAGTCGAAAGCGACGTCGAATTCAATATTATCAGTGATTTATTCGACGGGCTGGTCAGCGTTTCCCCGTCGGGTGAAGTTCAGCCCCGGCTGGCGGAAAAATGGGAGAACAAGGACAACACCGTCTGGACGTTCCATCTGCGCCCGGGCATCACCTGGAGCGACGGGACGCCGATTACCGCTGAGGATGTGGTCTGGAGCTGGCAGCGCCTGATCGATCCGAAAACGGCGTCGCCGTATGCGAGCTATCCGGGCAACATGCATATCGTCAACGCGGCCGATATTGCTCAGGGAAAAAAAACGCCCGATACGCTGGGCGTAAAAGCGATTAACGACACCACGCTGGAAGTGACGCTTACCCAGCCAAACGCGGCCTTCCTCGCGATGCTGGCGCACCCGTCGCTGGTGCCGGTGGATAAAGTGCTGATTGGCCGCTTCGGCGATAAGTGGACCAAGCCGGAGCATTTCGTCAGCAGCGGGGCGTATAAGCTGTCGCAGTGGGTGGTCAACGAACGCATCGTGGCGGAGCGCAACCCGCGCTACTGGGATAACGCGCATACCGTGATTAACAAAGTCACCTACCTGCCCATCACGTCCGAGGCCTCGGACGTGAACCGCTATAAGGCGGGCGAAATTGATATCGTGTATACGGTGCCGATTAACCAGTTTGCCCAGCTCAAGAAAACCCTGGGCAGCGAGCTGGACGTTTCACCTCAGCTTGCGACCTATTACTACGAATTCAATACCACCCGGCCGCCGTTCAACGACGCGCGCGTGCGTAAGGCGCTCAACATGGCGCTGGATAAAGACATCATTGCCGGGAAAGTATTAGGGCAGGGGCAACGTCCGGCGTGGCTCATCAGCCAGCCGGATATCGGCGGCGTGAAGCTGCAGAACCCGGATTACGCCAGCTGGCCTCTGGACAAGCGCATCGCCGAGGCGAAAAAGCTGCTGAACGAGGCCGGATATAACGCCAGCCACCCTCTGAGCTTTAACCTGCTCTATAACACCTCTGAATCGCACCAGCGTATCGCGATTGCTGCCAGCTCCATGTGGAAGAAAAACCTTGGCGTGGAGGCAAAGCTGCAAAACCAGGAGTGGAAAACCATGCTGGACACCATGCACACCCACAACTTTGACGCGGTGCGGTACGCGTGGATTGCCGATTACGACGATGCGGCGACCTTCCTGAACAACTTCCGCACGGGCGACAGTGAAAACACCAGCCAGTACAGCAATCCGGACTACGATCGCGCGCTGCTCAATGCCGCAAAAGCCAAATCAGCGGAAGAGCGGGGTAAGTTCTACCAGCAGGCGGAAGATCTGCTGGGGCGTGATGTACCGGCCATTCCGGTTTATCACTACGTCCGTACGCACCTGGTCAAACCGTGGGTAGGCGGATTTACGCCGGATAAGCTGGGCTACTATTTCACGAAAGACATGTACATCAAAAAACACTAGGTCTGTGCTGATAAAATCGTCGATGTGTCGTCAGTTCAACCGATTAAACACGTTTTGACTATTTTTACAGCGAACGAGTGCAGCCACTCTTTACAGCTCGCGGTGAGGTGTTTATAGTTCGCCTCACTTAGGAAGTGTGGCCGAGCGGTTGAAGGCACCGGTCTTGAAAACCGGCGACCCGAAAGGGTTCCAGAGTTCGAATCTCTGCGCTTCCGCCAGATATAAACCCCAGGTTACTCGTTAACCTGGGGTTTTTCTTTTGGATTTGCCGATCCGCCTCACACTTTTAAGTCCCTGCCATTTCCCTGTAAAAAACAGGCGTTATCATTCACCCTGTAAATATATTGCTATCTCTTACCGAGGCTTTGATGCTGGAGAATGTTTTCATCAGATAATCAGTTTCCCGCCCTTTTCAGGACGGACTGGTTATCGCTGCGCTTAAACCTTACGCGCGCACCTGCGGGTGTGGGCTCGTTTTTACGCATGATGATTACACAGGTTTTCCAGTATGAATTTATCCCGTCAGGAACAACGTACCTTACACGTTCTCGCCAAAGGTGGACGAATTGTGCACGTCCGCGACAGCTCTGGCCGCGTTACTTCCGTTGAGTGCTACACCCGTGAAGGGCTGGTGCTGAGCGACTGCACGCTTAGCGTCTTTAAAAAACTCCGCACCAAAAAGCTGATCCGATCCGTGAACGGGCAGCCATACCGCATCAACACCACCGGGCTGAACAACGTTCGTGCCCAGCTGGATAATCGCTAAGCGGAATAAACAACGCCACCCGCGGGTGGCGTTCATGCATTGAACGGTGCAATTCAGGGATATCGTTACGGATGCAGGAATGTAGGCCGGGTAAGCGCAGCGCCACCCGGCAATAAAGGCGACGTTTAAGAGCGGATAAAGGCCAGAATGTCCGCGTTGATGGTATCCGCGTGCGTGGTATGCATCCCGTGCGGGAAGCCCGGGTAAATTTTCAGTACGCTGTTTGCCAGCAGCTTGTCCTGCAGCAGGGCAGCATTCTTATACGGCACGACCTGATCGTCGTCGCCCTGCAACACCAGAACGGGAACCGTAATGGTTTTTAAATCTTCCGTCTGGTCGGTCTCTGAAAACGCCTTAATCCCCTCGTAGTGGGCCTTGGCGCTGCCGATCATTCCCTGACGCCACCAGTTCTGGATCGTCCCCTGTGAAACGTCCGCGCCATCCCGATTAAAGCCGTAGAACGGACCGCTGGCGACGTCGAGGTAAAACTGGGCGCGGTTAGCCGCCAGCGCTTTGCGGAAGCCGTCGAAAACCTCGATGGGCGTCCCGCCGGGGTTACCGTCCGTTTTGACCATCAGCGGCGGCACGGCGCTGACGAGCACCGCTTTGGCGACGCGCCCCTGCGGTTGTCCGTACTGCGCAACATAGCGGGCGACCTGGCCGCCGCCGGTGGAGTGACCGACGTGCACAGCATTGCGCAGGTCCAGGCTTTCAACCACGGCCGACGCATCGGCCGCATAATGATCCATATCGTGGCCTTCACTTACCTGGTCCGAACGCCCGTGACCGCGACGATCGATAGCGATAACGCGATAGCCTTCAGCGAGGAAGAAGAGCATCTGGTTATCCCAGTCATCGGCACTTAGCGGCCAGCCGTGGTGGAAAACAATGGGTTGAGCCTCTTTTGGACCCCAGTCTTTGTAGTAAATATTGACGCCATCTTTCGTTGTTACGAATGCCATACCGCAGACTCCTCTGTTAAAGGCAAAACGTTCCCCGGCTGAGCGCACAGCGAATCATTAATGCCTTAATTAAGTTGGCTTTTTTCTGTTTCCCGTACCGACAGTACTACTAAAGTGTAGGAGAAATAATAAAAGCAGTCGGTTTCATTCCTGTGAAAGGGAGCAGGAGAGCGTTCAGGGGGAGGGGGAAGGAATGAAGGCTCTGGAGCGATCCTACAGAGCCTTCAGGGCTGCATTAACAGCAGGGGCGTTTAGCGGTTTTCTTCAATATAGCGGGCCAGGTCCGCCGGGGTTTTTAGCACCGTCGCCACGTCAGTTGGCGGGATCATGCAGCCGTAAACGTCCTGCACTTCCAGCACCATATCGACCGCCAGGATGGAGTCGAGAATGTCGGATTCAATCAGTTCATCGTGAAAGCCCACCTTACGGGATAACACTTTTTCGAACAGGGCGAGAATTTCTTGTTCCATAATTTTTCCTGGAGTCATTAATTTGTGCGGGCGTAAGCGTCCAGCAGCTTGCGGTCAATTTTGCCGTTAGGATTCAGCGGCAAAGCGTCTTTTACGATAATTTGTGAAGGCACCATATAGTGCGGAACCACCTTCGACAGCGACGTTTTGATGGTGTCCGGCGCCATATCCGTCACGCAGAACGCGGCAATGCGCAGCACGCTGCCGCAGGATTTCATCAGCGGCAGAACCACCGCTTCGTTGATGCCGGACATGGCCAGCAGGCGGTTTTCAATCTCGTTGATTTCAATACGGTAACCGTTCAGTTTGACCTGGCTGTCGTTGCGGCCCTGGCAGTAGATCAGCCCCGCTTCATAGCCCAGATCGCCGGTACGGTAGCCGCGAAACGCTTCATCTTCCCGACGGAGTAATTTCGCCGCGTTCTCCTGCGGCAGGCCGAGATAGCCGCGCATGACGTTTTTACCCCAGATAATCAGCTCGCCGTCGGCGGAAATTTCCATTTTGCTCTCAGGCATCATGACCCCCACCGGCAGCACGGCGCTGTCGCTGTTCAGGATCGTATCCGTGATCTCGACGACGGTTGTTGCGATGGTCGCTTCCGTTGGGCCATAGGAGTTAATAATTTTGGCCTGCGGGAAACGGCGGCGCAGCTGTTTGACCAGCGCTTTATTCAACACTTCACCAATGAAGATAAAGACGCTCAGCGCAGGCAAATACTCGCTGTTGAACTGCGGGGAAAGCAGCTGCTGGTAAGCAAAAGAGGGGGTCGAAACCCAGGCGGAGACCGCGTTGCTTTTCAGTCGCTCCAGCCAGTTCTCTTTCTGAATGTCCTCTTTGGCGTTCAGCACGATGTGTCCGCCCATCGCCAGATTCGCCAGCAAAGGGATCAGGGAGAGGTCAAAGCTGAATACCGCGTGGTTCATCAGGACCGGTTTTTCCGGCAGTGAAAAGTCCTGGCTGACCCATTTCATGAAGTGCCATACGCTTTCACGCCCAATCTGCACACCTTTAGGCTTGCCGGTGCTGCCTGAGGTAAACATGATATAGGCCAGATCCTGCTCCTCCAGTACCTTGCCCGGTTCCCCGGTGGCGATGAACTGCCGGGTCGCGACGTCGTAATAGTAAGGGGCGCTGGCCAGATGGCAGATCTCCCGCAGGCGCTCCTGCGGATAGATGCAGTCTACCGGGATGTACGGAATGTTGTGCAGCAGGCAGCTATAAATCGCCACGGCGAACTCGGCCTGCTGGTGTCCGTACAATACGACCGGCGTACTGGCAACAGGCTGGCAGCGCTGATAGCGCTGCGCCCAGTCCGTCACGGCAGCGGAAAGCTGTAGCCAGCTTAAGGCTTCGTCGCTGCCGCTGATGGCCAACTGCTGCGGGGAGGCGGGATCGCATAATGCCGCACGTAAGAAATCCTGCAGTTCCTGAAGATCGGAGTGATTTTTCATAGAGGTGACATTCCACTAAAGATGTAAAGGGATCCCGCGGCGCTTCCCAGCGTCAGAATTCGCCCTAAAAACGCAACGGCCGGATACTGCAGGCCGCGGTGCAATGCCGGGCTGCGTTTGGCTGACCACAGCAGCATGTTGTGAGCGACGGAAATCGCGCCAAACAGCGCGCCGCTGATGACGTAATGGCGTTCCAGGCCATTCCATGCCCCCATGCAGAATAAGGTGCAAAAAATACCGATATTTTGCGCCAGCGTTTTGTTCTGACGGAAAAAGTTGAATTTCATCAGGTTCATATAAACGGGCATAAAGACCACATCGCGTAGCCATTCAGACAGGCTGATGTGGAAGCGGCGCCAGAAATCCTGCGGGTTCTTTGCCAGAAGCGGCATGTTGAAGTTTGCCGGAATATTGAGTCCAAACAGGCGGCCTGCGCCGATGGCCATATTGCTGTAGCCCGCAAAATCAAAGTACAGGTAGGTGCTGTAGGCAATCGACATCACCACGCCCACGGTCAGCGTAAACGGCTTATGGCTCCAGGGCTGCACGACAAGCGAATCAATCAGCATGGCAAACAGGAACTTCTGGACAATGCCGGTAATGATTTGCTCTAACGCGACTAAAAACTGTTCACGGTTAAGGGCAAATACGGGCTTGCTGACGTCACTCATCCATGTCCGCCAGCGGTACATTGGGCCGGCCAGGATAATAAAGGGCATAAACAGATAGCAGAAATAGTGCAGGAAATTCTGACCTTCTTTTTTACTGCGATAGAGCAGCACGTCCAGCGCGCGGAACGTCATAAAAGAGAGGCCGATCATGCCCCAGTGGTTATTTAAATGTAATTTCACCAGCAGCAGCGGCAATAATGTCAGAACGATCGCCTGCCACGTTTTTAACCATCCCTTCTCTTTTAGCGTGGCAAAAACATAAAAGCTGAAAAAAACGGCGACAGGGACAATATAATCACCCTGAAATATATATCCCCATCCCAGCGCCGTCAGAACAGAGAGCGCAGATAACCAGGTCAGACGATGGCGTAATACGCGATTAACCAGCGCAAACGCCAGCGCGGATGAAAACAAATAAACAAAAAACATTCCTGAGCTGTACATCATTCGGCCTCAGAACTTTTGATATTCAAAATGCAGCTGCATACTCATGCTGTCATCGACAGAGGTCCACGCGACGATAGTGATCGCCAGCAGGAGATAAAGGAAAAAAAGACGGATCGCGATTTTCATTATTTAAAACTCTGTGCAATAAAGCGAATCATAGGAACCCAGGCCAGTTCGGAAGGGTGCAAACGATCCCAGTTCCATCCATTTTGATAAGGCATGGCGTACATATCTAAATAAGGGATCTGGTTCTTTTCCAGAATGGTTTTAATTTGCTTATCCACCGGGCGGAAGGTATCGGTATTGTAAAGCGCCCAGGGGTTAACCGGGTCGACGATAGCAATCACCTGCACGTGATGTTCTTTAAGCAGCTGGACGGTTTTACTGAAGGCGGCGATTTGCGCAGGCACAACCGGCGTGTCGTCCCACTGCTGCCGCGTACTGTCCTCCTCGTAAATCGTTTTGTCCATCCACAGGGTGGCCGCGCTCTGCTGGCGTTTTTTATTTAACTCGCGCGCATTCGCCAGCTCTTTATCCCAGTCGGGGGTAATGTGGGCGGTTGGCTGCTGCGGCCAGGGCTGTACCGTCTGGGGCGTGATGTTGAGCAGCGCCAGCCAGTCGTTTTTTATCAGGGTGCAGACGTTGGCAAACTGGAAGCTCAGCTCGTCCCACATCAGATCGGGGTGCCAGCCAAAGACGCGCATTTGGCCAAAGGTTAAATGGCTTATTTCTTTACTATCAATATGCTTTAAATAATTAACCAGCAGCGGGCGCGCCTGCGGATCCTTCATCAGTGGATTAAAAATAGAGCCGGGAAAATTATCGGCATAGATAGCCGGTGGCAGCCCTTTTGAGTAAAAGCTGTCAGGTGCCAGAAGCAGAACAACTTTACTGTTTGCGTTAAGGCTATTTTTAAAACGTGATAACAGTAAAAATTGCGTTTCATCATCGACGAACGCATCGCCATACGCCACGACGGGTTTGTGCAATTGCTTATTAAAGTAATTATATACAGCGTAATGTTCATCTTCTGAGGTGGCAACCTCAGATGCGCCAATGAAGAAAATAGCATTCCCTTCTAAGGCATGGGAAATAGTCGCAATTTTTTCCGCTTGTTCTTTAGGCGTGCCCGCCATTGATTTAATCAGCGGCTGGAAGGTGAGGCGCGGATTGAAGCTCGTCACCAGCGGGTGAACACAGAGGAACAAAATGGCCAGGGTCGCCATCAGGATATGTAAGCAAAGCGTATTTTTGATTTTCATCATCAACCCGTAACACTGCATGGCAGTAATGTCTAAAATCTGCGGGAATTCAGATTTATAACAATTACACAACAAATGACCTTCTATTTTTGAGGCATTCTATACCAGAGCGATTTAAAAGGATGAGCGTTGCTATGTTACGGTATGTACAAGGTCGAGGTGAGTGACGTGAGAGCAGCGTATGGGTGATTTTTGCGCAGTCAAACGCCGGTGGGTAAAAATAGAAAAATTCCTGCTTTACAAGGCGCTAATAGATGTTTATAGTGCGCCTCACTTTGGAAGCGTGGCCGAGCGGTTGAAGGCACCGGTCTTGAAAACCGGCGACCCGAAAGGGTTCTAGAGTTCGAATCTCTACGCTTCCGCCAAATTCGAAACCCTGCGATAGCGATATCGCAGGGTTTTTTCGTTTTACAGCCCAATCACCAGCTCCCCGGAATGGCTCCGCGAGCAGCACAGCGCCACCTGCTGGTCCGTTGCGCTTTTTTCCGCCTCCGACTGCACGCTATCCCGGTGATCCGCCACGCCGTCAATCACCGGCGTCAGGCAGGCTCCGCAGATCCCCATCTCACAGGAAAGCGGCACCGCCACGCCATTTTCCTGTAATACCTGAGCGATGGTCTTATCCGCGGGCACCGGCCAGCGCTCCCCGGTCGAGGCGAGTTTGACCGTAAAGATCTCGCCCGCGTCACCGAGTGCGGCAGGGGCCACAGGCTGAAACGCCTCGCTGTGAAGATGGTCATCATCCCATCCCCTGGCCGTCGCCACGTCTCGCACTTTTTCCATAAACCCTGCCGGACCGCAGATCCAGGCGTGAAGCCCCGACTCAGCCACCGGAAGATGTTCTGCCAGCGCCGTGCGCGGGCTGGTGGTATGAATCTGGCACTCACCGAACCGGGAAAGTTCGCGCGTAAACGCCGCGCTTTCGCGGCGTTTGACGTAATAGTGCAGCGTAAACGGCGTTCCGGCCGCCTTCAGCTGCAGGGCCATTGCATACAGCGGCGTAATGCCAATGCCTGCCGCCAGCAGCAACACCCGCTCAGCCTGATGCAGCGGAAACAGATTGCGCGGAGCAGAAATCGCTAATTTCTGCCCGGGTCGCAGCGTCTCGTGAACGTAGCGCGATCCGCCTCGCGAGGCAGTTTCCCGCCCCACGCAGATAAGATAGCTCTCGTCTCCACATGCCCCGGTCAGGGAATACTGGCGCACCGCGCCGCAGGGCAAGTGCACATCAATGTGCGCGCCGGGCTGCCACGCCGGCAGCGCGTTACCGTCTTCAGCTACCAGCCTGACGGCGAGGCTTCTATCGCCCTCGCGCCAAAGCCCGTCAACAATTACGCTCAGCATATCGGCCTCCGTCATACGAGGAAAAATTCGCCAAAGCCCATCTTCTTCAGTCCCCGACGGTAGGCAATTGAGCTTTTATCGGCGGGAATATGGGCTTCCAGCGTCAGGTCCAGCGGCAGACTTTCCGGGCGCTGGGTTTCGACCATCAGGCGATCTTCTTCAAAAATGCGCAGGTTAAAGGCATGTACATCTTCCACCGGAATATGCAGGTCAAAGTTACGCGCGATAGGGGCGAACATGCGGGTGACGCGCGATGACACCGGCGACGCGGCGTTCATGATAACCAGTCGCGATTCTCCCGGAAAATGAATCGTCAGAGTGGCGGTAAACGGAAGATGCATTTCAAAATGGCGCAGCCACTGAAACCCTTCTGGCGCCTGCACGGGTGAACTGGCGGGATAGTTGCTCACGGAGCTCCAGTAATCCGCGACGAAGCCAAACGGTGTCTCCTGCGGCTGATAGGCGGGAACCAGCTGATTACTGGGATCGGCAAAGGTATCGGTGTGGATCCAGGCAAAGTGCGCCACGTCCAGAAACCCCTCTACCTGACGCCCGGCGAAGCCGTTCACCTCAAACGCCGGGCAGTTGATCTGCTGAAATCCGTCGTCATCCCAGTGCGGCATGGTGGGCAGCGGTACAGGATTGTCCGGGTCAAACGCCAGGCAGGTCCAGATCAGGCCGAAGCGCTCTTCCACGGCGTAGTTTATCAGGTTCAGCTTCGCCGGAACGGGTTGGTCGGGGCTGGACGGAATACGGTTGCAGCGGCCGTCCTCCCCAAAGCGGAGGCCGTGGTAGGGGCAGATAATCCCGTGCTCATCGTGAAAGCCGAGCGTCAGCGGCACGCCGCGGTGCGGGCAGACGTCACGGGCGACCACGACCTGGTCGTGGATCCGGTAAATCACCAGCTGTTCGTCCAGCAGGGTCGCCTTAACCGGTGCCGGGCCAACGTCGCAGGCGCGCGCGACCGGATGCCAGCATTTCGCCAGGCGCAGCCAGTCCTCTGGCTCAAACGTGCAGTGGGCGGGTGGAGTCGGTTCTCTTTTCATCGTTATCCCTCTTACGTTCAGCCTAACGGGCCGCCCTGAATGGTCTCGCACAGACCGTTGATGATGCGCTCGCCGGTCTCCTCTTTGAGCTCCTGATACCAGGCCTGCGTCAACGCCATGTCTTTCCCGTGGGTGACGTCGCAGCGCTTACGGGCCTTCAGGACCAGGTCGCGCACCCGGTCGCAGCGCAGCGCCTCGTACTGCCGCAGCGCCAGCGTGATGCTGTGGTTTTCACGCAGGCACTCACCCAGCACCACGGCATCTTCCATCGCCGCACAGCCTCCCTGGCCGATATCCGGCGTGGTGCTGTGTCCGGCATCGCCGAGCAGCGCGACGTTGCCGCGCACCAGGCTGTCGAACGGCTCAATGTCGTGGATTTCAATGCGGTTGGTCGTTTCAGGATCCAGCGCCGCGATAAGCTTCTGCACCGGCGGCGCCCAGCCGCGGAAGTAGCCCGTGAGATCGGCGCGCAGGGTGGTGCGATCCTCCGCCAGGCCCGCGGGCAGCGGCACGTCAAAAAAGAAGTAGAAGCGTCCGCCGGAAACGGGCATCAGCGACACGCGTTTGCCTTCGCCAACGAAGGTGGTCCACTGGTGCGCCGGGGCGATTTCTTCGTCAATCTTCACCAGCCCGTTCCAGTTCACGTACCCGGCGTAGCGGCGCTCCGGGGTATACCCCAGCACGTACGGGCGCACGGCGGAGTGGCTGCCGTCGGCGGCAATCAGAAAATCGCCGGCTGCCGTGGTGCCGTCGGTGAAGGTCACGTTCACGCCCGCGTCGTCTTCGTGGACGCGTTCGACGCGCTTGCCGAACTGCACTTTATCGCGCCCCCAGAAGTCCAGCATTTCGCGCTGAAGCTCGGCGCGCGAGACGGGGCAGGGACGCCCGCCGGTACGCTCAACCAGCGGGGCAAGGCTGAAGCGGGTCAGGGTGTCGCCGCGCCGGTAATCCTTGTAGGCCATAAAACGCATCGGCCCGCCGTACGTCTCGATGATGTCGCCCATGCCGAGGTGCTGCATGCATTTCACGCCGTTAGGCCAGATGGAGATGGCCGCCCCGACGGGCCTGATCTCTTTGACGGCTTCAAACACGGTACAGTCGATGCCCGCTTTCTTCAGCGCGACGGCGGCGCTCAGGCCGCCAATACCCGCACCAATGACGATTGCTCTCATGCTTCTCTCCTTTTGCAGGGTGTAAAGACATTCAGCAATTTGCGTACCAGGCTGCAGAGTGGCGAAAACGGCGTTGTGAGGGGGACGTTTGCACTGCTAAGGTGCGTAAGCGCGGTGAGCGTGCCTTTTTTTGAATCAAAAATTTCCAGTTGAGCTATACGGAATCGACTGTTTCACGCCCGCGCTCAGAGTGGCGTGGTTTGTGCAATACCCGAAGGAAGACAATAAAGGAGACGCTATGATCGCACTGCACGACTTCAATCATCTTCCTCACGAAAAGGCGTTAGCGCTGATTCATCCCTGCGTGGCGCTCCCCGGCTGGGCCGATGCGCTGGTTCGCGGGCGGCCCTACGCCAGCCGGGACGAATTGTTCAGTACGGCAAACGCGCTGACGCAAAACTGGGACGACGCGGCGCTGGCGCAGGCCCTGAACGCCCATCCGCGCATCGGGGAAAAACCCGCGGGCTTACAGGCGGAGGCAGCGCTGTCGCGCCAGGAGCAGGGCGAGGTGAACGATCGCGATGCTGACCTTGCCCGGGCGCTGCGTGAGGGAAATGCCCGCTACGAGGCCCGCTTCGGACGCGTCTTTCTGATCCGCGCGAAGGGCCGCAGCGGCGAGGAGATTTTACAGGCGCTGCACGCGCGGCTGGAGAACAGCGACGCGCAGGAAGTCCGTGCCGCGCTGGAACAGCTGCGGGAAATTACGCTGCTACGGCTGGAAGGAGTCATTAGCGAATGAGCACACTTAGCACCCATATTCTGGATATCTCGACGGGCAAACCCGCAGAGGGCGTGACGGTCCATCTCGAACGGGAGGGCGAAATCATGGCGACGGGCGTGACCAACGCTAATGGTCGCATCACCGAATTTGTCCCTTTCCTGCCCGCGGGCCGCTATCGGCTGGTGGCGGAGATCGGCGCGTGGTTTAGCGAAACCGGTCGCGGCACGATCTGGCCCTGCGCGCAAATTGATTTTGTGACGGGAGAAACGGCAGACGAACATTTCCACCTGCCGTTTGTGATTGCGCCCGGCGGGTGGTCAACCTACCGGGGCAGTTGACCACACCCGCTCGCCGTTGACCCAGGTCTCGCTGATGTTGCGCTCGTCGCCGAGAGTCATCAGCACAAAAAGCTGCTCGTAGATATCCTGACAGCGGCGATTGCGCAGGCGCTGCAGCGGCGTCACGTCAGGGTCGATAACCACGAAATCCGCCTCTTTGCCGGGTGCGAAGTTGCCAATCTTATCGTCGAGCCTGAGGGCGTGCGCGCCGCCCAGCGTGGCGTGATAAAATGCTTCGCTGGCGCGCAGGCGGTAGCTCTGAAGCTGGCCGACCTTGTAGGCTTCCCCCAGGGTACGCAGCATGCTGAAGGTGGTGCCCGCGCCGACGTCGGTGCCGATGCCCATGCGTACCCTGTGCTGCCAGCAGGCGGGCAGGCGAAACAGCCCGCTGCCGAGAAACAGGTTAGAGGTGGGGCAAAACGCCACCGCCGAACCGGTGTCGTGCAGGCACTGCCACTCGCTGTGGTGAAGATGAATCGCGTGGGCAAACACGCTGCGCTCGCCGGTCAGGCCGTAGTGGTGATACACGTCCAGATAGCGCTCGTGCTCCGGCCAGAGGTCGCTCACCCAGGCCACTTCGTTGGGATTTTCGCTCAGGTGGGTCTGCATCCAGGTATCAGGGAACTCTTCTCTGAGCAGGCTGACCGCGGCGAGCAGCTCGGGGGATGAGGTCGGCGCAAAGCGCGGGGTAATGGCGTAGCCCAGCCGTCCCCGGTGGTGCCAGCGCTGGATCAGCGCCCGCGTCTGCCGGTAGCTCTGCTTCGCGTCTTCGCTCAGGTAGTCCGGCGCGTGTCTGTCCATCATCACCTTTCCGGCGATAAGGCGCATGTTCAGGCGCAGGGCTTCGGTAAACAGCGCCTCTACCGATTCCGGATGCAGCGTGCAAAACACAAGCGCGGTGGTGGTGCCGTTGCTCACCAGCTGCTGAATGAAAAATTCGGCGATCTCTTTCGCGTAGGCTTCATCGGAAAACTGGCTCTCCACCGGGAACGTATAGGTGGTCAGCCACTCCAGCAGCTGCTCGCCAAAGGCGCCGATCATCTCCGTTTGCGGATAATGGACGTGGGTATCGACAAAACCGGGCAGCAGCAGCCTGCCGCGCAGGTCGGTGTAGCCCTTTTGGGGGTCAAGATACTGCTCGCCCTCCTGCCACGGCATGTGCGCCAGAATTTTCCCGTTCTGTATAAACAGCACCCCGTCCTCAAGATAGCGCGCGTGTTGGGCAATCGCGTCTGCGCTGTCGCAGGCCTGGGCAATATCAAAAAATGCGCCGCGGATCGCTGTCTGGTAATCCATCATGGTTCCTGCCTTAGTGTTTGCGTAGCGGGGTGAGAAGGCGCAGCAAGAACGGTGCCAGAATGAACGGGCCGCAGCTAAGCTGCGGCCGGAAGGAGGGGGTTTACTCTTTTTGCGTTGCCACGCGGGAGCTGAACGACGTCGCGCCCGCCGTCTCGCGATCTTCCCGCGCCAGCCAGCGGTAGGTCACGCCGCCGAGGAAGACGCCGATAAACCAGCTGAAGTTCGCCACCTCATGCAGGGCCGGGATGAAGCTAATCACCAGGCCCACGGCAACGGACGGGATCAGCGCGCCGATGGCTTTCGGGTTAAAGCCGTTGCGGTACCAGTATTTGCCCTTTGGCGTGTCGTCGAACAGATCGTCAACCGACACCTTGCCGCGCTTAATCAGGTAGAAGTCGGCAATCAGAATGCCGAACAGCGGGCCGATAAACGCCCCGAGCACGTCCAGGGTGTAGTGGATAAGCTCCGGCGAGTTGAACAGGTTCCACGGGGTGAGCAGGATCGAGCCGACGGCGGCAATCATGCCCCCGGTGCGGAAGCTGATTTTCTGCGGCGAGCAATTAGAGAAATCAAACGCCGGGGAGACAAAGTTCGCGACGATGTTGATCCCGATGGTGGCGGTGATCATCGTCAGCAGGCCAATCGCCACGGCCAGATCGTTGCCCACGCGGCTGACGGTTTCGATCGGGTCGGTGATCATGCGGCCAAACAGCGACTGGGTGCCGGAGACAATCACCACGGTGACGATGGAGAACAGCAGGAAGTTAAACGGCAGGCCCCAGCGGTTGCCGCGGCGGATCTCGCCCATGCTTTTGCCGTAGCGGGAGAAGTCGCCAAAGTTGAGCAGCGGGCCGGAGAAGTAAGACACCACCAGCGCGGTCGCGGTGATCATCTGCCAGGTCTGCTCGCCCGCGCTCAGGGATTTGCTGGCGAGAGTGAAGGAAATGCCGTCAAAACCGGTCTTGTATACAATCCAGCCTGCGAGGGCCAGCATGACCACGTAGACCGCCGGACCGGCGATATCAATAAAGCGCTTGATGGCGCTCATGCCGTGCCAGAAAACCATCGCCTGCAGTACCCACATAATGGCAAAGCAGATCCAGCCGAGATGCGACAGGCCCAGGAACGCGCCTGTGGTAAGCGAAGAGAGCGACGGCCAGAACTTCAGCGCCACCAGCATCAGGGCGTTGGCGGCCAGATAGGTCTGAATACCGTACCACGCGAAGGCAATCAGCCCGCGGATCACCGCCGGAATATTGGCCCCGAAGACGCCAAACGCCTGACGGCTGATCACCGCATAGGGCACGCCCGCCATCTGGCTCGGTTTGGCCACCAGGTTGGCGCACAGCTGCACGATGCAAATTCCCACCAGCAGGCAAAGCAGCACCTGCCAGCTTGCCAGCCCGAGCGTAAAGAAGCTCGCGGCGACAACATAACCCCCCATGCTGTGAACGTCCGACATCCAGAACGAAAAAATGTTGTACCAGCTCCAGTTCTGGTCACGCGTCGGTGCCAGATCCTCATTGCAAAGACGTGGGCTGTAAACCGCACCGGAATCAGCGGCCGTACCCTGCTGCGCGTTTTGACTGTTTGGCATGAAACCTGCTCCTGTGAATGAAAACCCGTTAAGCGGGAGTGCAGACGGTGTTGCAGGATCCAGGCCAAAATAATAAATCTTGTATGCAATATTTTATTTTTATGTATACGATTCGATAGCGAAGAGTAAAAGACGGAGTGGTAAATGAACAACATAAATGCCCTGCAGACCGCGCCAGACCTGCATGACAAAGATGAATCGATCTTTCAGGCGCTGATGACCGCGATAGTCGAACATCAGCTTCTGCCGGGGAGCAAACTGCCGGAGGAGGCGCTAGCCGAGGTCTTTGGCGTAAGCCGCACGGGCATCCGCAAGGTGCTTCAACGACTCGCGGCTGTGCAAATGGTCACCTTAACGCCCAAGCGTGGTGCACACGTCGCCAGCCCGACGGTGGAAGAGGCGCAGCACATCTTCCGCACCCGCGCCCTGCTGGAGGTCGCAAACCTGCCAGACGTGCTGGCCCGCTGCCAGCCGCCGCACCTTGCCGCGCTGGAGGCCATTATTCGCCAGGAGCAGCAGGCGCACGAGGCGTACGACGGCCCGGCGGCAATTCGCCACTCCGCCAATTTCCACATTCAGCTGCAGGCCATCTCCGGCAACCAGGTGCTGACGGAAATGGTGACCGGCCTGAGCCAGCGCTCGTCGCTGGTGATTGCCACCTGGGGCGCGCCGTGGCGTCAGGGGTGTCGCTGCAACGATCACGAACAGCTTGTGGATCTGCTGCGCCAGAAGGCGCTCCAGCCGCTCAGCGATGCCTTAATGCACCATTTTGAACATATCGTCGCCAGCCTCTGCTTCGAGCGGGCGGGCGAGTGTCTGCCTGATTTTGCCCGGCTGTTTGCCGGCCACAAGGAGTCGTAATGTCCTCTGTCTGTATACAAGTGATCAACCCCAACACCAGCCTCGCGATGACGGAAACCATCGGCGCGGCGGCCCGCGCGGTGGCGGCGCCGGGAACGGAGATCCTCGCGGTCTGCCCGAGCGCGGGCGTGCCGTCTATAGAAGGCCACTTTGATGAAGCCATCGCCGCCGTGGGGGTTCTCGAACAGGTCAAGTTCGGCAGAGAGCAGGGCGTGGACGGTCACGTCATCGCCTGCTTTGGCGATCCGGGCCTGCTGGCGGCGCGCGAGCTGGCGCAGGGGCCGGTGGTCGGCATCGCCGAAGCCGCGATGCACATGGCGACGCTGGTGGCGACGCGCTTTTCGGTGGTCACCACGCTGCCGCGCACGCTGATTATTGCCCGCCATCTGCTGCACCAGTATGGATTTCACGATCGCTGCGCGGCGCTGCACGCTATCGATCTCCCGGTGCTGGCGCTGGAAGACGGCACCGGTCTGGCGCAGGAGAAGGTGCGTGCGCGCTGTATACAGGCGCTGAAGGAGGACGGCTGCGGCGCCATCGTGCTGGGCTGCGGCGGCATGGCGACGCTGGCGCAGGAGCTGACGCGCGAGCTGCGCGTGCCGGTCATCGACGGCGTCAGCGCGGCGGTGAAGATGGTGGAATCGCTGGTGGCGCTGGGGCTGTCGACCAGCAAGCACGGGGATCTGGCGTTCCCGGAGAAAAAAGCGTTAAGCGGACAGTTTCAGGCACTGAATCCATTTTAATTTTTGGGGGTGGCAATGGGGCTTTTTGAACAGGATTACCCGCGGGATCTGCGCGGCTACGCGGGCAACCCGCCGCACGCGCGGTGGCCGAATCAGGCGCGCGTCGCCGTGCAGTTTGTGCTCAATTATGAGGAAGGGGCGGAGAACCACGTTCTGCACGGCGATGCCGGATCCGAGCAGTTCCTGTCGGACATTATCGGCGCGGCCAGCTACCCTGATAAACACATGTCGATGGACTCCCTCTACGAATACGGCAGCCGCGCCGGATTCTGGCGGATCCACAGTGAATTTCAAAAGCGCGGCCTGCCGCTGACGGTCTTTGGCGTGGCGATGGCGCTGGCGCGTCACCCGGATATTGTTGAGGCGATCAAAGCGGCGGATTACGACGTGGTTAGCCACGGCTGGCGCTGGATCCATTATCAGAATATGGATATCAGCCAGGAGCGCGAGCATCTGCAGAAAGCGGTGCATGTACTGACCGATCTGTTTGGCAAGCCACCGACGGGCTGGTACACCGGGCGCGACAGCCCCAACACCCGCCAGCTGGTGGTGGAGCACGGCGGTTTCGACTATGACAGCGACTACTACGGCGACGATCTGCCCTTCTGGACGGAAGTGGCCTGCGGCGACGGCACCCGTAAACCACACCTGATTGTGCCATACACGCTGGATGCTAACGACATGCGCTTCGCCACCGCGCAGGGGTTTAACACGGCCGAGCAGTTTTATACGTATCTGAAGGACAGCTTTGACGTGCTGTACGAAGAGGGGGAAAGCGCGCCGAAGATGATGTCCATCGGCATGCACTGCCGCCTGCTGGGGCGTCCGGGGCGTTTTCGCGCGCTGCAGCGGTTCCTGGATTATGTGCAGCAGCACGAGCGGGTTTGGGTCTGTACCCGCCAGCAGATTGCCGACCACTGGCGGGAAGTGCATCCGTTTCAGAAGTAATGTGTCGTGTTTAGCCGGGTGGCGGTTGCGCCTTACCCGGCCAGCTATCTTACGACATCAAACTCACCTGCGCCGCCACGATCCGCCACCCGTAGGCAAACCGCACCCACGTCTGCTGCTGGCGGCCAATGCGATCCGTGCCCTCGCGGGTAAACTCGGTGCTGCACACGGCATAATCCTCCCCGAAGGTGGTAATCACGGTGTGACGCAGCGTCCGCTGCAGCCCGGCGGCGGGGCGCGCCGCGCGAAAGGCGCGGATTTCATCAATCCCGTACAGGTTTTCACCCGCCCCCAGACGCACCGTGTTTTTGTCGTGCCAGAACAGCTCGTCCAGCACCGCAACGTTGTTGCTCACCAGCGCGTCTTCATAGCGGTAAAACGCGGCGGTCACCTCGGCAACCACCCACGGCAGGTTAATGTCATCGTGATTCATCATGCGGCCACCTCCGCCGGACGCGCGTCGGCGATCCCACTCTCTTCCAGCACGCGCGCTACGCGCAGGCAGGCCTGCTCGTTAAACGGCGCGGCAATCAGCTGCAGGCCAATCGGCGCAACCTGGGCGGTGCGCAGCGGAACGGTGGTCACGGGCAGGCCCAAAAACGAAATCGGCTGGGTCAGCATCCCCATGCTGGCGCGAATGGGGAGCGGCTGGCCGTTAATCTCCATGGTCTGCTCACCCGCGAGCGTCGCGCTGCGCGGCGTCGCCGGGGCGATCAGCACGTCGGCCTGCGCGAACAGGGTTTTAAACGCCTGCCGGGCGTGTGCGCGAAACCGCTGGGCCTGAATGTACCAGGCGGAGGGGATCATCGCCCCGGCCAGCAGGCGTTCGCGAGAGTGCGGCTCAAAACGCTCGGGCTCGCGGCGAAGCGCGGGCAGGTACTGATTTCCCCCTTCGGAGGCGCTGATGATAAACGCCGCGGAGCGCGCCAGCTCGGCGTCAGGGAACTGCAGCTCATCCTGCACGTCGAGCGCTTTCGCTACCCGCGCCACGGCGGCTCTGGCGTCTGCGTCGCACCAGGTGGTGAAATAGCCGCCGAGCACCGCGCAGCGCAGGCCATCAAGCCCGCGATCGAGCAGGGGGCGCGTCTGCTCGCGCGAGCTCTCTGCCTGAAAAGCGTCGCTGCTGTCCCGGCCCTGCAGCGCGTCGTATACGGACGCCAGATCGCACACGCGGCGGGCAAAGGGGCCGATATGATCGAGGCTCGCGACAAACGGATGGCTGCCGGATCGTGACAGGCGGCCAAAGGTGGGCTTCAGGCCATAGATGCCACACAGGGAGGCCGGAACGCGAATCGAGCCGTTGGTGTCGGTGCCGAGCGAAAAATGCACCAGCCCGGCGGCCACGGCGGCGGCCGAGCCGCCGGACGAGCCGCCCGCAATGCGCGCCAGATCGTGCGGGTTACGCGTCGTGCCGTAGTGGCTGTTTTCGGTCGTGAAGCCGTAGGCGTAGGCGTCCATGTTCACCATCCCGGTCAGCAGCCCGCCCGCGCTGCGCAGCTGGCGCACCGCGAAGCTGTCAGCGGCCGCGGCGGGGCGCTGGCTGAACAGCTCTGCCCCTGCAAGGGTGGTGTGGCCGGCAACGTCGAACAGGTTTTTTACCGCGTAGGGTACGCCCGCCAGCGGCGGCAGGGGGCGCTTTTCGCGGCGGAGGGTATCGATGCTCTCCGCCTCGGCGAGCATGCGCGCTTCCGTCACGGCGGTCCAGGCGCCGATCTGCGGATTCACGCGCGCAATCGCCTCCAGCGTCTGGCGGGCAATCTCGCGAGCGCTCAGCTCGCCCGCGCCCAGCGCATGCTGGATCGCGCTGATACTCATCTCGTGTAGCCTCATGCTTTGTACACTCCTGCGATCTCCAGACGGTCGTCGAGCGGCAGCGACATCAGCGGGGCGGCCATGTTTGCAATGCGGCTGAACTGCACCTGCAGCTCGGCGCGGCGGGCATCGTCCAGCGTCACGCCGAGCACGGACTCCATTTGCGCCAGATACGCCTGCCAGTCGGGTTGTTGTGTCGTCATTGTTTTCTCCTCAGAATCCGGCGGCCGCGCCGTTGCTGCGCGGGTCAAATGCCCCTTCGAACAGCCCGTTGGGGTGGCGGACAATCGCGCCCGCGTGGCCCATCGCTTCGCTGAAGTCAGGGAAGATTTCCACCTCGTGTCCGAGCGCCTGAAGCCGTGAGACCGTCTCAGCGGTAAAGCGTCCTTCCAGCTTTAACGTGTCCGAGGTTTGTCCCCAGGTGCGCCCCAGCAGCCAGCGCGGGCGGGAAATGCTCTCCTGCAGTGGCACGCCCTGAATCGCGTAGCGGGTAAAGAGCGCGGCCTGGGTTTGCGGCTGGCCGTCGCCGCCCATCGATCCGTAGACCATCACGCGCCCGTCCTTAAGACGCGCCGCCGCCGGGTTCAGGGTATGGAAGGGCTGCTTGCCCGGCGCGAGGGCCAGAAGACTATCGGGATCGAGGCTGAACGATGCGCCGCGGTTCTGCCAGACGATGCCGGTGTCGGGCAGCACCACGCCGCTGCCGAACTCGTGATAGATACTCTGGATAAACGACACGGCAAGCCCGCTGCTGTCCATCACTCCCATCCACACCGTATCGCCGGGGCCTTTTCCGCTGCCCCACGGCGCGGCGCGTCCGTCGTCAACCCTGTCGGCAAGCGCCTGCAGGGCGGCGGGATCCAGCAGACCCTGAATATCGGTTTTCAGCTCGCGCGGGTCGGTGATGTGGGCATCGCGCAGGCCAAAGGCCAGCTTGGTGGCTTCAACGATGCGGTGAATGGTGTCGGCGTCGTCGGCCTCCGCCATATTCAGGCGGTCGGTGATGCCGAGTATCGCCAGCGAGACCAGCCCCTGCGTCGGCGGGGCGTGGTTAAAGATCTCCCCCTGCTGATGCTGCAGCCTCAGCGGCGCGGTGCGCCGGGCGACGTGCGTGCGCAAATCGGCCAGCGTCACGGGCAGGCCCAGCGTCTCCATGCCGTGCGCCAGCACGTCCGCCAGCGGGCCGCGGTAAAAGCTGTCCAGACCGTCCTCCGCCAGGCGCGTCAACGTCGTGGCCATGGCGGGCTGGTAAAAGCGGCTCCCGACCTCTGGCGGCTTGCCGTCCACCAGCCAGGTTTCCGCGAAGCCGGGGATCTCCTTCAGCTCGTCGAATTTGCTGGCCGTGGCATGGGCCTGCGAGGCCGTGACCGGCGTGCCGTTCTGCGCATAGTCAATGGCGTCGGCCAGCAGGCGGGCCAGCGGCAGCGCCTTGCCGGTCATCTCGCGCGAGACCTTCAGCGCCTCGTCCCAGCCGCTCACCGTGCCTGCGATGGTCAGCGCCGCGCGGGGGCCGCGGTGGGGAATATGCGCCAACCCGTCGTAGGTGGCGAGCGTTGCGCGCGATCCCGCCGCGCCGCTGGCATCAATGGCGACAGGTTCGCCTTCCGGCGGCACGATAAGCCAGAAGCCATCGCCGCCCAGCCCGTTCATGTGCGGGTAAACCACGGCAACGGTGGCCGCCGCGGCGACCATCGCCTCTATCGCGCTGCCGCCTTCGCGCAGTACCGCCAGCGCGCTCTGGCTGGCAAGATGGTGGGGCGCAACGGCCATGCCGTGCGTGGAGACATTACTTTGCATAAAGCGTCCTCGTAACCCTGAAAGTCATAAGGTGCTGCAAAAGCTGTTCCAGTTCTGAAAAAAAAGTTTCAGTAAACTGGCACGTATAATGAATACGCATAATAAAAGGTACAATGTGATGAAACAAAAGTTACAGAGGCGCTATGGAACAACTGGATGAACGTCTGAAAGCACAGTACCCGTCGCTGTCGCCGCAGGAGCAGCGGGTGGCGGACTTTATTTTCGACCATTTTGATGACCTGATTAGCTACAACAGCGCCGAGCTGGCGCAGCTGAGCGGGGTGTCGAAAGCCACGGTCAGCCGTCTGTTTAAGCGTCTGGGCTATGAGAAATACAAGGACATGCGCGACGAGCTGCGCACCCTGCGCCAGAGCGGGATGCCGCTCACCGATAACCGCGACGCGGTGCAGGGCAATACGCTGCTGGCGCGCCACTATAAGCAGGAGATGGCGAACCTGACCCAGTGGGTCAATGCCCTCGACGCGCAGCAGTTTGCCGACGCCATGGCCTGCATGGTGAAGGCGCGGCGCATCGTCATTATCGGCATGCGTAACGCCTATCCGGCGGCGCTGCACCTGCGTCAGCAGCTGCTGCAGGCGCGCGGTCAGGTGCTGGTCCTGCCGCAGCCGGGGCAGAGCCTGAGCGAGGAGCTGGTGGATTTAACGCCGGACGATCTGGTGGTCATGATGGCCTTTCGCCGCCGCCCGCGCATCATCCGCCCGCTGATGCAGCAGCTTCAGAGCAGCGGCATTCCGGTGCTGCTGATGTGCGAGCCGCAGGCGCACAGCCTGTTTCCGCTGGCGAGCTGGCAGCTCTGCGCCCCGCTGGACAGCGTCTCGGCCTATGACAGCTACTCCTCGGTCAACAGCCTGATCAACCTGCTGGCAAACGCTTTCCTGCATGAAATTCTCGATAAAGGCCGTCCGCGTATTCACGAAATTGCCTCCCTCTACCAGCAGCTGGACGAACTCGAACAACGATAATGGGGCATCAGGCTGGTGCTTTGCATTGAAATGGTGCATGTGGCGGGTCGGGAAAACGCAGGTTTTTTCGACCAGTCCGCGTTTTATCAGGCTTTACAAGAATATTCCCCGCTTCGCCCTATCTGGCACATTAGTTGCAAAATCACATTCAAAGAATCTTTTGTTTCATGTTAACGTTACGGGGAAGCACCATGAAAAAATTGTTGATTGCACTGGCCGGGGCCGCATGTCTTTTCACACAGCTGCCGGCAAAGGCTGACCAGCTTAAGGATATCGAGAAGCGCGGCACCATTCGCATTGCCGTTCCGCAGGACTTCCCGCCGTTTGGCTCGGTGGGGACCGACCTGCAGCCGCAGGGCTATGACATCGACATGGCGCGCTATCTGGCCAAACAGATGAAGCTCAAGCTGCAGCTGGTGCCGGTGACCAGCGCCAACCGCGTGCCGTACCTGCAAACCGATAAGGTGGATCTGGTCATTTCCAGCCTCGGTAAAAACCCGGAGCGCGAGAAGGTAATCGACTTCAGCCGCGCCTACGCGCCGTTCTTCCTCGGCGTGTTTGGTCCGAAAGGGGCCGAGCTGAAGGACGCCGCGGCGCTGAGCGGAAAAACCATCGGCGTGACGCGCGGGGCGGTGGAGGACATGGTGCTGACCAGCCTGGCGCCGAAAGACGCGGACGTGAAGCGCTACGAAGATAACAACACCACGCTCTCCGCCTATCTCTCCGGACAGGTGCAGTACGTGGCAACCGGCAACCTCGTGGTGGCGGCCATTTCGCGCCAGAACGCGGATAAAGCCCCGGTGCCGAGCTTTATGCTGAAAGATTCGCCGTGCTTTATTGGCCTGAAGAAAAACGAACCGGCCCTGAAGGCAAAAGTGGACGCGCTGATTGAGCAGGGCATCAAGGACGGCACGCTGAACGGCCTGTCTGAACAGTGGCTGAAGGCCCCGCTGCCGGCCAACCTTGGCGCCTGAGCCGATGACTGAGCAACTTGATTTCTCCGCGCTCTGGCCGTACTGGCCGGAGCTGCTGGCGGGGCTGTGGATCACCGTTCAGCTGACGGTGATGGCCACCGTCGGCGGGCTGGCGATAGGGATCTTCGGGGCGGCGATCCGCAGCGGACGCACCACCTGGTTCAGCCGGATCTGGGGCGCGTACGTGGAAATTATCCGCAACACGCCGTTTGTGGTGCAGCTGTTTTTCATCGTCTTCGGCCTGCCGAATCTTGGGCTGAAGATGACGGCGGGGGAAGCGGCGCTGCTGGCCATGGTGGTAAACCTGGGCGCCTACAGCACCGAGATTATCCGCGCGGGCATTCAGGTCACGCCGAAAGGGCAGTGGGAAGCCGGACGCGTGCTGGGGCTGACCCGCCTGCAGACCTTTATCCGCGTGGTACTGCCGCCCGCGCTGCAGCGCATTTACCCGGCGCTGGTGAGCCAGTGCATCATCGTGATGCTCGGCTCGTCGGTGGTGTCGCAGGTCTCGTATGAAGAGCTGACCTTCGCCGCCAACCTGATCCAGTCCAGAACGTTTCTGAGCTTTGAGGTTTATCTGGTGACAACCGGGATTTACTTAGCGCTGTCGATTACCCTGCGCCAGCTGATGATGGCGGCGGGACGCAAATGGCTGGGGGTGCAGGCATGATGACCACCTTTACCGACTGGGACATTATTCGCAACCTGCTGCTGGCCGGGCGCTGGACGGTACTGCTGTCGCTGGTGGCCTTCGTCGGCGGCGCGGCGGTGACGCTGCCGCTCCTGCTGCTGCGCCTCACGGGCGGGCGCACGGTCAGGCGCATCATCCGCGGCTATATTGAGCTGTTTCAGGGCACGCCGCTGCTGATGCAGCTGTTCCTGGCCTTCTTCGGCGTGGCGCTGTTCGGCATCGACGTTTCGCCGTGGACCGCCGCCTCGCTGGCGCTCACCTTCTACACCAGCGCGTTTCTGCTCGATATCTGGAACGGCAGCATTCGCGCCCTGCCGAAAGGGCAGTGGGAAGCGTCGCGCTGTCTGGGGCTGACCTTCGGCCAGACCCTGTTTCGCGTCGTCGCCCCGCAGGCGCTGCGCATCGGTATCGCCCCGACGGTCGGCTTTGCCGTGCAGGTGATTAAAGGCACCGCGCTGGCGTCGATTATCGGCTTTATCGAGCTGACCAAGGCCGGGACCATGCTGACCAACGTGACGTATCAGCCGTTTAAGGTCTTTGCGCTGGTGGCGCTGGGCTACTTTATTCTGTGTTATCCGCTGTCGCGCTACAGCCGCTATCTGGAGACGAAATTCAATGCCTCTCATCACCATTAATCAGGTGCAGAAGTACTACGGCGATAACCACGTGCTCAAGGGCGTCGATCTGGATATCGACATGGGCCAGGTGATCTCTATTATCGGGCGCAGCGGATCGGGCAAAAGCACGCTGCTGCGCTGCATCAACGGACTGGAAGGCTATCAGGACGGCAGCATCAAGCTGGGCGGCATGACCATTACCGACCGGGATTCTCAGGCGCGCGAAATCAGCCGCTCGGTCGGAATGGTGTTTCAGAGCTTCAACCTGTTCCCACACATGACGGCGCTGGAAAACGTGATGCTCGCCCCGCGTCGGGTGCTGAAGAAAAGCGCCGCCGAATGCCGCGAGCTGGCGAAGCAGATGCTGGAGAAAGTGGGCTTAGGCGATCGTCTGGATTACTACCCGTCGAGCCTCTCCGGCGGCCAGCAGCAGCGCGTGGCGATTGCCCGCGCGCTGGCGATGTCGCCTAAAGTTTTACTCTGCGACGAGATCACCTCCGCGCTCGACCCGGAGCTGGTGGGCGAAGTGCTCAAGGTGCTGGAGCAGCTGGCGGCCGAGGGGATGACGCTCATACTGGTTACCCATGAAATGAATTTTGCCCGCGAAGTGGGCGACCGCGTGGTGTTTATGCACCAGGGGAAAGTCTGGGAGCAGGGCGACAGCAAAACGCTGTTCGCCAACCCGCAGACCACGGAACTGAAGCAGTTCATCTCCTCCGTGCGCGGCCTCAACTGATAAGGACTGACAAATGGATATCGCACGCTTTCCGCAAATCAACCCGCCCCAGCGCCTGCTGATGGGGCCGGGCCCGATCAACGCCGACCCGCGCGTGCTGCGCGCCATGTCGAGCCAGCTGATCGGCCAGTACGATCCGGCCATGACCCACTACATGAACGAGGTGATGGCGCTCTATCGCGGGGTGTTCCGCACAGATAACCGCTGGACAATGCTGGTGGACGGCACTTCCCGCGCGGGGATTGAAGCCATTCTGGTCTCCGCCATCCGCCCGGGAGATAAGGTGCTGGTGCCGGTCTTTGGCCGCTTTGGTCATCTGCTGTGCGAAATTGCCCGCCGCTGCCGCGCGGAGGTGCATACCATCGAGGTGCCGTGGGGCGAGGTGTTTACCCCGGACCAGGTCGAGGATGCGATTAAACGTATTCGTCCGCGCCTGCTGCTGACGGTGCAGGGCGACACCTCCACCACCATGCTGCAGCCGCTCGCGGAGCTTGGGGCTATCTGCCGCCGCTACGACGTGCTGTTTTATACCGACGCCACCGCGTCGCTCGGCGGTAACGCGCTGGAGACCGACGCCTGGGGGCTGGATGCCGTCTCGGCCGGGATGCAGAAATGCCTCGGCGGCCCGTCTGGCACCTCGCCGATCACCCTGAGCGCGCGCATGGAGGAGGCGATCCGCCGCCGCAAATGCGTTGAGGAAGGCATACGCACCGACGCCCACCGCGACGGCGACGAGGAGATGATCTACTCCAACTACTTCGATCTCGGCATGGTGATGGACTACTGGGGGCCGGAACGTCTTAACCACCATACCGAAGCCACGACCGCGCTGTTTGGCGCCCGCGAGTGCGCGCGGCTGATCCTGCAGGAAGGGCTGGATAACGGCATCGCGCGCCATAAGCTGCACGGCGATGCGCTGCTGAAGGGCATTCAGGCGATGGGGCTGGAGACCTTTGGCGACCTGAAGCACAAGATGAACAACGTGCTGGGCGTGGTTATCCCGCAGGGCGTCAACGGCGACCAGGTGCGTAAGCTGATGCTGGAGGATTTCGGGATTGAAATCGGCACCTCGTTTGGCCCGCTGCACGGCAAGGTGTGGCGCATCGGCACCATGGGCTACAACGCGCGCAAGGACTGCGTGATGACCACCCTGAGCGCGCTGGAGTCGGTCCTGAACTATCTGAAATTCTCCACCACGCAGGGTGCCGCCATGCAGGCCGCATGGGACCACTATCGCCGCGAGACGCCGCAATGAGCCCGGCGGCAGAACGGGTGATGGCCCGCGCCGACGCGCTGGCCGCCATCAGCGAAACCCCGGATGCGCTGACGAGGGTCTATCTCTCCACCCAGCATCTGCAGGCCAACCAGCTGGTGGGGCAGTGGATGAGCCAGGCGGGAATGACCGTCTGGCAGGACAGCGTGGGCAATATCTGTGGACGCTATGAGGGCGCGCAGGAAGGGGCGCAGGCGGTGCTGCTCGGCTCGCATCTCGATACCGTGCGCAATGCCGGGCGCTACGACGGCATGCTCGGCGTGCTTGCCGCCATTGAGGTGGTGGACAGCCTGCACCAGCAGGGTGTGCATCTGGCGCAGGCCATCGAGATTGTCGGCTTTTGCGACGAAGAGGGGACCCGCTTCGGCATTACGCTGTTAGGCAGCCGGGGGCTGACGGGCACCTGGCCGCAGGGCTGGCTGGAAAAAGCCGACGCCAGCGGGATCAGCGTGGCGCAGGCGATGACCCTGGTGGGGCTCGATCCTGCCCGCGTGCTGCATGCCGCGCGCCGTCAGGAGGATTTCAGCGCCTATCTGGAGCTGCATATTGAGCAGGGGCCATGCCTTGAGCAGGAGGCGCTCGCCCTTGGCGTGGTGGAAGCCATTAACGGCGCGCGCCGTCTGAACTGCCGCTTCACCGGCGAGGCCGGGCACGCGGGAACCGTGCCGATGCACCACCGCAGGGACGCGCTGGCCGCCGCCGCCGAGTGGATGGTTATCATTGAAAACGCTACCCGACAGCAGGGCGGCAACCTGGTAGCGACGGTTGGCGAGCTGCGCTGTCTGCCGGGGGCGGTGAACGTAATCCCCGGCGAGGTTCAGCTCTCGCTGGATATTCGCGGTCCGCAGGATGCGCCGCTTGATCGGTTGCTTAACGACCTGCTGGAACATGCCCAGGCGATCGCCTCGCGCCGCGGTCTGGACTTCAGCGCCGAGGAGTTTTACCGCATTGCCGCCACGCCGTGCGATATCCACCTGCAAAAGGTGCTGGGGGAGGCCGTCACATCGGTACAGGGGCGCTCGCTATCGCTGCCCAGCGGTGCGGGCCACGATGCGATTGCCATCGCGGAACGCTGGCCGGTCGGCATGCTGTTTGTGCGCTGCAAAGGGGGCGTCAGCCACCATCCGGCGGAATCGGTGATGGCTGAAGATGTCGCCCTGGCTATTGAGGTGTTTTCGCGAGCGGTGATCCAGCTGGCGGACCGCGTTACTCCAGCCCCAGCGTATATTGCGCGATCTTGAAGTAGATAATCAGCCCGGTGCCGTCGATAAGCGTCGCGATAAACGGCGCGGAGACGACCGCCGGGTCAATGCCGCAGCGCTTGAGCACCATCGGGATCACGGACGACACAATCGCACTCCAGAGCGTAATGCACACCAGCGTCAGGCTGACGATAAGCGTAATTTCCAGCCCAATCCCCATCATCCAGGCGCGAATGCACCCGGCGACACCGAGCGTGGCGGCAATCATCAGCGAGGTGGTCATCTCTTTACGCAGCACGCGGCCAACGTCGCGCAGGCGGACTTCCCCCAGCGCCATGGCGCGCACCAGGGTGGAGGTGATCTGCGTCCCGCTGTTGCCGCCCGTGCCGATCAGCAGCGGAATAAAGAACGCCAGCGCGATGGCGGACTCCAGCGCCTCTTCAAAATGCTGGATCACCGAGCTGGTGTAGGCCTCCGCGACAAACAGCAGCAGCAGCCAGACGGAACGTTTCTTCCACAGGCTATACGGGCTGGTGTCCAGATAGGGCTTCTCCAGCGGCAGCGTTGCCCCCTGAAGCTGGGCGTCTTCGGTGACGTCATCTTCCAGCAGATGGGCGATTTCGCGCTCGGTCAGGCAGCCGACGAGCTTGCCGTGGGTGACCACGGGCACCACATCCGCGCCGCCGTGTGCCAGCAGTCCGGCAACGTCGGCACGTTCATCCTCCGGTTTGACCTGCAAAAACTGCGAAATCATCAGCGATTTCACCGGCTGTACCGTATCGGCGGTTTGCAGCAACTTGCGCACGGCAATCATGCCCGCCAGGCGGCCATTGTCTTCAATAAAAATATGAGACGGAATATCGTCGTCTTTTAATTTTTCGAAGAATTGCTCGCGCGCCAGCGCCACGCATAATGAAATATCGAGGACAATAAAATCGGTATTCATATATTGCGCAATGGCGCTGTCATTGAATGCCAGATTCTGGTTGTGAATAGCGTAAGACATAGTGAATTCCCTTTGAATAATAACATCTCTCAGGGGCGAGCAAGACAGGGCATGTCGAAGAGGAGATCCCCACGTCCTGGGTTCAGCACTGTACACCGTATCCCGCGAGGGAAGTTATACTGACAAAGCCTTGATTCGACAGTGCCTGTTTTACCCTGTGTCGGTTCTCTCGAACCTACCAGAGCGATAACGTGTATTTGTACAGGAGCCTCGCCATAACGAGATCGTTGTAAAACGAGAGGAATAATACGCTTATTTAAATTT
>NZ_JADCKW010000024.1:0-37493 GCF_014982155.1 Enterobacter cloacae complex sp. P16RS2 | reverse complement strand
GTTTAGACGATTTTTATTAATAAAATGTTGAGGGTTTATTTAGGTTAATTCATTTCTAATGGAGGATTAAATAATCAACGAAGGAGAGGGTAATGGCGTGGTTTGATAATCTGCTGAATCATTTTGCGCTGTATCCGGCACATCTTTTCGCGCTGTTATTTGTGATGGCGCTGAGTAAATCGACGGTGCTGATCTCCTCCGTGCTGCCGCCCGCCTCGGTGATGCTGCTGGCGGGCATTACCGTTAGCCAGACGAGCATGCATCCTGCACTGGCGTGGCTGGCCATAGTTTTGGGGGCAACGGCGGGTTCGGTGCTGAATTACCATATCGGCCAGTTGATGGGGCACACCCGGCTGGTCACGCGTTTCACCTCAAAGCATGCCGATAAGTTCTTGCGGGTACAGCATCAGTTGCAAAAGAACGGTGTCATCGTGCTGTTTACGTCGCGTTTTCTGGCGGTGTTGCGCTACATCGTGCCGCTGGCGGCGGGCATGCTCAGGCTGAATGCAGTCAAGGTCTACGCCGTCAGCCTGCTTTCCGCCTGCGCATGGGCGGCGCTGTATGTCGGCATCATCACCGGCATCAGCGCCTTTTGAGTTACAAACTCCCCATTCCGCCGTCCACCAGCAGCTCCGTTCCCACCGTGTAGCTCGACTCGTCGGACGCCAGATAGAGCGCGGCTTTTGCCAGCTCCGTCGTCGAGCCCATTCTGCCGAGCGGCACCAGCTTGATGATCTCCGCCATCATCGCGTTAAGCGCCTCCTCGCTTAAGCCCGTTTTGGTAAACGCCGGGGTTTCCACCGGACCGGGGCTCAGGCCGTTGACGCGGATCCCGCGCGGCAGCAGCTCCGCCGACAGCGTGCGCGCCAGCGACAGCAGGGCAGCCTTGCTCGCGGCATACACGCTGCTGGTGGGCAGGCCGATGCGCGCGCTCACGGAGCCGCAGAGGATCACCGACGACGGGTTATTCAGCAGCGGCAGCAGCGCCTGAATTAAAAAGAACGGCCCCTTCAGGTTGATGCCCATCAGGCGGTCCCACGCATCCTCCTGCCAGGCTTCCAGCGGCGCGTGCGTTACGTCGCCGGCGTTGAGAAACACCGCGTCCAGGCGTGGCCAGCGGGCGGCGAGGGTTTCCGCCAGCGCTTTTTGTGAGGCGATATCTCCCGCATCGGTCGGGATCACCCAGGCCTTATCGCCAAGAATACGTTCTGCTTCGGCGAGGGTGTCCGGGTTGCGTCCGGTCACGGCGACGCGCGCGCCTTCGGCGATAAACGCCTGCGCGGTGGCAAGACCGATGCCGCTGGTGCCGCCGGTAATCAGCGTATATTTATCTGTTAAACGACCCATGTTCTTCTCCTGAAATGTCTCTGGAGAAAGCACTATAGAAACGTTAGTATCGAAAGGAAACTAGGTACCAAATGGATACTAAAAAGGCAAGAGGTGTGCTATGGCAGAAATGCTGCAGGTGTGCTGTGAAAAAAAATCTGAGGCGTATACCTGCCCGATGACGCAGTTTGTTAACCTGATTTCCGGTAAATGGGCGATCCCCATTCTCTACCGCCTGATTGTCTTTAACACGCCCGTACGCTTTGGCGATCTGCTGCGTGCCGCTGCCCCCATCACGCAGAAAGAGCTGACAAAGCAGCTGCGCCTGTTTGAACAGCGCGGGCTGGTGACGCGGACGGTCTACCCGGAGATCCCCCCGCGCGTGGAGTATCAGATCACCGAGCTGGGGCTAACCCTGCAGGACGCACTCTCCCCGCTGGCCGCCTGGATGAGCGAGTACGGCGACCAGCTTGAGCGTTAGGCTACTGTTTTGCGTAGCGCGGTGCCGGAATGCCGGTGCGCGCGCTGTTGAACAGCTCAAGACGCGCCGCTTCGTAGCGATCCCACAGGCCGGCATCATGCATCGGCGGGATGGTGATCGGTTCACCCTGATCCAGACCCGCCAGCGATGCATCCACCATATCGTCGGTGGTCATCACCGATCCTTCCGGCAAATCGTTCACCGTGACGCCCGAATGGCTCCAGATTTCCGTCGCCGTGGCGGCGGGCAGCACAGCCTGAATGCGCACGCTGCTGTCGGCAAATTCTTCCTGTAACCCACGGGTAAAGCTCAGAACCCACGCCTTGGTGGCGCTGTAGAGCGCGCTACCGGCACGGACGTGCAGCGCTAACACCGAGGCGATATTGATCAGCGTGCCGCGATTGTTCTGCGCCAGGCGCGGCAGGATGGCGTAGGTCAGACGCATCAGCGCCGTGGTGTTCAGGGTGTTAATGGCCTGATGCTGCGCCACATCGCCTGCGAGGAACGGCGCCATCTGGGCGGTGCCCGCGTTGTTAATGAGCGTATCAATGGCGGTATTGCTGCGCAGCTCCTCTTCCACGGCGCGGATCCCCTGTTCATCGGTAAGATCGGCCACCAGAATATCGACGGCCACGCCGTAGCGCGCGCGAAGGTCGGCGGCAAGGGTCTTCAGGCGATCTTCGCGACGGGCGACCAGTACCAGGTTAGCGCCGCGCGCGGCAAGGCGATCGGCATAAACGGCACCAATTCCGGAAGAGGCGCCCGTAATCAGGGCGGTGGTGATTTGCGTAGTCATCGTGTGTTACCTCAGGACAAAGTGGGTTATTTGGTTTCAAGATGAAACTGAATAAACTCTCTGCTATTTGGTTTTATAATGCAACCATATTTGCGAGCATTTTGTGCTTTTGCCGTCGGGAACTATCAGGAGGGGAGTTTCGCCACGATCTCTTCAGGCGTCAGTTCGCGGCCATCATCGGCGATAAGCGCCAGTTTACGCAGGGGTTTGCGCTGTTCGGTATCGACCAGCACGGTGCCGCATTCGTTATCCGCAAACAAAAATTCATTGCCCCACTGGGAGAGGGCAACCAGCACCGTTTGCAGGGCGCGACCTTTCTCGGTCAGGACGTATTCCTGCCAGGCGCTGCCGTCGGACGCGGGCTGAAGCCGGAGGATGCCTTCGTCGACCAGCAGTTTTAGCCGCGTGGTCAGCATGTTTTTGGCGATACCAAGGCTTTTCTGGAACTCGCCGAAGCGTTTAATCCCGCGCAGCGCGTCGCGCACGATCAGCAGCGACCACCAGTCGCCGATGATATCCAGCGAACGGGCGACGGGGCAGGTGCTTTCTTCGAGGCGGGTACGTTTCACGGTCAATTCTCCGGTGGGGTGTGGTTTTATTATAAAACTTATTGGTGCATACAGTAAGCACGTTAATCATCAGTTTGAGAAATGCTTCCCGGAAAATTGTCACCAATCTGTCACACTGAAGGCGACATTTTAAAACGATTGAGGAATTAGGGATGAGAAAAGCACTACTCACGCTGGCAGTCGCCGGTTCCATTTCAGCAACGTTTGGCGTGCAGGCGCAAGAGACGCCGGAAGGGTATCAGCTGGAGCAAGTTTTAATCATGAGTCGTCACAACCTGCGCGCGCCGCTCGCCAATAACGGCAGCGTGCTGGAGCAGTCCACGCCGAAGCAGTGGCCGGAGTGGGAGGTGCCGGGCGGTCAGCTCACCACCAAGGGCGGCGTGCTGGAAGTCTATATGGGCCATTACATGCGCGAGTGGCTGGCGCAGCAGGGGATGGTGAAGACGGGAGAATGCCCGGCGGCGGATAGCGTTTATGCTTACGCCAACAGCCTGCAGCGTACCGTCGCCACCGCGCAGTTCTTCATCACCGGCGCGTTCCCGGGCTGCGACGTTCCCGTGCATCATCAGGAAAAAATGGGCACCATGGATCCGACCTTTAATCCGGTGATTACCGATAACTCGCCTGAATTCCGCGAAAAAGCGCTCAAGGCGATGGAGTCCGAGCGGCAGAAAATGCAGCTTACCGAAAGCTATAAGCTGCTGGAGCAGATGACGAACTACGCCGAGTCTCCGTCCTGCAAAGAGAAAAAGGTCTGCTCGCTGGCGGACGCGAAAGATACCTTTAGCGCCGACTATGAAAAAGAGCCTGGCGTATCCGGGCCGCTGAAGGTGGGCAACTCGCTGGTGGATGCGTTCACGCTGCAGTATTACGAAGGCTTCCCGGCCGACCAGGTGGCCTGGGGCGAAATCAAAACCGACCAGCAGTGGCGCGTGCTGTCTAAGCTGAAGAACGGCTATCAGGACTCGCTGTTTACCTCCACCGAGGTGGCGCAAAACGTGGCGAAGCCGCTGGTGAAGTACATTGATAAAACCCTGGTCACCGAGCAGGCGAAAGCGCCTAAGATCACCCTGCTGGTGGGGCATGATTCGAACATTGCTTCCCTGCTCACCGCCCTGGATTTCAAACCCTATCAGCTGCACGACCAGCAGGAGCGCACCCCGATTGGCGGCAAGATTGTCTTCCAGCGCTGGCATGACAAAAACGCCAATCAGGAGCTGATGAAAATTGAGTATGTCTACCAGAGTTCAGAGCAGCTGCGTAACGCCAGCGTGCTGTCGCTGAAGTCCCCCGCGCAGCGCGTGACGCTGGAGCTGAAAGGCTGCCCGGTGGATGCGAACGGCTTCTGTCCTGTCGATAAATTCAATGCTGTGATGAATAACGCGGCGAAGTAAAGGAGAACCCCCCGCTGCGGCGGGGGGAAACGCTTAGACGTTTTTACGTTCGATGGTTTGCTCGCCCCAGAAGAGCGAGTCTTTATCCGTTTTTTCGAAGGCGCGCACCAGCACCTCATCGTTACCTTCCTCCCAAATCTGCTCGGCCAGCTTTTCATCGTACTTCGCGACTTCAAAGATAGCTTCGGCAATCTCCGGAGAGGTGTTGCGTAAACTTGCCCATTCGCCCACGTGGTGAGCTTTGGATTCTTGAGTTGGCATGCTTGTCCTCCTGTTGGGTGTTAGCCGTTCAGTTTTTTGGCCAGACCCGCGACGTATTCACCCTGATAGCGGGCGATAGACAGTTCTTCATTGCTTGGCTGACGTGAGCCATCCCCACCGGCAATGGTGGTTGCGCCGTACGGCGTACCGCCACGCACCTGGGAAATGTCAAACAGCTCCTGGGCGCCGTAGCCAATCGGCACAATCACCATCCCGTGATGAGCAAGGGTAGTCCAGGTTGAGGTAATCGTCTGCTCCTGACCGCCGCCGGTGCCGGTTGAGCTGAATACGCTGGCGAGTTTCCCGTAGAGCGCGCCGGATGCCCAAAGTCCGCCGGTTTGATCGAGGAAGGTGCGCATCTGGCCTGACATATTGCCGAAGCGGGTCGGTGTGCCGAAGATAATGGCATCATAGTCCGCCAGCTCCTGCGGGGTGGCGACCGGGGCGTTTTGCGTTTTCCCCCCGGCTTTCAGGAAGGCTTCCGCCTGCATGGTTTCCGGTACGCGTTTCACCACAACCTCAACGCCATCAACCCTGTTCGCACCTTCTGCTACCGCGTGAGCCATGGTTTCAATGTGTCCATACATGGAATAATAGAGCACCAGAACTTTTGCCATTTTGCATCACTCCTCGTTTGTTTTTTCTGACAGCGGATCGCTGCGCTCATTTAAAGATATGTCATCACGGCCAGACTGCAAAAATGAACGCCATTTCTTTGATTTATAACAATATGGTTACAAAAATGCTTTGTAGCAAAATGAAACAACTTTTTGGCGGCGGATTTTTGAAATGATAAGAAAGGCTTATGAATCGCCGTCGCGTCATCTCACCCGAAAGGCTGAGTTCATGTTGCAGAATATTACCTGCAACTTGCCGGATAGCGGCATTCCACTAAGCTTAGTTTCACGCGGCACAGATAAAGGCACTGTCCTTGTGTTGCGAGGTGAAAGAATCCTCTTTTACTGAATGCAATATGATGTCTAATGTTTCACATTCTGGAGGTTAGAGATGGCAAACCATCGTGGTGGTTCAGGTAATTTCGCAGAAGACCGTGAAAGAGCATCAGAAGCAGGCCGTAAAGGTGGCCAGCATAGCGGGGGCAACTTCAAGAATGACCCGCAACGCGCATCTGAAGCTGGCAAGAAAGGGGGTAAAAACAGCCACGGCAGCAGTAAGTAACACGCCGGGTTGAACCCCTGCCGCCGGGATCTCCCGGCGGTTTTTTTATTTCTGCAACATTGAACTGTAACCAAAGGCAACGCACACTAGGGAATTGATCTTAACCGCGAGTGCCGCATGTCTGTCTCACGCTTCAAATTCTCCGTTAAACCGCAGGAAGCCATCCTCATTCTCATCACCATGTTCTGGGGCGGGACGTTTCTGGCCGTTCAGTACGCGGTAACCCTCAGCGAGCCGTTCTTTTTTGTTGGCCTGCGCTTTGCGACGGCGGCGCTTGCCGTGGGGCTAATTTCGCTTAAAACGCTGCGGGGACTGACGCTGAAAGAACTTAAGGCCGGCGTGGCGATTGGGGTGGCGATAGCGATGGGCTACAGCCTGCAGACGTGGGGATTGCAGACCATCTCCAGCAGTAAATCCGCGTTTATCACCGCCATGTATGTGCCGCTGGTGCCGCTACTGCAGTGGCTGTGCCTGGGGCGGCTGCCGGGGCTGATGTCCTGTATTGGCATCGTGCTGGCGTTTATCGGCCTGATCTTACTGGCCGGGCCGGAAAACAACCTGCTTGCGCTGGGGCCGGGCGAAATCATCACCCTGATTGGGGCGATTGCCATTGCGGCGGAAATTATTCTGATTAGCGCTTGGGCGGGCAAGGTCGACGTCAAACGGGTGACGGTGGTGCAGCTCGCCACGGCGTCGCTGGTGGCGTTTGCGACGATGGTTCCGGCAGGGGAGTCCGTGCCGCCGATGTCCACCGGCCTGGTGGTGGTCGCACTGGGGCTGGGTATCTTCAGCGCCATTATTCAGGTCACCATGAACTGGGCGCAGCGAAGCGTATCGCCAACCCGCGCGACGGTGATTTATACCGGTGAACCGGTCTGGGCGGGGATTTTCGGACGCATTGCTGGTGAGCGTTTGCCGCTTCTGGCGCTGGTGGGCGCGGCATTTATTGTCGCCGGGGTGCTGGTAAGTGAGTTAAAGCTCAAACGGAAGAAAAACGCGCTGCCAGAAAATGACAGCGCGGCGTTAAATCAGGAATCCTGATGCACCACGGCGCCCTGCGGCGCAGTGGCCATCCGGCGGCTCAGCAGGGCGTTAAGCAGGATCGCGCCGAAGGTCGCCGTGCCAATCCCACCAATCGTAAAGCCGCCCAGCGTCAGGGCAAAATCACCCGCGCCCAGCACCAGCGTGACCGCCACCATAATCAGGTTGCCGTTCTGGCTGAGATCGACCCGATGCTGCACCCAGATGCGCGCGCCGGCTACGGCGATCAGCCCAAACACCACAATCGATGCCCCGCCGATGACCGGGGACGGAATGGTGTGGATCAGCGCGCCGAACTTCGGTGAGAAGCCGAGCAGCATCGCCATCACCGCCGCCGCCACGAAGACCAGCGTCGAGTAGACTTTGGTCACTGCCATCACGCCGATGTTTTCAGCATAGGTGGTGACGCCGCTGCCGCCTACGGAGCCGGAGAGCATGGTCGCCAGACCGTCACCGACGAACGCGCGGCCCATGTACGGATCCATGCTGCGCCCGGTCATCCCCGCCACGGCCTTCAGGTGGCCCAGGTTTTCCGCCACCAGGATCACCGCCACCGGTGCGATAAGCATCATCGCCTGGGTGTTAAAGGAGGGCGAGGTCACCTTCGGCAGGCCGAACCAGGCTGCCTGGTGGAGCAGCGTAAAGTCAACCGGCTTGCCCAGACCGAAAACGTTGGCCAGCAGGGCGTAGACCAGACAGGCGACAATCAGCCCAACCAGGATCAGCAGGCGCTGGATCATGCCCCGCGTGAACACCGCCACCAGGCCGATGCACAGCACGGTGATCACCGCCATCCAGCTTTCAAACGGCGAGGCGGAGACGCTCCTGACCGCAATCGGCGCGAGGTTGAGGCCTATCGCCATCACCACGGCGCCCGTCACGACCGGGGGCATCATTCGCTCTATCCAGCGCGTGCCGATTTTCATCACCACCAGACCAATCAGGGTGTACACCAGACCGCAGGCGATGATGCCGCCGAGGGCCACGCTCAGGTTGGGGTTGATCCCCTGGCCGTTAAACCCGGTGGTGGCGATGACCACCCCGACAAAGGCGGCGCTGGAGCCGAGATAGCTGGGCACTCGCCCGCCGGTGACGAAAAAGAACAGCAGGGTACCGATACCCGACATCAGAATAGACAGGTTGGGATCGAGTCCCATCAGCATCGGCATCAGCACCGTGGCGCCAAACATGGCGACCGCGTGCTGGACGCCCATCACCATTGTCTGCCCGAGCGGCAGGCGTTCATCCGGCGCGACCACGCCTGCGTCTGTGGAGGTCGATTTCAACTGCCAGTGGGGAAATCCGAACATGGTCTGTCTCCTTAAGGCGGGTTAACAGGCGGGTCGCATAAGCGCGTGATAGCCGCGGTCAAACCACACCAGCCCTTGCGGAGCGGGGTGGCGAATAATCGAAATAATGTCGCAAAACAGAATGTCGTGGGTGCCGACGCTCACCACCTGGCTGATGCGGCAGTCAAACGAGGCCAGCGCATCTTCCAGGCGCGGACAGCCCGTGTCGCCCGTCTGCCAGCGGGCGGCGGCAAAGCGTTCCGCCATCGGCGTTTTCCCGCCAAACAGGTTAGATAAAGGCTCCTGTCCGGCGCTCAGGGTATTCACGCAAAGGGTGCGGTTTTCGCTAAAGGTTGGCCAGACGGACGCGCCGCGGTTCAGGCACACCAGCAGGGTGGGCGGTGAATCCGTTACGCTGCACACCGCGCTGGCGGTGAAGCCTGCCATCCCCGCCGGGCCGTCGGTGGTGATGATGTTGACCGCCGCGCCAACGCAGGCCATGGCGTCGCGAAAGGTTTGTTTATCCGGTGTCGTCATCATCGCTCCTTACGCCAGCCCGCAGGCATCGTCGAAGTCCAGGCGCGGCAGGCGCCCGTAAAGTTTGCGGGTATCGCCGTAGCCAATGTTGATCAGCAGATTGCTTTTAAGCGTCGTGCCGGTGAAAAAGGCTTCGTCTACCTTTTGGCGGTCAAAGCCCGACATCGGGCCGGTGTCCAGCCCCAGGGCGCGACAGGCGAAAATCAGGTAGGCGGCCTGCATTGAACTGTTGCGAAAGGCGGTCTCTTCCGCATGCGCGGGGCTGGTGGTAAACCAGCTCTTTGCATCGCCGTGCGGGAACAGCTCGGGCAGGCGCTCGTAGAATTCACCGTCCCAGGCGACAATCGCCGTGACCGGGGCGGTGAGCGTTTTCTCGAGGTTGCCGCTGGAGAGCGCCGGGCGCAGCTTCTCTTTTCCCTCCGCGCTTCGCACAAACACAATTCGCGCCGGGGAGCAGTTGGCGGACGTTGGCCCCCATTTCATCAGGTTGTAGATTTCGCGCAGCGTTTCGTCGCTGACGGCAATATTCTGCCAGCCGTTATGGGTGCGGGCGCCGGTGAACAGCGTTTCCAGCGCGGCGGGGGTAATGGCTTCGCTCATTAAAGCTCCTTATAAAGCGGGTTCCGGGCTGTGCAGCAGGCTGGCAAGCCCGTTCAGCAGCAGGGTGTTGAAGGTATCCGGCTCGGTGACGTTGCAGGCATGCCCGCCCTGGCGCATCACCACGCTCTGGCTGTGCGGGATCGCCGCCTGTAGTTCAGACGAACAAACAGCGGGCACCAGCATGTCGTCGGCGGAACAGATGATCTGGACCGGACAGCGAATGCGCGCCGCATGGCGGCTGAAGTCGGCCTTTTTCAGGGCGCTAAGCCTGTGCAGCAGGTTGGTTTTGCCCTGGAAATGGGCCAGCGCCAGCGCTTCTTCGGCCTCCATTCGGGGCGCGCGGGCGGCCATCCAGTCCGCCGGGTAGAGAAACAGCGGCTGCGCCTCGACCCACGCCTGTGCGCCGCCGTAATGCAGCAGGCGCTCGCGGATCTGAAAGCAGCGCCGGGTGTGGGCGTTGAGGGTCAACCAGCCGTTGACGCACACCAGCGCGGTGAGGGCGTCGGGCCTGTCGAGGGCCAGCTGCAGGCCGACCAGCGCCCCCAGCGCGTGACCCACGACGCTGTAGCGGACAATCCCGGCATCCGCCAGCGCCCGGGCCAGCTCGTCCGCCATCTGCGCAAGGCTGTAGCCTTCCGGCAGGGTGGCGGGGTTATTGCCCGTTCCGCGCTGGTCATAGCACACCACCTGATATTCCGGCTCCAGCGCGGCCAGCTGGGGCAACCAGTAGCTGCCGCTGCCGCCGAGACCGGAAATAAAGACCACCACGGGCGCGCCCTCGTACGGGGGCGGCGAGACGGAAAGTTTCATACCTGCCTCACTTCGCGATGTGCGCAACGGTGGCGATTTCAACCAGCGCCTCTGGCTTCACCAGCCCGCACTGAATGCAGAACCGCGCCGGTTTATCGCCGGGGAAGAACTCGGCGTAGATCTCGTTAATCGCGGCGTAGTTTTTCCAGTCGGTGATAAAGATGCTGTTGAAGGTCACATCCTCCATCGTGCCACCCGCCGTTTCGATCACGGTTTTGATCGTCTCCAGCACGTGGCGGGTTTGCGCCTTTGGGTCGTTGATAAACAACACGTTGTTGTCTTTATCAAACGGCAGCGTGCCGGAGACATACACCACGCCGTCGGCGAGTGTGCCGGGGACAAACGGGGCAATCGGCGTGCTGGTACCCGGCGGAATAATCACGGATTTTGGCATCAGGCGTCTCCTCAGGCGATACGGGCGAGCGGGGGAGTCAGGGCATCGCAGAAATCTGCAACGTTACTGACCCAGCCAAAAAAGGTTTCGATATTGAACAGGGCCGCTTTCTGGGCGAACTCCGGCCCGGCCTGATGGGTCGCGTCTTCCAGCACCACGCCAAAATACTCGAGGAAAAAGCCGTCGCGCAGAGTCGACTCCACGCAGACGTTGGTGGCGATCCCGGTGAACACCAGATGGCGAATGCCCCGGCTGCGCAGCAGGCTATCGAGCGGCGTGTTGAAAAAGCCGCTGTAGCGCGGTTTGGGCAGGACAATATCGCCCGCCTGCGGTACCAGCTCATCCACCAGCTGATAGTCCCAGCCGCCTTTCGCCAGCAGCTTGCCCTGCAGTTCGGGCCGTTTACGCATGGTTTTCAGGGCGTTCGACTTGTGGAAGTTGGGCGAGCCGGGGCCGCCGGCCTCGACGTACTGGTCATCCCAGCCGTTCTGGAACCAGATGATGAGCATGCCCGCGGCGCGCGCGGCGGCGACGGCGGTTTTAATGTTCTCAATCACCGGCCGGGTGGCGGAGACGTCGAACCCCGCCAGATCCAGATAACCGCCCTGGCTGGCGTAGGCGTTTTGCATGTCCACCACGATCAGCGCGCTCTGCTGTGGCGCGAAGGTGATGGCTTCCGGGCGTGCGTTAAGGGTCGTCATTACGCCACCTCCTTCGTGACGGCAGGGATGTGGGCGCGGCACTGCATCAGCGGCTGGATGCGCTCGCCGAAGGTCTCCACGCCAATGAGGAAATCGTCGAAGGTCAGCAGAACGCCTTCCGCACCGGGCACGGCCGCCACTTCGTCAAGCATTCTGGCGACGCTGGCGTACGAGCCGACCAGGGTGCCCATATTGATATTGACGGCGGAGGTCGGGTCGGCCATCTGGCGAACGTTAGTATCTGCCCCGGAGCGGGTATCCTTCTGGCTCTGCTCGGTCAGCCAGCTCAGGGCCTCCTCGTCGGCGCCGTCCTTATAGCGCTCCCATTTCGCGCGCGCGGCGTCGTCGGTTTCGTCGGCAATGACCATAAACAGCACGTAGGAGCCCACGTCGCGCCCGGTTTTGTCAGCGGCCTCTTTCATGCGCGCGGCGGTCGGGGCGAAGGCGGCAGGCGTGTTCACCCCTTTACCGAAGCAGAAGTTGAAGTCGGCGTATTTGGCGGAAAAGTCCATCCCCGCGTCGCTCTGTCCGGCGCAAATCACCTTCATCGGCACCGACGGCTGCGGGCTGACGCGGCAGTCGTTCATGGTGAAGAAATCGCCCTTGAAATCGCTTTTGCCGGTCCCCCACAGGTCGCGCAGCACCTGCACGTATTCGGTCAGGTAGTCGTAGCGACGCGAGAAGTAGTCGTCACCCGGCCAGAGCCCCATCTGCTCGTACTCGGGTTTTTGCCAGCCGGTGACCAGGTTGACGCCAAAGCGTCCGCCGGAGATGGAGTCGATGGTGGAGGCCATGCGCGCCACGATCGCCGGGGGCAGGGTGAGGGTGGCGGCGGTGGCGTAGATCTGGATCCGCGAGGTGACCGCGGCCAGCCCGGCCATCAGGGTGAAGGACTCCAGGTTGTGATCCCAGAATTCGGTTTTGCCGCCGAAGCCGCGCAGCTTGATCATCGAAAGCGCAAAGTCGAAATGGTAGTGCTCCGCTTTTTGCACGATGGCTTTATTGAGCTCAAAGGTCGGCATGTATTGCGGTGCAGTGGTCGAGATAAGCCAGCCGTTGTTGCCGATGGGTACAAATACGCCAATTTTCATCACGAACCTCTCTTCATTACGTCGCAGGTGTAACGGTGTTTTTGCAAAGGCAGTGCCAGTTTTGAAAATGACAGTGTTATTAATGTGTTAACCAGAAGTTGGTGGATTGATGCGGTTAAATGTGGACTAACTGGTCAAAAACATTGCACAGAAAACAGGCATTCATGCGCGATCGGAGTGCAGGATGTCGTGGCGAGACGGGGGTTTTGCTATGCTGAGGGCAACGCAGAATAAGGAGAGCGGGAATGACACAAGGCGCAGTGAAAACACCAGGTAAACGTTCGCAGGCGGTGAGCGCCAAGAAGCAGGCGATCCTCAGCGCGGCGCTGGAGACTTTTTCGCAGTTTGGTATTCACGGCACGCGCCTGGAGCAGGTGGCGGAGCAGTCCGGCGTATCCAAAACCAATCTGCTTTACTACTACCCGTCGAAAGAGGCGCTCTATGTGGCGGTGATGCAGCAGATCCTCGATATCTGGCTGGCGCCCCTCAAAGCGTTCCGCGCAGAGCTGGCCCCGCTGGTGGCGATCAAAGAGTATATTCGCCTGAAGCTGGAGGTGTCGCGCGATTACCCGCAGGCGTCGCGACTGTTTTGTCTTGAGATGCTGCAGGGCGCGCCGCTGCTGCAGGCGGAATTAACCGGAGATTTAAAACAGCTGGTGGACGATAAGTCGGCCATTATTGCCGGATGGGTCGCCAGCGGAAAGCTGGCCCCGGTCGACCCGCATCATCTGATCTTTATGATTTGGGCCTCCACCCAGCATTACGCTGACTTTGCGGCCCAGGTTGAGGCGGTGACCGGTAAAACGCTCCAGGACGAGGCGTTTTTCCACAGCACTCTGGAAAACGTGCAGCGGATGATTATCGAAGGGATCCGCCTGCGCTAGTTCCCCGGCGGGAGAGGGCAGCTTAAGTCGCCCTCTTCACACTGCATCAGCGAGGCCAGAAACGCTTCTCGCTCCACGGTTTTTTCCGCCAGGCACTGGTTAACAATCATTGGCTGGACGCTCCCGCCTTCCGTCCCCGAACCGATAAACGCGCAGTCCGCATCGCGCAGGGTAATCCACGCCTGCTGCGCTTTTTTCAGCAGGTCTCGCTGGGGCGCTGCCGCACGCTTAACGGCGGCCTGATAGGTCTGGTTGAGCTTTTTATCGGCAGCCTGGTACTGCTGCGCGCTACAGGTATTCAATTCAAGCTGGGTGGTCGCTTTGTCGCACTCGTCGGCCAGCGCGCTGGCGCTCAGCAGCAGTACTGCACTGGCGATAAGATATCGTTTCATATACTCCCCAATAAAATAAGGCTCCGTCTCCGGAGCCTTATTAGCACAGCGTTAGCCTATTGTCATCAGGCTGGCGTTACCGCCTGCCGCCGCCGTGTTGACGCTGAGCGAGCGCTCCACGTACAGACGCTCCAGCAGGAGGTTGGTTTCCCCGCGCGCAAAGCCCTGCACGGAAACGATGGCACCGCTGCGGGCCGCCACCTGCTCGCAGAGTTCACGCAGCTGATCGGAATCACCGTGGTAGATCACCGCATCAAACGGCTGGGTTAGCAGGTTATCGGCTTTCGCGAAGCGAATGCGGGCCGAGACCGCCTTCGGCAGCTGTTTGGCGAGATCGCGATGCAGGGCATCTTCCGGCCACAGTACTTCACACCCGGTTGCCATGGCGGCGGCCAGCTGCACCAGCGCGTCCTGCTCGTTATCGGCCACGCACAGCACGCGCTCGCGCGGCATCAGCGTCCAGGTGTTGCGCTCGCCGGTTGGACCCGGCAGCAGACGCTGCGTGCCCGCCTGCGCCAGTTCGCCGTACTGCTTCGCGACGGCACGCAGTTCAGGACGTTTTTCCGCCCAGGCGATCAGCGCCTCCAGCGGCTGGGTCAGTACGGTTTTCAGCTGCGCATCCACCGGATAGTCCGCATCCTGGCGTGCCAGGGTGACGCCCAGGGCGTTCTCCGGACGGTTCGCCAGCAGACGGTACAGGTAGAGCGGACCGCCCGCTTTCGGACCGGTGCCGGAAAGGCCTTCGCCGCCGAACGGCTGCACGCCCACGACCGCGCCGACCATGTTGCGGTTGACGTACAGGTTGCCTACTTTGGCGCTGCCGGTGACCTGCGCGATAGTCTCGTCGATACGGGTATGCACGCCGAGCGTCAGGCCATAGCCGGAGGCGTTGATCTGCTCAACCAGCTCGTTCAGGTTGTTACGGTTGTAGCGCACCACGTGCAGCACCGGGCCGAAGACCTCTTTTTTCAGCTCGTCGAAGCTTGCCAGCTCAATCAGCGTTGGCGGCACAAAGGTGCCGGTCCGCCATTCGCGGGCATCTTCGCTGTTCTCGCGCACCGCCTGGAACACCGGACGACCTTTAGCGCGCATGGTCTGAATGTGGTTTTCGATGTTGGCTTTGGCTTCCGCGTCGATCACCGGCCCGATGTCGGTGGTGAGACGGCCCGGGTTGCCCATGCGGCATTCGGCCATCGCGCCGCGCAGCATCTTCAGCGTGTGGTCCGCCACGTCGTCCTGCAGGCACAGCACGCGCAGGGCGGAGCAGCGCTGGCCGGCGCTGTCGAACGCGGAGGCCAGCACGTCGACCACCACCTGCTCGGTAAGGGCAGAGGAGTCAACGATCATCGCGTTCATCCCGCCGGTTTCCGCGATGAGCGGCGTAGGGCGACCCTGGGCATCGAGACGGGTGGCAATATTGCGCTGCAGCAGCGACGCCACTTCGGTTGAACCGGTAAACATCACGCCGCGCACGCGGTTGTCGGAGGTCAGTTTGGCACCGACCGTTTCACCGCGGCCCGGCAGCAGCTGAACCACGCCCGCCGGCACGCCGGCTTCCAGAAGAATGTTGATGCCCTGCGCGGCAATCAGCGGGGTCTGCTCTGCTGGTTTTGCCAGAACGCTGTTGCCTGCGGCCAGCGCGGCGGCAATCTGGCCGGTGAAGATCGCCAGCGGGAAGTTCCACGGGCTGATACAGACTACCGGGCCGAGCGGACGGTGAGTTTCGTTATCGAAATCATCGCGCACCTGACCGGCGTAGTAGTGCAGGAAGTCGACGGCCTCGCGCACTTCGGCAATCGCGTTGCTGAAGGTTTTACCCGCCTCGCGCACCAGAATGCCGATGAGCGACTGCATCTGATCTTCCATCAGCACCGCCGCACGCTCCAGAATCGCGGCGCGCTCCTGCGGCGGCGTGGCGAACCAGATAGGGGCGTTGTTCACCGCGCTGTCCAGCGCCTGATCCACTTCCGCTTCGGTCGCTTCACGCGCGTAGCCGACGATATCTTTTGGCTCGGCCGGGTTGATCACCGGCTGCATGTCGCCGTCTGCAACGGGCTGCTCCAGCATCGGTTTGGCCTGCCACTTCTGCAGCGCGCTGTTGAGCAGGGCAGAGGAGAGCGACGCCAGACGGTGTTCGTTGGCGAGATCCAGACCCGCCGAGTTGACGCGGCCTTTGCCGTACAGCTCGCGCGGCAGGGCAATCTTCGGATGCGGCAGGCCAACCTGGCCTTCCTGCGCCGCCATCTTCTCAACGGCCTGCACCGGATCGGCCACCAGCTCGTCCAGCGGCAGGGTGGTGTCGGCGATACGGTTAACGAAGGAGGTGTTCGCGCCGTTTTCCAGCAGACGACGCACGAGGTACGCCAGCAGGGTTTCGTGCGTTCCCACCGGAGCATAGATTCGGCATGGGCGGTTCAGCTTGCCGTCCGCCACTTTACCGGTGACCTGCTCGTACAGCGGTTCACCCATGCCGTGCAGGCACTGGAACTCGTACTGGCCCGGATAGTAGTTTTGCCCGGCCAGGCTGTAGATCGCCGCCAGGGTGTGGGCGTTGTGGGTAGCGAACTGCGGATAGATCAGGTTCGGCACGCCGAGCAGCTTTTTCGCACAGGCGAGGTAAGAGACGTCGGTGTAAACCTTGCGGGTATAGACCGGATAGCCTTCCAGCCCTTCCATCTGGGCGCGTTTGATTTCGCTGTCCCAGTAGGCGCCTTTCACCAGACGGATCATCAGGCGACGACGGCTGCGGCTTGCCAGGTCAATCAGGTAATCAATGACGAACGGGCAGCGCTTCTGGTAGGCCTGGATAACGAAGCCGATGCCGTTCCAGCCTGCCAGCTCCGGCTCGAAGCACAGTTTTTCCAGCAGATCGAGGGAGATCTCCAGACGGTCGGCCTCTTCGGCGTCGATGTTGATCCCGATATCATACTGGCGCGCCAGCAGGGTCAGGGATTTCAGGCGCGGGTAGAGTTCTTCCATCACCCGGTCGTACTGCGCGCGGCTGTAGCGCGGGTGCAGGGCAGAGAGCTTGATAGAGATGCCCGGGCCTTCATAAATACCGCGACCGTTGGACGCTTTACCGATGGCGTGGATCGCCTGCTGGTAAGAGACCATGTAGGCCTGCGCGTCGGCGGCGGTCAGGGCCGCTTCGCCCAGCATGTCGTACGAGTAGCGGAAACCTTTATCTTCCAGCTTGCGGGCGTTCGCCAGCGCTTCGGCAATAGTTTCCCCGGTGACAAACTGCTCGCCCATCAGGCGCATCGCCATGTCCACGCCTTTGCGGATCAGCGGCTCGCCGCTCTTGCCGATGATGCGGTTCAGAGAGCGGGAGAGGTTGGCTTCGTTATGGGTGGAGACCAGTTTGCCGGTAAACAGCAGGCCCCAGGTGGCGGCGTTGACGAACAGCGACGGGCTACGGCCAATATGGGAATGCCAGTTGCCGTTGCTGATCTTGTCGCGGATCAGCGCGTCGCGGGTGGCTTTATCCGGAATACGCAGCAGCGCTTCCGCCAGACACATCAGCGCCACGCCTTCCTGAGAGGAGAGGGAAAACTCCTGCAGCAGACCCTGAACCATCCCGGCGCGGCCGGTGGCGGTTTTCTGGTTACGCAGCTTGTCGGCTAACTGATACGCCAGGCTGTGCGCCTGTGCGGCAATGGCTTCCGGCAGGCGGGCCTGCTCCAGCAGCATCGGCACGGCGTCGGTTTCGGCACGGCGCCAGGCGCCGGTAATGGCGGCACGGCTGACGGACTGCGGCAGGATCTGCTCGGCAAATTCAAGGAACGGCTGATGGTTCTCGTCGCCAGCGGCTGGGGCTTCTTCGCTTTCATTCGCCGCGCCGGCCAGCAGGGCAGGCAGCTCCGGCAGGCCCTCATCGCTCTCGAGTCTTTCGAGATAGTTAAAAATCGCCTGCTTAATTAACCAGTGCGGCGTGCGGTCAATGCGGGTTGCTGCGGTCTTAATCCGTTCGCGGGTTGCGTCATCCAGCTTAACCCCCATGGTGGTCATACCCATGCCAAAGCTCCTGTTGTTCTGTAATAGCGTTCTGTAGATAGCGTGAAATATCCCCTATGTTGCAACTTTGTGCAACCGTGTTAAATGTGACCTGGTTTGCAACCCGGAAAATGAATGGATTGTTAACGAATGGTTAGCTGGGAAAACGTGCTGGCTTTTGTGCGGGAAGCCTGGTTTTATGCGGTAGTTAACACTTTTCAAAGGTGCAACCCGTAAAAGCGTGAGCGAGTGCAACCTATAGAAAACTCGTATCAAACCGGGGATGAAATTGATGTAAATGCAGTGTTAAATCGTTTGTCAGCGGAAGGCGCATACGGCAGGATAGCGCGCCCAACCGAAACACAAGATACATCCACCTCGTTCCGGTGATCATATAACAAGGCAGCCCGGATGGTTGTCGCTCGACATTTTGGAGAATTTGAATGGCTATTAGCACACCGATGCTGGTGACATTTCTCGTTTATATTTTTGGCATGATCCTGATAGGGTTTTTGGCGTGGCGTTCTACAAAGAACTTTGACGACTACATTCTGGGCGGACGCAGTTTAGGCCCAATGGTGACCGCACTCTCTGCGGGCGCCTCCGACATGAGCGGCTGGCTGCTGATGGGGCTGCCCGGCGCGATTTTTATCTCCGGTATCTCTGAAAGCTGGATCGCCATCGGCCTGACCGTTGGCGCGTGGATCAACTGGAAGCTGGTGGCAGGCCGTCTGCGCGTGCATACCGAGGCCAACAACAACGCCCTGACGCTGCCGGATTACTTCACCGGACGTTTTGAAGATAACAGCCGCATCCTGCGCATTATCTCTGCGGTAGTTATCCTGCTGTTCTTCACCATCTACTGTGCCTCCGGCATCGTGGCCGGCGCGCGTCTGTTCGAAAGCACCTTCGGCATGAGCTACGAAACCGCCCTTTGGGCCGGTGCTGCGGCGACCATCCTCTATACCTTCGTGGGCGGATTCCTGGCGGTAAGCTGGACCGACACCGTGCAGGCGAGCCTGATGATCTTCGCCCTGATCCTGACTCCGGTGATTGTGATTTTCACCGTTGGCGGCTTTGGCGAATCGCTGGAAGTGATCAAGCAGAAGAGCATCGAAAACGTCGACATGCTGAAAGGGCTGAACTTCGTGGCCATCGTCTCCCTGATGGGCTGGGGCCTGGGCTACTTCGGTCAGCCGCATATCCTGGCGCGCTTTATGGCGGCGGATTCCCACCACACCATCGTTCATGCCCGTCGCATCAGCATGACGTGGATGATCCTGTGTCTGGCGGGGGCGTGTGCGGTCGGCTTCTTCGGCATCGCGTACTTCAACAACAACCCGGCGCAGGCGGGCGCGGTCAACCAGAACGCCGAGCGCGTGTTCATCGAGCTGGCGCAAATTCTGTTTAACCCGTGGATTGCCGGTATTCTGCTCTCCGCAATCCTGGCGGCGGTGATGTCTACCCTGAGCTGTCAGCTGCTGGTCTGCTCCAGTGCGATCACCGAAGACCTTTACAAAGCCTTCCTGCGTAAAAACGCGAGCCAGCAAGAGCTGGTGTGGGTAGGGCGCTTTATGGTGCTGCTGGTGGCGCTGATTGCCATTGCGCTGGCGGCCAACCCGGAAAACCGCGTGCTGGGCCTCGTGAGCTACGCGTGGGCGGGCTTCGGTGCGGCGTTTGGTCCGGTAGTGCTGTTCTCCGTCATGTGGTCACGTATGACCCGTAACGGCGCGCTGGCGGGGATGATCATCGGTGCGGTGACCGTTATCGTCTGGAAACAGTTCGCGTGGCTGGGCCTGTACGAAATCATTCCGGGTTTCATCTTCGGCAGCATCGGCATCGTGGTGTTCAGCCTGCTGGGTAAAGCCCCGTCTGCCTCCATGCAGAAACGCTTTGCTGAAGCTGACGCGCATTACCATACTGCGCCGCCGTCTAAGCTCCAGGCTGAATAATTATTCTCGCTGCACAACGCAGGCCGGGTGAGCGCAAGCGCACCCGGCTTTTTTCTTGCCAAAATCCGTAATTTCCTGTGATATCCATGTGCTTATAACAATGAGGATAGCGAAGCATGACAATCAAAACAGGGGTAATGGCAGCGGCATTATTGATGCTCGCTGGCTGCACGGCGCCATCGCAGCAGGCGGCGGTGGAGACCTGCAAAGCGGATAACCAGATGCAGCAAACCACGCTCTATTTCGGCTTAAATCGTCCTGCCGGGGCGCAGATCACCAGCAACGAGTGGCAGCAGTTTGTTGACCAGGACGTGACGCCGCGTTTCCGCGATGGCTTAACGGTGTTTGACGCGCGCGGGCAGTGGCTGGGGAACGACGGGAAAGTGGCGCGCGAACCCAGCAAAGCATTAATGCTGATCCACGGTAAAGATGCGCAGAGCGATAAGAACATCGAAGCGTTGCGCGGGATTTATAAATCACGCTTCGCGCAGGAGTCGGTGATGCGCGTCGACCAGCCGGTGTGCGTGCAGTTCTAATAAAAACGGCGGGAAATCCCGCCGTTGCTGTATCGTAGGCCCGTGCAAGCGAAGCGCCGCCGGGCAAAAACACTTACAACACCAACCCCGCAAAGCTCGCCGACAGCAGGCTCACCAGCGTCGCGCCGTACACCAGACGCAGACCAAACCGCGACACCACGTTCCCCTGCTGCTCGTTCAGGCCCTTAATCGCCCCCGCCACAATGCCGATGGACGCGAAGTTCGCGAAGGACACCAGGAAGACGGATAAGATGCCCAGCCCGCGAGGAGACATCTGATGCGCGATTTTTTGCAGCTCAATCATCGCCACAAATTCATTCGCCACCAGCTTGGTCGCCATAATACTGCCCGCGTTCAGGGCGTCACTCAGCGGAATACCAATAAGCCATGCCAGCGGATAAAACACATAGCCCAAAATCTGCTGGAAGCTCATGCCAAATACGCTGGAGAAGAGGGCGTTAACGGCGCTAATAAGGGCGATAAAGCCAATCAGCATGGCCAGAATAATCATCGCCACCTTAAAACCGGCCAGAATATACTCGCCGAGCATTTCGAAGAAGCTCTGCGATTCATGCAGTTTTTCCAGCTTGATATCCGGCTCCGCTTCCGGGCGCGCCGGGTTGATGACGGAGAGAATAATAAAGGTGCTGAACATGTTCAGAATCAGCGCCGCGACGACAAATTTGGCGTCGAGCATGGTCATATAGGCGCCGACTATCGACAGGGAGACCGTCGACATGGCCGTGGCCGCCATGGTGAAGAGACGACGAGAGGATAGATCGCCCAGCACGCCTTTGTAGGCAATGAAGTTTTCCGACTGGCCGAGGATCAGCGAGCTCACCGCGTTAAAGGATTCCAGCTTGCCCATACCGTTCAGTTTTGACAGCAGCGTGCCGATTACCCGAATAAAAATCGGCAGGATCCGCCAGTGCTGAAGAATACCAATCAGCGCGGAAATAAAAATAATTGGGCAAAGCACGCCGAGGAAAATGAACGCCAGCCCTTTTTCCCCCATTCCGCCAAAGACGAAATTGGTCCCTTCACCGGCAAATTTAAGCAGTGACTCAAAAAATCCCGAGACGTATTTAATCAGGAATAACCCGCTTTCGGCGTGCAGGAAAAAGAACGCCAGGGCAATCTCAATGACAATAAGCTGTAAAACATAACGAATGCGAATTTTTCGGCGGTCGAAACTCACCAGCCAGGCGAGCGCAAGAATAATCACCAGCGCCAGCAGGAAATGGACAATCTTAAACATGGTTTATTTTCAGTTGGTTTTTGAGAAGGATATTTAGCCACAGCGCTGGTTAACCGTAAATGGGCAATTTTATTATAACTTATAAACTTAACGGTAACGTCGGCAACTATTAACAGGCTTTGCGTTTACAACTCGTCATCAAAACACCACACATTTCGCTTGTGTTTCTTTTCGCCGTAATGATAATCACTATCACAAGAATTTACCTTTCTTTGCATCAGTTGACCGCGATAAACATTTAAGGTGTCGGCATGTTTGTTCCATTTCTCATTATGTTACGTGAAGGGCTCGAAGCTGCCCTCATCGTGAGCCTCATCGCCAGTTATCTGAAGCGAACTCAGCGCGGACGCTGGATTGGCGTCATGTGGGTCGGGGTATTCCTTGCCGCGGCGCTCTGTCTGGGCCTCGGTATCCTCATCAACGAAACCACCGGGGAGTTCCCGCAGAAAGAGCAGGAGCTGTTTGAGGGGATCGTCGCCGTAATTGCGGTGGTGATCCTTACCTGGATGGTGTTCTGGATGCGTAAAGTCTCGCGCAACGTGAAGGTGCAGCTGGAGCAGGCGGTGGATAACGCGCTGCAAAAGGGCAATAACCACGGCTGGGCGCTCATTATGATGGTCTTTTTCGCCGTCGCGCGTGAAGGCCTGGAGTCTGTTTTCTTCCTGCTGGCGGCGTTTCAGCAGGATGTGGGGATCTGGCCGCCGCTGGGTGCCATGCTTGGCCTCGCCACGGCCGTGGTGCTCGGTTTCCTGCTCTACTGGGGCGGTATCCGCCTGAACCTGGGCGCCTTCTTCAAGTGGACCAGCCTGTTTATTCTGCTGGTGGCGGCAGGGCTGGCGGCAGGGGCGATTCGCGCCTTCCATGAAGCGGGCCTGTGGAACCACTTCCAGGACGTGGCGTTCGATCTCAGCAACGTTCTCTCCACCCATTCTCTGACCGGCACCCTGCTCGAAGGTATCTTCGGCTATCAGGAAACGCCGAGCGTCAGCGAAGTGGCGATGTACTTTATCTATCTGGTTCCGGCGCTGGTGCTGTTCGCAATGCCGCCGCGTACCGGCACGCAGGCGTCGCGCGTTGCGCCGTAATCTTTGATTTAGTTACAACATACTTATAAAGGGAAGAGTCATGGCAATTCAGTTCCGTCGTAGTGCGTTATGCGCAGGCATTGCCGCGCTGTTCGCTTCTGCATTCTCCGCCTGGGGCGCGGATGTTCCTCAGGTTAAAGTCACCGTCAATGATAAGCAGTGTGAGCCGATGACCCTCACGGTGAACAGCGGCAAAACCCAGTTCATTATTCAGAACCACAGCCAGAAGGCGCTGGAGTGGGAGATCCTGAAAGGCGTTCTGGTGGTGGAGGAGCGTGAAAATATCGCCCCTGGCTTCAGCCAGAAGATGACCGCCAACCTGCAGCCGGGCGAGTATGAGATGACCTGCGGTCTGCTGACCAACCCTAAAGGGAAGCTGATCGTCAAAGGTGAAGCGACGGCCGATGCGGTGAAAGGCGCTGCGGTGCTGAGCCTGGGCGACGCGATTACGGCGTATAAAGCCTATGTCACGAAAGAGACGGCGGACCTGGCGGCGGCAACCAAAGCCTTTACCGATGCGGTGAAGGCCGGTGACATCGAAAAAGCGAAATCCCTCTATGCGCCAACCCGTCAGCACTACGAGCGCATCGAGCCGATTGCCGAACTGTTCTCTGACCTTGATGGCAGCATTGATGCCCGCGAAGACGATTACGAGCAGAAAGCCGCCGATCCGAAATTCACCGGTTTCCACCGTCTTGAAAAAGCCCTGTTTGGCGACAACTCTACCAAAGGGATGGAGAAGTACGCCGAGCAGCTGAACGGCGACGTGCTGGAGCTGCAAAAGCGCATCAGCGAGCTGGCCTTCCCGCCGTCAAAAGTAGTGGGCGGCGCGGCCGGCCTGATTGAAGAAGTGGCCGCGAGCAAAATCAGCGGCGAAGAAGATCGCTACAGCCATACCGATCTGTGGGACTTCCAGGCCAACGTCGACGGTGCGCAGAAAATTGTTAACCTGCTGCGTCCTCAGCTGCAGAAAGAGAACGGCGAACTGCTGGCCAAAGTGGATGCCAACTTCAAAAAAGTCGACACCATTCTGGCGAAGTACCGTACCAAAGATGGGTTTGAAACCTACGACAAGCTGACCGATGCCGACCGTAACGCGCTGAAAGGCCCGATTACCGCCCTGGCGGAAGATCTCTCTCTGCTGCGCGGCGTACTGGGTCTGGACTAAGCACGATGAATAAGCATAGCGAGAACGATGTGGTTGAGCCTTCACGTCGTCGATTGTTAAAAGGGGTGGGGGCGCTGGGGGGCGCTCTTGCTCTGGCTGGCGGATGTCCGGTAGCGCATGCGGCGAAACCGCAAAGCGCGCCCGGCACGCTGTCACCCAATGCCCGCATGGAGACGCAGCCGTTTTATGGCGAACATCAGTCGGGCATCCTGACGCCGCAGCAGGCGTCCATGATGCTGGTGGCCTTTGATTCGCTGGCCAGCGATAAAGCCGATCTGGAGCGCCTGTTCCGCCTGCTGACGACGCGCATCGCGTTTCTCACCGCCGGCGGACCGGCGCCCGATACGCCGAACCCGCGTTTGCCGCCAATGGACTCCGGCATTCTGGGGCCGTTTATCGCCCCGGATAACCTGACCATTACCGTTTCGCTCGGTGAGTCGCTGTTTGATGCGCGCTATGGGCTGGCAAAACAGAAGCCGAAAGCGCTGCAGAAAATGACGCGTTTCCCGAATGACTCCCTGGACGCGGCGCTGTGTCATGGCGACCTGCTCCTGCAGATTTGTGCCAATACCCAGGATACGGTGATCCACGCCCTGCGCGATATCATCAAGCACACGCCGGATCTGCTGAGCGTGCGCTGGAAGCGGGAGGGTTTTATCTCGGACCACGCCGCCCGCAGTAAAGGGAAAGAGACCCCGGTGAACCTGCTGGGCTTTAAGGACGGCACGGCCAACCCGGACAGCAGCGATGCGGCGTTGATGAAAGACGTGGTATGGGTGACGGCGGATCAGGGCGAACCGGCGTGGGCGGTGGGCGGCAGCTATCAGGCGATACGGATTATCCAGTTCCATGTGGAGTTCTGGGACCGCACGCCGCTCAAGGAGCAGCAGACGATCTTTGGTCGCGATAAGCAAAGCGGCGCGCCGCTCGGCATGAAGAACGAGCATGATGTGCCTGACTACGCGAGCGATCCGAATGGCGACGTCATCGCGCTGGACAGCCACATTCGTCTGGCCAATCCGCGCACCAAAGAGACGCAGTCCAGCCTGATGATGCGTCGTGGCTACAGCTATTCGCTCGGCGTGACCAACGCCGGCCAGCTTGATATGGGCCTGCTGTTCGTCTGCTATCAGCACGATCTGGAAAAAGGCTTCCTGACCGTACAGAAGCGGCTCAACGGCGAAGCGCTGGAAGAGTACATTAAGCCTATCGGCGGCGGCTATTTCTTCGCCCTGCCGGGCGTGCGCGATCGAAACGCGTACCTCGCTCAAGGTCTTATTGAAGCCTGATAATTATCCCCGCAACCGTTCGCGGGGACATTATTTTTTCATATGACTATCCTCCTGTTATATTTCTGTAATATTTCTATATGAGACTGATTTCACCTGTAGGGACAGTCTTAAAAGTTGCATTCAGGTAAAATAAATGTTGCATTTATGATAACTCCTGATGTACTTAAGATAAGACAGCGGTAGTTCCCGGCAGTGATGCTGAATCACTATGGAGATCGCGAATGGTTGCGTCCTGTACTGGACAAGGTAAACATAACAACCGCAGCACCCGGCGCGGAGGCTCAGACTCCGGCAGCGATTTCCTCACCACTAAATTCTCCCCCCTTCCTCAAGAATCTGATTCGACCGACGTGCAGAACGGTGCGCGTAGCTGTTCCGTATCGTTATCCGATAAAGCAAGCAATGGCTTACAAGGAAGCCAACCCTCTGATGTTCGTGCGCATAATCGTGCCGAAGCTGGCGCGTGTGATGAATACCAACAACTCAAGGTGCTATCCATGGGAAGACAAAAAGCAGTGATCAAAGCTCGTCGCGAAGCAAAACGTGTGCTGAGACGGGATTCACGTAGCCATAAACAGCGTGAAGAAGAATCGGTCACCTCGCTTGTGCAGATGAGTGGCGTAGAAGCAATTGGCATGGCCCGAGACAGCCGTGATAATTCTCCAATTGTGGCGCGCAATGAGGCTCAGGCGCACTACCTGAATGCTATCGAGAGTAAACAGCTCATCTTTGCAACCGGTGAAGCCGGATGCGGGAAAACCTGGATTAGTGCAGCCAAAGCGGCGGAAGCGCTGATTCATAAGGACGTGGAGCGCATTATTGTTACCCGTCCTGTACTGCAGGCTGATGAAGATCTCGGCTTCCTGCCCGGAGATATTTCGGAGAAGTTTGCTCCGTACTTCAGGCCCGTCTATGACGTGCTGGTGAAGCGACTGGGTGCATCCTTTATGCAGTACTGCCTGCGACCAGAGATTGGCAAGGTGGAAATCGCGCCGTTCGCCTATATGCGCGGACGTACATTTGAAAATGCGGTCGTCATTCTTGACGAGGCTCAGAACGTGACCGCTGCGCAAATGAAGATGTTTTTAACGCGCCTAGGGGAGAACGTGACGGTTATCGTTAACGGCGATATTACCCAGTGTGACCTGCCATCCGGTGTGAAATCCGGGCTGAGCGACGCCATGTCACGTTTTGAGGAAGATGAGATGATTGGGGTGGTACGCTTCACCAAAGAGGACTGCGTGCGTTCAGCGCTCTGTCAGCGCACGCTGCAGGTCTATTCCGACTAAAGGTAAAGCATTATCGTTTTGCCTCTTTACTGTAAGGTCTTCCCGGCGTAATGCCGGGAAGCGTCGTTTATACTCCGCAGAAATTCCCCTTATTTAAGTACCGTATTGCTGAATCAATAATTCCGATTATTAAGTGGGTGGGCGTTTTTATTCTTTTTTGCAGAAGTGTGATATGAAGTGATAATACCCACAAGATACCTGTGAATATAATGAGCGCGCTAATTGTTAATTAAAAATTAAACGTGAATGTTGTCACAGAACATTACTATGAAGTAAAAATTAAGTTGGTGTCTTCAGGTGAGTTATCTATGTTTCGTACTTGTTCGAACAAAATTCTAAGAAGAAACACAACAGGGGAGCTTTTTCCCTGAAACATCACGCTGAGGGTCATACATGAAAGAACTGGTTGGTGCTATTAATGGTGTAATCTGGAGCCCTGCGTTAATATTTTTATGTCTGGGTGTCGGCCTCTATTTCTCGCTGCGTAGTCGCTTCCTGCAATTACGGCATATCAAACATATGATTACCCTGATGTTCCAGGGGCGTCCTACCGATGCAGGCGTATCGTCGTTTCAGGCGCTGACGATGACGCTGGCAGGCCGCGTGGGGACAGGGAATATCGCCGGTGTGGCGACGGCAATTACCTTTGGCGGTCCGGGCGCGCTTTTCTGGATGTGGATAGTCGCTTTTTTAGGTGCCAGCTCCGCATTTGTCGAATCCACCCTGGGACAAGTTTATAAAGAAAAAATTAACGGCGAATATCGCGGTGGTCCTGCCTTTTATATTGAAAAAGGTTTAGGCGTTAAGTGGTACGCATGGTTATTTGCTATTGTGACTATTTTCTCCTGCGGATTATTACTTCCGGGCGTGCAGGCAAACTCGATCGGGGCGAGCCTGGATATTGCTTTTGGTCTGAGTCCGAACGTTACGGCAGCATTACTTGCGGTGCTGTTAAGTTTTATTATATTCGGCGGTGTGAAAAGGATCGCCAGCTTTAGCAGCATGGTCGTTCCATTTATGGCGCTGGGGTATATTATTGTCGCCTGCGTGATTATCGCTATTAATATTAACCAGCTCCCTTCGGTTATTCTGCTGATCTGGAAAAGTGCGTTCGGCCTTGAAGCAGGTTTCGGTGCCATCCTGGGTCAGGCCATCATGTGGGGCGTTAAGCGCGGCGTCTATTCCAACGAGGCCGCGCAGGGGACCGGGCCGCACGCGTCATCGGCGGCGGCGGTGAGCCACCCTGTGAAGCAGGGGCTGGTTCAGGCGTTCTCGGTCTACATCGACACGCTGTTTGTCTGCTCCGCGACCGGGTTTATGCTGCTGATCACCGGGCTGTATAACGTCCAGGGCGTCGACGGCGCAGCGCTTTATACCGGGATTGCTGGCGTGGCCGCGGGTCCTGGCTATGTGCAGACGGCGATGGAAAGTATGATGCCAGGCTTTGGTAATTACTTTGTTGCCATTGCGCTGTTCTTCTTTGCCTTCACGACGATTATTGCCTACTACTATATTGCCGAAACTAATATCGCCTTCATTAACCGTAAAATTCACCGTCCATGGCTGACATTCCTGCTCAAGCTATGCCTGATGGCCTCCACAGTATATGGCACGGTTCGCACCGCGGATCTGGCATGGGGGCTGGGGGATATCGGGGTAGGGCTGATGGCGTGGCTCAACATTATTGCCATTGTTCTGTTGCATAAAAAAGCGTTTGCCAGCCTTAAGGATTATGAAATCCAGAATGCGCAGGGGCTGGATCCACAGTTTGACCCGGTTCGGCTGGGAATTAAAAATGCGGATTACTGGCTTGATGGGCGTAAGGATGAGGATGGTGTTCAGCCTGAACAGGTTTCATCGCTTGAAAGAAAGCAGCCGGCAGCAAAGTTGAATAGCTGAGGAATCGAATAAAAAAGCCCGGGCATTAGTTCGGGCTTTTTTTTTGTGAGGCGGCTCAGTCCGCACCGGGGGGGATTGACTCGCTTCGCTCGCCCTACGGGCAGCCTGTTCGCTGCGCTCTCAGTCTGTCCAACTGGCTGTCGCCAGTTGTCGAACCCCGGTCGGGGGTTCTCATCCCCCCTTTTCGGAGAATATAAAAGAAAAAAGCCCGTACTTTCGTACGAGCTCTTATCTTAAATATGGCGGTGAGGGGGGGATTCGAACCCCCGATACGTTGCCGTATACACACTTTCCAGGCGTGCTCCTTCAGCCACTCGGACACCTCACCATATTGTTTTGCTGCCTGACCGCTTGGGGGGCAACGGGGCGCTACTATAGGGAGTTGCGCTAACACGGTCAAGCAGATTTTCAGCTTTAGTGCCTGTTCGGTTAAGCATTAATCAGCTCCACGGTTTTTACGTCGTGGAGTAGAGGATTAACGCTGTGAATCGAGCACTTCGCTGTTTTTAACCACTTCCTGTGCTTTGTCGTAGCTTTCGATCAACAGCCGGTAAGCCGGGAAGATGTGGGTATACACCTCAGCCCACTCAGCCGCGTCCTCACGGTTCCAGGTTCGCTGGATCTCGGAGGCCACCGCCGCCGTATCCATCGGGACCACGCCGGCCTGCACCACGCGCGCCAGGGTGATCTCCTGCGCCATTTTGCTGTAGGTACCGGAGGCATCAATCACCGCAAACACTTTATAACCGTCCGCCACCGCGCTGATTGACGGGAAAGCCATGCAGACGCTGGTGATTGTGCCCGCGATAATCAACGTCTTACGCCCTGTCGCTTTCACCGCCGCTACAAACTCCGGGTTATCCCAGGCGTTGATCTCGCCTTTACGGGCAACATACTGCGCATGCGGCGCGTTGGCGTGGATCTCCGGGATAAGCGGTCCGTTCGGTCCCTGCGGAACGGACGCGGTGGTGATCACCGGGATCTTCGCCAGGGTAGCGATTTTTGCCAGCGCAGCCGCACGGGCGCGCAGTTCCGGCATTGGCATATCCCCAACGGTCTGGAACAGACCGCTCTGGTGATCGATAAGCAACATCACCGCATCGTTCACATCAATAACCGGACGTGTGCCATTAAAATTCGCAGGCGTAGACATTATCTTTTCCTTTATTACGTTCAGATCTGGCCGAAGCGGCCGGAGTTAAAATCACGAATGGCTTCGTTGATTTCGCTTTTACTGTTCATCACAAACGGGCCATAGCCCACGATGGGTTCATTCAGCGGCTCGCCGGCCATCAGCAGCACTTTGGCATCGCTGTTTGCCTCCAGGTGCAGTTTGTCGCCTTCCTGGCTCAATACGACCAGCTGAGCTTCACCCGCCTGCGTTGTGCCGTTCACCGTGATGTTGCCTTCAAGCACGACCAGCGCGGTGCTCCAGCCTTCGGGCTGATTGAGCGTCAGGTGGTTTCCCTGGTTCAGCGCAATATCCCAGACGTTGAGCGGTGAGAAGGTGTGCGCCGGGCCGGTTACAGCCTCGTAGCGACCGGCAATAACCCGCAACGAACCGCTGTTGTCCGGTAGCGTCACGGCCGGGATCGCATCCTTCGTAATGCTCTGGTAGCCCGGTGCCGCCAGCTTGTCTTTGGCCGGCAGGTTGACCCAAAGCTGCATCATTTTTAGTTCTCCGCCTTTCTGCGAGAACGCGCTGGAGTGGAACTCCTCGTGCAAAATGCCTGCCCCTGCCGTCATCCACTGCACGTCGCCGAGGCCAATGACGCCGCCTTTGCCCGTGGAGTCGCGATGCTCCACTTCACCGGAATAGACGATGGTGACCGTTTCAAAACCCCGGTGAGGGTGCTGGCCTACGCCGCGTTTCGCCCCATCAGCCGGAAAGGTGTACGGGCCCGCGTAGTCCAGCAGCAGGAACGGGCTTAGCGGCTCGCCGTGCGTCTGATAGGAGAACATTGAACGGACCGGGAAACCATCGCCAACCCAGTGCTGGCGGGGAGCGGTATAAACGCCTGTTACGTTTTTCATGATTAACTCCTGATGTTCTGTTGATGTAATTAGCTTATATTCAGAGTTAATATCCCGGTAGATAGTGAAAATGGCATTCACTGTTCTGAAAATGGAACGATGAGGATTTATGCAGGATCTCAATGATTTCGTCTGGTTTGTGAAGGTGGTGGACTACGGTGGCTTCGCCGCGGCGGGAAGGGCGCTTGATCTGCCAAAGTCCAGGCTAAGCCGCCGGATAGCGCAGCTGGAAGAACGCCTTGGCGTGCGGCTTATCCACCGAACAACCCGACAGTTTACGGTGACCGAGGTCGGGCAGACCTTCTACCAGCACTGTAAAGCGATGATGGTGGAGGCCGAGGCCGCGGAGGAAGCCGTTGCGGCACTGCAGGCTGAACCGCGCGGTGTTGTCAGAATTACGTGCCCGATAACTCTGTTGCATGTCCACGTGGGTCCGATGCTGGCCAGATTTATGGCGCGCTACCCCGGGATCAATCTTCAGCTTGAGGCGACCAACCGGCGGGTAGACCTGGTGGGAGAGGGGGTTGATATCGCTATCCGCGTACGCCCGCGTCCGTTTGATGACAGCGACCTGGTATTAAGGGTGCTGGCTGACAGGGGGCATTGTCTGGTCGCCTGTCCGGCCTTAATTCAACGCATGGGCGAACCCGTTGTGCCATCTGAACTCAGTGCCTGGCCCGGGTTAAGCATGAACGAGGGGAAACAGATTCATAAATGGGCGCTGTCAGGTACCGGAGGTGCCAAAGCGGAGATTCATTACCACCCCCGATTGATTACCACCGATATGCTGGCGCTACGTGAAGCTGCCATGGCCGGCATCGGCGTGGTGCAGCTGCCGGTTTTAATGGTCAAGGACCAGCTGGCGTCAGGGGAACTGGTACGGGTGCTCGACGCATGGGAACCCCGACGGGAAGTGATTCACGCGGTTTATCCTTCGCGGCGCGGCCTGCTGCCGTCCGTCAGGACGCTGGTGGATTTTCTGACCGAAGAGTATGCGCGGATGGTTGAAGAGTAAAACTTCCCTCTCCCCTGGGGAGAGGGGCTGGATGAGGGGCTCAGGCCGTACCAAGCTGCATGTAGCACCGGGGGGGATTGAATCGCTTCGCTCGCCCTACGGGCAGCCTGTTCGCTGCGCTCTCAGTCTGTCCAACTGGCTGTCGCCAGTTGTCGAACCCCGGTCGGGGGTTCTCATCCCCCGCAAGCATGCAATATGCGAAAAAAAAGCCCGCATTTTCATGCGAGCTCTTCTTCAAATATGGCGGTGAGGGGGGGATTCGAACCCCCGATACGTTGCCGTATACACACTTTCCAGGCGTGCTCCTTCAGCCACTCGGACACCTCACCATATTGTCATCCCGTTGTTGACGGGACGGGCGCTAATGTAAGGAAAAGCCGAACTGCCGTCAACTCACTTTTTCAGTAATTTAGCGCGTTTAGACAAACTTCAGGCAACATGATTCTTAAATGTGCTGAAAGCGTCTTTTTTATCAGCAGCACAGTCGCGCTATAAATTTGTTATGCTGACAATCCAGTGAAAAAGCAAAATAAATCAGCGCAATAAAAGGCAGGAATGACTATGGATATACTTTTCTATCACCCCACGTTTGATACGGCATACTGGATCAAGGCGCTTTCGGCGGCGTTACCCGGTGCACGCGTTCGCGAGTGGAAGCGTGGCGATAATGAACATGCTGACTATGCGCTGGTCTGGCATCCTCCGGTAGAAATGCTCCAGGGCCGCAAGCTGAAGGCCGTTTTTGCCCTGGGAGCCGGCGTGGATTCCATTCTGAGCAAACTGAAGGCACATCCTGAAATGCTGCCGGAAGACGTCCCCCTTTTCCGCCTGGAAGATACCGGTATGGGCCAGCAGATGCAGGAGTATGCCGTGAGCCAGGTACTGCACTGGTTCCGTCGCTTCGATGACTATCAGCTATTTAAACAGCAGGCCCACTGGGAACCGCTTACGGATTACCGTCGCGAAGACTTTACGATCGGCATCCTCGGTGCGGGCGTGCTGGGCTCAAAAGTGGCCGAAGCGCTTGCCCCTTGGGGATTCCCGCTGCGCTGCTGGAGCCGCAGCCGCAAGGATTATCCGGGCGTTGAGAGTTTTGCCGGAACGGATGAGCTTCCGGCCTTTCTGCAAGGCACGCGCGTGCTTATTAACCTGCTGCCAAACACGGCGGAAACGGTAGGGATCATCAATGAAGCCCTGCTCAATCAGCTCGTCGATCAGAGCTACCTGATGAACCTGGCGCGCGGGGTGCATGTCGTGGAAGGCGATCTGCTGAAGGCGCTGGACAGCGGAAAGCTCAAAGGCGCCATGCTGGATGTCTATAGCCGTGAGCCGTTGCCCGCGGAAAGCCCGCTGTGGGCGCACCCGCGCGTCGCGATGACCCCGCACGTGGCTGCCGTGACGCGCCCGGCTGAAGCGGTGGCGTATATATCCCATACCATCAGCGAAATGGAAAAGGGTAACGCGGTCACCGGACAGGTCGACAGACAGCGCGGCTACTGAGAGAAACCCGGCGTTTGCCGGGTTTTTGCTAATATTCGCCGCTGATAACTGCTATCCTTTGGAAAAACCGCAGAGGAGAGAGAGATGTATCCCGTTGACCTGCATATGCACACCGTCGCCAGCACCCACGCGTATAGCAACCTCCATGATTATATCGCCCAGGCGAAGCTTAAAGGCATCAAGCTGTTCGCGATCACCGATCATGGCCCGGATATGGCGGATGCGCCGCACTACTGGCATTTTGTGAATATGCGGATCTGGCCACGCCTGGTGGACGGTATTGGGATACTGCGCGGCATTGAAGCGAACATCAAAAATACCGACGGTGAGATCGACTGCACCGGCCCGATGCTGACGTCTCTTGACCTTATCCTCGCCGGCTTCCATGAGCCGGTTTTCCCTCCCCAGGATAAAGACACCAACACCGCGGCGATGATTGCCACCATTGCCAGCGGCAATGTGCACATTATCAGCCATCCCGGTAACCCGAAGTATCCGATTGATATTCAGGCTGTCGCGCAGGCGGCAGCGAAGCACCGCGTGGCGCTGGAGATTAATAACTCCTCCTTTGTTCACTCGCGTAAGGGCAGCGAAGCCAACTGCCGCGACGTGGCGGCCGCCGTGCGTGACGCGGGTGGCATGGTGGCGCTGGGATCAGATTCTCATACCGCGTTTACGCTGGGTGATTTCAGCGAGTGCCTGAAAGTGCTGAATGATGTTAACTTCCCGGAAGCGCAAATCCTGAACGTGACCCCACGCCGCATGCTCGATTTCCTCGAGTCGCGCGGAATGGAGCCGATTGCCGAATTTGCCGATCTTTAATTGTGTAATGGAATCATAAAAATGAACGAGTTTTCCATCCTCTGCCGCGTGCTGGGTACGCTCTATTATCGCCAGCCGCAAGACCCGCTGTTGGTTCCGCTCTTTACGTTAATTCGTGAAGGCAAACTGGCGCAGAACTGGCCGCTGGAACAGGATGATTTACTGGAACGTCTGCAAAAAAGCTGCGACATGCAGCAGATCGCGACGGACTACAATGCGTTGTTCGTCGGCGATGAGTGCCGCGTTTCGCCATACCGTTCAGCCTGGCAGGAAGGGGCAACGGAAGCGGAAGTCCGCGCGTTCCTCTCCACGCGCGGTATGCCGCTGAGCGATACGCCTGCCGATCATATCGGTACGCTGCTGCTGGCGGCGTCCTGGATCGAAGACAATGCTGGTGATGATGAGAACGACGCCATTGAAACCCTGTTCGAAACGTACCTGCTGCCGTGGGTCGGGACATTCCTGGGTAAAGTCGAAGCGCATGCCGCCTCGCCATTCTGGAGAACGCTGGCCCCGCTGACCCGCGACGCTATCGCGGCAATGTGGGATGAGCTGGAAGAAGAAAACGAAGAGTGATTCAGATCACATAAATTCTGCAACTCAACATTCCAACTCGCACGTAATGTGCTGCTGATCGCATTTATATGGTGCGCTTCTGCTAAGATGCGCGCCATGAACATATTACTTTGTATCGCAATAACGACAGGTATTCTCTCCGGACTCTGGGGATGGGTTGCCGTGTCTCTCGGATTGCTCAGCTGGGCCGGGTTCCTCGGCTGTACCGCCTATTTCGCCTGTCCGCAGGGGGGCGTCAAAGGGCTCTTTATCTCTGGCTGCACGCTGATGAGCGGTGTTATCTGGGCGCTGGTGATCATGAAGGGCAGCGCGCTGGCGCCGCATCTGGAAATCCTGGGATACGTCATGACGGGTGTCGTCGCCTTTTTAATGTGCATCCAGGCTAAGCATCTGCTGCTTTCATTTGTGCCGGGGACCTTTATGGGGGCGTGCGCGACCTTTGCAGGGCAGGGGGACTGGAAGCTGGTGGTACCCTCCCTGGCGCTGGGGTTGCTGTTTGGCTATGCCATGAAAAACAGCGGTCTTTGGCTGGCGTCGCGACGGGGAAAAGCGCAAAACATCACTGCGGTGAGCGAATAAAAAAAGGCGAGATAATCATCTCGCCTTTTTTATGCGCTTCCTGTCAGGATTCCGGAGGGACTGACATATCGCGGTATTTCACCAGAATCGGGTTCTGCACGTCTGCTTTGTTTTGCAGATCCCACAGCCCGCGATCTATACCGTCGTTAATTAAGTAGATCACGCCGGTTTCAATGGCTGACATCAGACACATCATGACCGGTTCGTTAGAGGTGTAGCCGATTTCACCTTCCAGCAAACGCTGGTAATCGATGAAGCGGAATACCCCAGCCTGAACTTCATAAGACAGAATGGTTTTGCTGGTGTTCACTGAAGAGAGCACTTCGCCTGTACTGACGTTAACCACACGCAGGTTAACGGCGATTTGGTCGAGCTGATACTGGGTATCCGCACCGATACCGAAGTAACGTGCTCCCGCACCACCTGATTTAACGTTACTTTCGTAGCCAATAATCGATCCTTCAATCATCACGTTCGCTGCTGCCAGAGATTCCAGAGGCGTTCGGTTATTGGCCGCGACGGTACCATTTTCCTGTGCGGCGCGAATGATTTTCCGTTCATTCAACAGGTTCTGGAGACCCTGACGTTCCAGCGGAATAAACCAGTGCGAATCCTTGAGCGCGGTAACCAGCATCGCGGTGGCGCTTTGCGGCACGGCCGTGGAGAAGTTACTTGCCGGGTAAGGTTTAAATTGCCCGGTTTCATCCTGAATGTTGTATACGGAGACAAATATTTTCCCCGTTGGAGCTGGTAAATGCGTTAAATCACGATAACTCTGGGCCCGAGGCATTAATGTAGGTTTTGCAGCTTCTTTAGGTGGAGCAGTTAAACAACCGCTCAATAAGCACACTGCAACAAATATCAGGAAGCGCTGCATGATCGTTGTCCTTATTTAGCTATTGTTTAAAAGTCAGTTGAATTACTTTGTAGACCGGAAACCTGAATGGTGGAAATTCTTCCGGTTTTACGATCGGTTACGTTCAACTGAAGCTGTCCGTCCGTGTTGGCGATATCAACGATAAAGTCGTTGGTCACCATCCGGCCGGGTTTACCGGTATTAATGTTGGTCAATAACCCACCTAAAATCTGCGACTGGATAGCCTGAGTGAAGTTGTCCAGTGCGGACGGGGTATCAATGCTAAAATCCTTTAAGCTCGGATCCTTATAGGAGTTTTGCGCCTGGGCTTCGTTCAGCAGGAACGCGCCGTTATTAGGGTTACCGCCAAAGTTAGGGTTACGGAACTGAAACGTCATATTTCCGGCCCAGCTGATGGGTGATATCAGCATTATCGAAACAACTGCATATGCAATACGCATGACAGCCTCCGCATATCGGTTCGCTAGAACTCGTCTTTTGCTAAATCGCTGGTGCTTAATAGGGCTTTATCTATTTGCAGGCGATTAATAGCGTCTTCTGATTGTTCCAGTGCTAAGACGACGTTTTTATCGAAGTCTATTTTGGTCGGGAATAAAAACGTTTGATAAATAACGTTCTGATTAGCCGTTATTGTTATCCAACTTCCCCATCGTGCACTGGGCCGCTCGTTGATTGTTATATTACCCGTATAGGTACTGTCCCATTTGTCACTGAAGGCACGGTAAAAAGTGTGCCCTACTGATGAGACAGTGTGGTCTGTTAACAATCCGGGAACTTCGACCTCGACGGCCCTTAGATTCCCGGCAGCGAGCAGGAAACTCGCTGCGGCGATCCAACTCAACGTGCGCTTCATGTGATTAACGCCTGAGGTTATCGTTTGCCCACGAAACAGCCTGAGTTCGGTTTTTAACAGCTATCTTCTTGAAAAGATTATAAAGGTGCGTCTTTACCGTATTTTCGCTGATAAATAACGAACGGGCGATTTCAATATTTGAAGCACCAATGCGTAACTTGTTCAGGATCTCTTTCTCACGGTGCGTGAGCAGGGCTGACTCTGAGCTGTTATAGCGATAATTTCCGGAGTGCGTGATGAGATAGCTGGCAAGCTTTTGCGAAAAATAACACTCTCCGCGCAATATACCTTGCAGCCCCTCTACCACCCGGTCTTCTTCTTCCGTGACGTAGAACACGCCATTGATATGCGGCCAGCTTTCAATATCTCTGAAAGGATATTCATCAGGCGTATTCAACAATAGCACGCGGATATTATTGTTTTTCCTGCTTAAAATATCTTGCCAGTAATGGATAAGCTTTTTATCAGCTTCCATCATATCGAAAAGAATGATGCTGCCAGGTGCAATATCATCAAAAGAACGTTGAATATTATGCAATTTCCCGTTCAGTGATAATGATTGCTTTAAATGTTGTAATAAAGCTGTCGCTTGCAAAGAAGGTTTTGTGATCAACAGTAATGTATGACCATGTAAACTATGGACTTCATTATACATGATGAAACCCCACTTTTTTTTGGCACCTGGCAGCTGTCCTCCTGTTTAAAAGAGGACACCAGAAGTACTGACAGATGTTGCACTGCTGTGTGTAGAATCAGACCATAACCTCCACAGGGAGGTAAATATAAAACCAATTTCGTACATCTAATTTCAATCTAGCTTTTACGAAGTTTAAAGCAAGTGTTAAACATGTAACAGGATGTAAAAATCAATATTAATTTGTGAAATTAGGTTGTTTGGAATGGCAATAATTGATGAGAAAGTTGTACACATAAATAGAGGTGCACAGATTTTAAAAATCATACAAATATTTTTAATGGCTTGATTTTTAAAATTATTTTTTATTTTTGTCAAGCGATAAC
>NZ_JADCKW010000023.1:0-41567 GCF_014982155.1 Enterobacter cloacae complex sp. P16RS2 | reverse complement strand
CCCAAAAACAGTTTCCCACAGCTTTCCCCCTTCCCCCGCTCTACCCTATCCCCAACTCATAGCAGGACCCCTAAAAGTTTCCTGTTCTAAGACGAACTGCGACCTGTAAGAAGCGCCTTTGGCGGTCAGCCCGCCGGTCGATCAGGGAACGAAGCGTGGTCTGAAACTGACCTCCTGTCTCGATACAGGTGACCACCCCCTTTATCGCTACCCTGTTGCAAGCGTAGCGACAGACAGAACGCTGTAGAGAAGTCGGACGGCATTTCCGAAGGCTTTGCGTCCGTACTTCCTGCTGAATGTGCAAAACGCGGCGTCACTTTTAAGAGCGTAAGCGAGTGAAAGTGACGCCAGCGCGCAGATCAGCTTCAACCAAGCTACTGCCTGCAAATTCACTGCAACAAACAGGCTGACACTCAAACAGATGTTAGAAATTCACTTACCAGGAGGAGAAACCAGCACTACCGAACCGATACCGGAGGACAGGTCATTTTACCTTTGGGGATATACCTGCCTGAGCAGGCGGCTGCATTCGTGCATCACCGTACCCCGTCATACCTCATCCGCGCATTCTCCGGCGCACTGGTATCGTTCAGCACAGCACGCTGTTTCCAACCGCGCATCGGAGAATTGAGTGGAGAGCCGCTATGTCGAAACTAACAAAACGCATGGAAAAACTCGCCCTACTGGCTGGCGGCAGTTTTAAAACAATCCATGATAGCCTCCGTATCGACGGGCGTTTAAGCCAGCATATTATATTTTCATAGATCGCTAGCTACGAGGGGCAATCTTGCACACAATCATTGCTCAGACCGGACCTGAAAAATTAGCCCAATCGGAGCACATCAGAAATAAAACGTTATGGTGATTTCCTCCAAGGAAATCACCATTGTCCAAATGGCAACTCGCTTAATCCCTTTTCACCCCCTATCCTGCATGCCTGCATCTATGGGGGGTTTATGGCGCGTTTTTTGTTTTGTAGTTTCGCATTAGTTCTGCTTTATCCGTCCGGCATTGATATGTATCTGGTGGGATTGCCGCACATCGCCCGCGATCTGGGCGCCAGCGAGGCGCAGCTGCACATCGCGTTTTCGGCCTACCTCGCGGGGATGGCGTCGTCTATGGTCTTTGCCGGGAAGATCGCGGATAAGGCAGGCCGTCAACCCGTCGCGATAAGCGGCGCCATCATTTTTGCCCTGGCCTCTCTTCTCTGCTCACAGGCGCAAAGCAGCACCTTGTTCCTGGCCGGACGGTTTATCCAGGGCATTGGCGCCGGTGGCTGCTACGTCGTCGCTTTTGCCATTTTGCGCGATACCTTAAGCGCCCAGCGTCGCGCTAAGGTACTTTCGATGCTGAACGGTATTACCTGTATCATCCCGGTGCTGGCCCCGGTCGTGGGATATCTGATCATGCTGAAATTCCCTTGGCAGAGCCTGTTCTGGACCATGGCGGCGATGGGCGCGCTGGTGTTTATCCTGTCCATCGCCGTGCTGAAAGAGACCCACCCGGGCTCGCAGAATACCGGTCATACCGCAACCATTCACCCAGCCGAGAAGCTGCTTAACCGCTTTTTCCTCAGTCGTCTGGCCGTGACCACGTTAAGCGTGGCGGTGATCCTGACCTATGTAAACGTTTCCCCGGTTTTACTGATGGAAACCATGGGCTTCGATCGGGGTGAGTATTCAACAGTGATGGCATTAACCGCCATGGTCAGTATGGCAGTCTCGTTCTCCACCCCGTTTGCGCTAAATGTTTTCAGCCAGCGCACGCTGATGCTGACCTCACAGGTTTTATTCCTCACGGCTGGCGCGATCCTGGCAACCACCAGCTCGCATGCGGTGATGCTGGCGGGTATTACCCTTATTTGTGCCGGGTTCTCGGTTGGCTTTGGCGTGGCGATGAGCCAGGCGCTTGGCCCCTTCTCGCTGCGGGCAGGCGTGGCAAGCTCGGTGCTGGGAATTGCGCAGGTCTGCGGCTCGTCGCTGTGGATTTGGCTGGCGGCGGTCATCGGGCTTAACGCGCTGAATATGCTGATCGGGGTTCTGATTGGCTGTAGCATACTATGCATCACCTTACTTATGGTCATCCAGCCCGCGGCGCATTATGAAGAAGCCCATCAGCAGTCTCGATCTTAACCTGTTGCTTTGCCTGCAGCTTTTGCTGCAGGAGCGCAGCGTCACCAAAGCAGCTAAACGGATGAACGTGACGCCGTCTGCGGTGAGTAAATCGCTGGCCAAGCTGCGCGACTGGTTTGACGACCCGCTGTTTGTCAAAACGCCGCTGGGGCTGCTGCCGACCCCGCTGACGGTAAGCCTGGAGCAGGATCTGGCTGACTGGATGCAAATCGGCAACCAGATCCTCGATAAATTCCACCATGATTCCCCGGGCGGGCTAACGTTTGTGCTGGCCGCCGAAACGCCGTTGATGCTGATCCGCTTTAACGCCCTGCTGGAGCAGGTGAACCAGCGCTATCCGCAGGCTACGGTGAAGATGCGTCACTGGGATTATGACTCGCTGGACGCCATTACGCGCGGAGAGGTGGATCTGGGATTCACCGGACGCGAAACGCACCCGCGATCGCGTGAATTGCTGAAGCTAATGCCGTGGTTCATCGACTATGAGATCCTGTTCAGCGACCGTCCGTGCGTGTATCTGCGTGAGGATCACCCCGCGCTACAGGACGAATGGAATCTTGAGACCTTCCTGCGCTACCCGCACATCAGCATCTTCTGGGAACGCAGCGACACCTGGGCACTGGACGAAGTGCTAAAGGAGATGGGTCGGGAGAGAAACATTGCCATGAGCGTGCCGGGCTTTGAGCAGTCGATGTTTATGGCAGCGCAGCCCGGTCACAACTATATCGCCACGGCTCCGCACTACTGCCATCACTACAATCAACTCCACCAGCGGAAGCTGATCGCGCTGCCCATTCCCATTGACGAAGCGCAGGCTGAAAAGCTTACCGTTCCCTTCACGCTGATCTGGCATAAACGGAACAGCCATAATCCGAAAATCCTTTGGCTGCGGGAAACCATCAAGGCGCTGTACGGTGCCAGCGATCCAATTTTTGCCTAAGAAAATGTAAAGTTCGGTCCTGAGGCTTCTCTTACTCCCATTTACTGATTAAAACAGGAGTCAAGTTAAGCGATAATCATGTAACCGTTTAACCGATTACGACCATTATCAAGGAGCGAAAAATGGCTACGCACTTTGCAAGAGGGATACTTACGGAAGGACGTCTCGTATCGGGAAGAATTTCTTCAGCCTGTCACAGGGAAGCACTCACTCTCCCGGAACACCGCAGAACGCGGTTTTTAGCGTCCAGAGCGCTTCTCGCAGAACTGCTGTTTATGCTGTACGGCACCAGCGAGCTACCGGACATCATTACCCAACCCGAAGGCCGCCCGGTCTTTGCCGACCCGGACCTCCCTCGTTTTTCGATTGCCTACGCGGGCAATATCATTGGCGTCGCGCTGACCACTGAAGGGGATTGTGGGCTGGATATGGAACTCCAGCGCGCGACGCGCAGCTTCCATGGCGGTAATGCGCATGAAGACTATCCGCTCTCCAGCAATGAGAAGCTGTGGGTACGCAACCAGAACGATCCTGTCGAAGCCCGAGCTCAGCTCATTACCCTGCGCCAGAGCATTCGCAAGCTCTGTGGATGCGCCTCAGACGACGCCAGCCTGCTGCAGCTGCTGCCAGGCTCCGGACGTCTGCGTGCCGCTCAGGCCACGCTGGTAGAGGCGCTCAGCGACGCAGAGGATGTGCTCATTTGGTCCATTGCGGTTACCCCCGCCATCGAACGCATGAAAATCTGGGAATTTGACAGCCAACAGGGATGGCGTAGCCTTCCTGATGTGCCCGAGCGTGCCAACGAGCCCGCCGCACGCCTGATGCGTTTAACCAGTTTACCGGCAGAAAAAGCATTCACCCTTAGCTGATCCGATCAGGGTCATCATGATGAAACAGGAGTAATCATGTCTGATACGTTGAAAGTAGTTACGTTACTGGGAAGCCTGCGCAAAGGTTCATTTAACGGGATGGTTGCCCGCACGCTGCCACAGCTGGCACCGGCAGGAATGGAAATTAGCGCCCTGCCGTCTATTGGCGATATTCCGCTGTATGACGCTGACGTACAGCAGGAAGAGGGTTTTCCGCAGAGCGTTGAGGCGCTGGCAGAGCAGATCCGCCAGGCTGACGGCGTGGTCATCGTCACGCCGGAGTATAACTATTCGGTTCCGGGTGGCCTGAAGAATGCCATCGACTGGCTGTCCCGCTTACCTGAGCAGCCGCTGTCAGGCAAACCGGTGTTGATCCAGACCAGCTCAATGGGCGCGATTGGCGGCGCGCGCTGCCAGTATCATCTGCGCCAGATCCTGGTGTTCCTGGATGCGATGGTCATGAACAAGCCGGAATTTATGGGTGGTGTGATTCAGAACAAGGTCGACCCGCAAACGGGTGAAGTGGTGGATCAGAGCACGCGCGATCATCTGTCTGGCCAGCTGACGGCGTTTGGGGATTATATTAAGCGGGTGAAGGCGTAGACCGGAGCGGCCTGATGCCCTCACCCCAGCCCTCTCCCACGGGAGAGGGTGCAAACACTAAAGCCCTTTTCTTCGAAAAGGGCTTGCTGTTTATTTGGCATCAATAAACACAATCTTGAGCACAAACAGCAGCGCCACAACGATGACGCACGGGCTGAGGTCGCGGAAGCGGCCGGTACCGATCTTCATTACGCAGTAAGAGATAAAGCCCAGCGCGATGCCTTCGGTAATCGAGAAGCTGAACGGCATCATCACGGCGGTAATAAACGCTGGCACCGCTTCGGTTAAATCATCCCACTTCACGCGTGACAGGCTGGAGGTCATCAGCACACCCACATAGATCAGCGCGCCGGCTGCCGCATACGGTGGAACCATACCCGCCAGCGGAGAGAGGAAGATCACCAGCAGGAACAGAATACCCACGACCACCGCAGTCAGGCCGGTACGGCCGCCCACGGACACGCCGGAAGACGATTCAATGTACGCGGTAACGGACGAGGTTCCGATAAAAGCACCGGTCACAGAGGAGACGCTGTCCACAAACAGCGCCTGCTTCATGCGCGGGAATTTCCCTTTCTCATCCGCCAGACCCGCTTTGTCGGTCACGCCAATCAGCGTGCCGGAGGAGTCAAACAGGTTGACCAGCATGAAGGAGAAAATCACGCCCGCCAGGCCCAGGTTCAGGGAACCCGCCAGATCGACGTGACCAATCACGGTAGAAACGCTCGGTGGCGCTGAGACAATACCGTTATAGTGAACGTCGCCCAGCATCCAGCCCAGCAGGGTGGTGACCACGATGGAGACCAGTACCGCCGCGTGAATATTGCGGGAAGCCAGGATCGCGATGATAAAGAAGCCCAGCACGCCCAGCAGCACGTTATGAGAGGTCAGGTGACCGATGCTCACCAGCGTTTCCGGGTTCGCCACGATAACGCCGGCGTTTTTCAGCCCCATCATACCGATGAACAGACCGATACCGCTGGTGATGCCCACGCGCAGACTCACGGGAATGTTCGCAATCATCCAGTAACGTACGCGGAAAATGGTCAGCAGCAGCAGGCCAACCGCGCCCCAGAAGATGGCGCCCATGCCAACCTGCCACGGCAGACCCATCGCCTGAACCACCACGAATGCGAAGAACGCATTCAGGCCCATCGCCGGTGCCAGCGCAACCGGCAGGTTAGCGAACACGCCCATCAGAATGCTGCCAAGGGCCGCGATCAGACAGGTTGTTACGAAGACGGCGCTGGTATCCATGCCAGCAACGCCCAGAATTTGAGGGTTCACAAAAACGATATAGACCATCGTCAGGAAGGTGGTGAAACCAGCGATCACTTCGGTGCGTGCCGTTGTGCCGTGCTCGCGCAGTTTAAAAACGCGCTCAAGCAGACCCTGACCAGACGTCTGGGTAGTGTGTTGTTGACTCATCATCAATTTCCGAACAAGGAGGGAAAATTCGTCGCTATCCTATACCAAAATGCGACAATAGTGGCGGTTACGTGATACTTTTTTCATTGATTTTGCTTATACGGCAACGATTGCGTCCCGGTGAACTGCCGTACGTAAACGTTAAACTTGTTAAAAGGGAAAGGCATGTCCGGAATTGAAGCGGTATTTTTCGACTGCGACGGTACGCTGGTCGACAGTGAGGTCATTTGTTCCCGCGCGTATGTCACTATGTTCCAGGAATTTGGCATTACGCTGGAACTTGAAGAGGTGTTTAAACGCTTTAAGGGCGTGAAGCTCTACGAGATCATCGACATCATTAACGAAGAACACGGTGTGGAGCTGGCGAAAGCGGATCTGGAACCGGTGTACCGCGCCGAGGTCGCACGCCTGTTTGATTCGGAGCTGGAGGTCATTCCGGGCGCAAACGCGCTGCTGGATGCGATGACGGTGCCAGTCTGCGTCGTCTCTAACGGCCCGGTCAGCAAAATGCAGCACTCGCTGGGCAAGCTTGAGATGTTGCACCATTTCCCGGAAAAGCTGTTCAGCGGCTACGATATCCAGCGCTGGAAGCCAGACCCGGCGCTGATGTTTCATGCGGCAAAAGCAATGAACGTCAACGTAGAGAACTGCATTCTGGTGGATGACTCGTCTGCGGGCGCGCAGTCGGGGATTGATGCGGGGATGGAGGTGTTTTACTTCTGCGCCGATCCGCACAACAAGCCGATCGATCATCCGAACGTGACGACCTTTACCGATCTGGCGCAGCTGCCAGCGCTGTGGAAGGCACGCGGGTGGAATATTACTCGCTGAGTTTTCCCCCTCATCCCGACCCTCTCCCCAGGGGAGAGGGAGAAAACCGAATTGTCCTCTCTCCCTGTGGGAGAGGGTTAGGGTGAGGGTAAAATCACTCTTTCGGATCTTTACCCGCCAGCAGTTTGTCCAGCTCGTCGCCGCCCACGTGACGGAAGTCCTGACCTTTCACGAAGTAGAAGATGTATTCGCAAATATTCTGGCAGCGGTCGCCGATACGCTCAATAGAGCGCGCGCAGAACAGGGCGGTCAGTACGCTTGGGATCGTACGTGAATCTTCCATCATGTAGGTCATCAGCTGACGCACGATGCCTTCATACTCCTGGTCGACCTTCTTGTCTTCACGGTAGATGCGCACCGCTTCGTCCAGGTCCATACGCGCAAAGGCATCCAGCACATCGTGCAGCATCTGCACGGTGTGGCGGCCCAGCGACTCCAGGCTCACCAGCAGGGGCTGGTGCTGTTGAGAGAATTTCTCCAGCGCGGTGCGGCAGATTTTATCCGCAACGTCACCAATACGCTCCAGCTCGGCGATGGTTTTGATGATCGCCATCACCAGACGCAGGTCGCTCGCCGTTGGCTGGCGTTTCGCGATAATGCGCACGCAGGCCTCGTCGATAGCGACTTCCATCATGTTGACGTTTTTGTCGCCTTCAATGACGCGCTTCGCCAGCTCGCTGTCCTGGTTGTGCATTGCCGTAATCGCATCAGAAAGCTGCTGCTCGACCATGCCGCCCATGGTCATTACCTGGGTGCGAATGCTTTCCAGCTCTGCGTTGAACTGGCCGGAAATATGTTTATTAAGATTGAGGTTGTCCATGGTTTCTCCACATGCACTAAGGCAAATCAACCGTAGCGGCCAGTAATATAATCTTCGGTTTGTTTCTTCGCGGGCCTGGTGAACAGCGCGTCCGTATCGCTGAACTCAATCAACTCGCCCAGGTACATAAACGCCGTGTGATCGGAACAACGTGCAGCCTGCTGCATGTTATGGGTCACGATAACCACGGTGTAATCCTGCTTCAGCTCGGTGATAAGCTCTTCAATACGGCCGGTTGAGATCGGGTCCAGCGCTGAACACGGTTCATCCAGCAGCAACACTTCCGGGCGGATAGCGATACCGCGCGCAATGCACAGACGCTGCTGCTGACCACCGGAGAGAGAGTAACCGCTCTGGTGCAACTTATCTTTGGTTTCGTTCCATAATGCGGCCTTGGTCAACGCCCACTGCACGCGCTCGTCCATATCGGCACGGGAGAGCTTTTCAAACAGGCGAACGCCAAACGCGATGTTGTCGTAAATGGACATCGGGAACGGCGTTGGTTTCTGGAACACCATCCCCACTTTCGCGCGCAGCAGGGCGATATCCTGCGCCTGGGTCAGAATGTTTTCACCGTCCAGGATGATTTCACCTTCAGCGCGCTGCTCCGGATAGAGCGAATACATTTTGTTAAAGGTACGCAGCAGCGTGGATTTTCCGCAGCCGGACGGACCGATAAATGCCGTGACCTGGTTCTTCGCGATATCCAGGTTGATGTTCTTCAGGGCATGGAATTTGCCGTAGTAGAAGTTCAAATCACGAACCTGAATCTTACCCGGGGCAGTATCAACCATACTCATTGACTCATTTCCTCATTCGGCGCCGCGAGCTGCCGCGCCGTAAAAAATTAACCGTGTTTCTTCTTCGCGAAAATGACGCGCGCCAGAATGTTCAGCAACAGTACGCAAAGGGTAATGATCAGCACCCCGGCCCAGGCCAGCTGCTGCCATTCCGCGAATGGGCTCATCGCAAATTTAAAGATCGTCACCGGCAGGTTTGCGATCGGCTGCATCATGTCCGTGCTCCAGAACTGGTTGGAGAGAGACGTAAACAGCAGCGGCGCCGTTTCACCCGCGATACGCGCAACCGCCAGCAGGATACCGGTCATGATCCCGGAGACGGACGCCTTCAGCGTAATCGCAGAGATCATCTTCCATTTCGGCGTACCCAGCGCATAAGCCGCTTCGCGCAGGCTGTCCGGCACCAGTTTCAGCATGTTCTCGGTGGTTCGAATAACAATCGGCACCTGCAGCAGCGCCAGGGCAATCACGCCCGCCCAGCCGGAGAAGTGTTCCATCTGCGCCACCACCACGGTGTAAACAAACAGACCCACGACGATAGAAGGTGCAGACAGCAGAATGTCGTTGATGAAGCGAATGACTTCGGCCAGCCAGGATTTACGACCGTATTCTGCCAGGTAGATGCCCGCCATGATGCCCAGCGGGGTGCCGAAGACCGTCGCCCAGAGGATCAGCAGGCCGCTGCCCGCCAGGGCATTCGCCAGGCCACCACCCGCCGTGTTCGGCGGCGGCGTCATTTCGGTGAACAACGACAGTGACATCCCGTCAATCCCGCGAACGACCGTCGAGAAGAGGATCCAGACCAGCCAGAACAGGCCGAATGCCATCGTCGCCATAGAGAGCGACAGGGCAATACGGTTTTTCATGCGGCGTCTGGCCTGCATTTTACGGCGGGATTCCGCCAGTTCAGCGGTAGCTTGCATTTCGAGAGTTGCCATTAGCGTGCCCCCTCATTTTTAGCGAGGCGCATAATCATCAGCTTGGAAATCGCCAGAACAATGAAGGTGATAACGAACAGAATCAGACCCAGCTCCATCAGCGCCGCCACGTGCAGCCCCGATTCCGCTTCCGCAAATTCATTCGCCAGCGCCGAGGTAATACTGTTACCCGGCATGTAGAGCGACGCGCTGTCGAGCTGGTAGGTGTTACCGATGATAAAGGTGACCGCCATGGTTTCACCCAGCGCACGACCTAAACCCAGCATCACGCCCCCGATCACCCCATTTTTGGTGAACGGAAGGACAATGCGCCAGATAACTTCCCAGGTGGTGCAGCCGATGCCGTAGGCCGACTCTTTCATCATCACCGGCGTTTGTTCGAAGACATCGCGCATGACCGCCGCAATGTAAGGAATAATCATGATGGCGAGGATCACACCTGCCGCCAGAATGCCAATACCGAAAGCCGGGCCAGAGAACAGGGCCCCCACAAACGGAATAGCGGAAAGCACGTTACCGACCGGTTCCTGGAAATACGTTGCGAACAGCGGAGCAAAGATGAACAGACCCCACATGCCGTAAACGATACTTGGAATAGCCGCCAGCAGTTCGATGGCAATACCCAGCGGGCGTCGCAGCCAGCCCGGCGCCAGCTCCGTCAGGAACAGGGCAATACCAAAGCTCACCGGAACCGCAATCAGCAGGGCGATGAACGAGGTCACCAGCGTGCCGTAAATCGGCACCAGGGCACCGTAGATATCGTTCGGCGCGTCCCACTCTTTAGTCCACAGGAAGGAAAAACCGAATTTCTGGATGCTCGGCCATGAGGAGAAAATCAGAGACACGATAATGCCGCCCAGCAGCAATAGCACAATCAGCGCAGCCAGTTTGACCAGCGCGCTGAAAATCATGTCACCTTTTTTACCCGGAGGGTTAAATGCAGGCTTGGTTGCAGCCATAAATTACTCTTCTGTTTGAGACGTTTTTACGAATATGCCCGGTGGCGCTAACGCTTACCGGGCCTACAGCTTAAACCGTAGGGCGGGTAAGCGCAGCGCCACCCGCCATCTTCGTTAAATATATCCTGTTAGTACAGCGCTTTACCGCTGCTGTCTTTCACGTTGGTTTTCCATGCAGCACGAATCTGCTCAACCACGTTGTCCGGCAGGGTAGCGTAATCCAGGGCGTTAGCCTGTTTGCCGCCGTTTTTGTACGCCCAGTCGAAGAACTTCAGCACTTCGGCGCCCTGCTCAGGTTTCTTCTGCTCTTTGTGAACCAGGATGAAGGTGGTAGAGGTGATTGGCCACGCACCTTCGCCTTTCTGGTTAGTCAGATCCTGCGCGAAGGATTTGCTCCAGTCAGCGCCTTTCGCCGCGTTAGCAAAGTTCTCTTCGGTCGGGCTAACCGGTTTGCCGTCGGCTGAAACCAGTTTGGTGTAGGACAGGTTGTTCTGCTTGGCGTACGCATACTCTACGTAACCAATTGAGCCAGGCAGACGCTGTACGAACGCGGCTATACCGTCGTTACCCTTACCGCCCAGACCGGTTGGCCAGTTAACGGTAGAACCGGAGCCGACTTTAGATTTCCACTCTTCGTTCACTTTTGCCAGGTAGCTGGTGAACACGAAAGAGGTACCGGAACCATCCGCGCGGCGAACCACGGCGATGTTCTGAGAAGGCAGCTTCAGGCCTGGGTTGAGTTTAGCGATCGCTTCGTCATCCCATTTTTTGATTTTGCCCAGGTAGATGTCACCCAGAGTTTTGCCGTCCAGCACCAGCTCACCCGACTTCACGCCCGGCAGGTTGATGGCCAGGACCACGCCACCGATCACGGTAGGGAACTGGAACAGGCCTTCCTGAGCCAGTTTGTCATCAGACAGCGGAGCGTCTGATGCGCCGAAATCAACAGTGTTCGCGGTAATTTGTTTAACGCCACCGGAGGAGCCGATACCCTGATAGTTAACCTTGTTACCGGTTTCTTTCTGGTAGGTATCTGCCCATTTGGCATACACCGGCGCAGGGAAGGTTGCACCAGCGCCAGTCAGGCTTGCTTCTGCAAATACAGAGAACGCGCTCAGAGATAAGGTCGCGGCGACAACAGTTGCGACAGTGGTACGCATAACTTTCATAATGTCTCCTGCAAGATTTTCGTAAATCGTTGTTTAGTGGCTACGATGAGCAAAATAGGACAAACAGGTGACAGATAAATGTACGAATTATGACAGTTTTATGACAACGTTAATTTCACTTAAAAAAAAGCAAAAGAAAGCTTAATTTTCATCTAGTTAGCCACTTTTATGACAAGGCGTTTTCAGAAATATTTTCTTTATGTGACACTGAAAAAAGTAGCTGAAGATGACAAATTGTCATTATTAAAAACGAGAAAGGATTGATGAAAAACAAACCGGGCGGGATAAAAAAGCTCCACCCGAAGGTGGAGCCTGAAGGGATTATTCTACGGTAACCGATTTCGCCAGGTTACGCGGCTGGTCAACGTCGGTGCCTTTGATCAGGGCAACGTGATAGGCCAGCAGCTGCAGCGGAACGGTGTAGAAGATTGGTGCAATCACCTCTTCCACATGCGGCATCTCGATGATATGCATGTTGTCGTTGCTGACAAAACCGGCATCTTTGTCGGCGAAGACGTACAGAACACCGCCGCGGGCGCGCACTTCTTCGATGTTAGACTTCAGTTTTTCCAGCAGTTCGTTGTTTGGTGCCACAACGATGACCGGCATATCCGCGTCAATCAGCGCCAGCGGGCCGTGCTTCAGCTCGCCTGCCGCATAGGCTTCAGCGTGAATGTAGGAGATCTCTTTCAGCTTCAGCGCGCCTTCCAGCGCAATCGGATACTGATCGCCACGACCCAGGAACAGGGCGTGATGTTTGTCGGAGAAATCTTCCGCCAGAGCTTCTATGCGTTTGTCCTGAGACAGCATCTGCTCAATACGGCTCGGCAGCGCCTGCAGGCCGTGAACGATGTCGTGCTCAACGGACGCATCTTCACCTTTCAGACGCGCCAGCTTCGCCACCAGCATCAGCAGAACGGTCAGCTGAGTGGTAAACGCTTTGGTAGAGGCCACACCGATTTCGGTGCCCGCTTTGGTCATCAGCGCCAGATCGGACTCACGCACCAGCGATGAGCCAGGAACGTTACAGATAGCCAGAGAGCCCAGGTAACCCAGCTCTTTAGACAGACGCAGCGCTGCCAGGGTATCCGCCGTTTCGCCAGACTGGGAAAGGGTGATCATCAGGCTGTTACGACGCACCGCGGATTTGCGATAGCGGAATTCAGACGCGATTTCCACATCGCACGGCACGCCAGCCAGGGATTCAAACCAGTAGCGAGAGACCATACCGGAGTTGTAAGACGTGCCGCAGGCCACGATCTGAATGTGCTCAACCTTGCCGAGCAGTTCGTTCGCGTTTGCGCCCAGCTCGCTCAGATCCACTTCACCGTGGCTGATGCGCCCGGTCAGGGTGTTTTTGATGGCGTTTGGCTGCTCGTAAATCTCTTTCTGCATGTAGTGACGGTAAGCGCCTTTGTCGCCCGCGTCGTACTGCAGATTCGATTCGATCTCCTGACGTTTCACCTGCTCGCCTTTGGTATCGAAGACGGTCACGCTGCGACGGGTCACTTCCGCGATATCCCCCTCTTCGAGGAAGATAAAGCGACGGGTAACCGGCAGGAGCGCCAGCTGGTCAGAAGCGATGAAGTTTTCACCCATGCCCAGACCGATAACCATCGGGCTACCGGAACGCGCGGCCAGCAATGTGGACGGATCGCGGGAATCCATGATCACCGTACCGTACGCACCGCGCAGCTGAGGGATAGCACGCAGCACCGCATCACGCAGCGTGCCGCCCTGCTCCAGCTCCCAGTGCACCAGGTGAGCAATCACTTCGGTGTCAGTTTCAGAGACGAAGGTGTAGCCGCGCGCTTTCAGTTCTTCGCGCAGCGGTTCGTGGTTTTCGATAATGCCGTTGTGCACGACCACGATGTGTTCAGACACATGCGGGTGCGCGTTACCTTCAGACGGTTCGCCGTGCGTCGCCCAGCGGGTGTGAGCAATACCGGTCCCACCGTGCAGCGGATGTTCTTCCGCGGCCTGGGCCAGCATCTGCACTTTACCGAGACGACGCAGACGGGTCATATGACCTTCTGCATCGACGACAGCCAGACCGGCTGAGTCGTAACCACGGTATTCCAGACGACGTAAACCTTCGAGAAGGATTTCAGCAATATCACGCTGCGCAACTGCGCCAACAATTCCACACATAATTTTAGATTCCGAATTTAGGCATTATGCCTGCGTTGTCGCTGACCTGTATTTACCCTTTCCGGGCGCCCCGAGCCTTGTAGAGAGTGGGGTTATTTTTATGGGTACTGCTTGTGGGGGGAAATATATATTTATCTCCTCTCCCGGGTTTGCCTGATGACGGCTACGCCTATCAGGCCTACTCAATCGTAGGGCGGGTAAGCGTAGCGCCACCCGCCTTGTTGTTACTTTTTCTTCTCCGGGCGTTTCCAGCCCTGCTTGCTGACCTGCGGAACGCGGCTTAACACCAGCTCGTTCTCGGCCACATCGCGCGTAACGGTTGTTCCCGCGGCAATGGTCACCCCGTTACCCACGGTAACAGGCGCAACCAGCTGCGTATCGGAGCCAACAAACACGTCGTCACCGATGATGGTTTTAAACTTATTCGCGCCGTCATAGTTACAGGTAATAGTCCCTGCACCAATATTCACGTTATTGCCAATTTCCGCGTCGCCCAGATAGGTCAGATGACCGGCTTTCGAGCCTTTACCCAGACGCGCTTTTTTCATTTCCACGAAGTTACCCACGTGAGCGCCTTCCAGCAGCTCAGCGCCCGGGCGCAGACGCGCAAACGGGCCGATGGTACAGGCCGCATCCAGACGGGCATCTTCCACCACGCTGTACGGGCTGATTTCGCAGTCGTCGCCGATGACGCTGTTTTTAATCACGCAGCCGGCGCCAATTTTGACGCGATTGCCCAGCGTGACGTGACCTTCGAGGATAACGTTCGTATCAATTTCAACGTCACGCCCGTGAGATAACGAACCACGCAGATCGAAACGCGCCGGATCGCGCAGCATCACGCCCGCAAGCAGCAGTTTTTCGGCCTGCTCGGACTGATAAATACGCTCAAGACGGGAAAGCTGCAGGCGGTTGTTCACGCCGTCCGTTTCGCTGATGCGCGCCGGATGAACGGCGGCAATATCACGCCCTTCGTGGTACGCCATCGCAATGATGTCGGTGATGTAGTATTCACCCTGCGCGTTGTTATTGTCGAGTCTGGACAGCCAGCGCTTCATATCCGCGCCGTTGGCAATCAGAATACCGGTGTTGATCTCCTGAATCTGGCGCTGTTCGTCGCTGGCATCTTTATGCTCAACAATACCTGTGACGTTGCCGTTTTCACGGGTGATGCGGCCATAACCGCTTGGATCGTCCAGCACGACGGTCAACAAACCGATGCCGCCCTGCGGTTTGGCTTCACGCAGGCGAGTCAGGGTTTCAACGGAGATCAGCGGGACATCGCCGTAAAGCATTAAAATATCTTCGTCATCCGCAAAGAAAGGCGCAGCCTGCTGCATCGCATGGCCTGTGCCCAGCTGTTCGGCCTGAAGCACCCAGTTGAGCTTGTCATCGCTCAGCGTCTTTTTAAGCAGATCGCCGCCGTGGCCGTAGACCAGGTGGACCTGACTGGCACCCAGCTCGTTCGCTGCATCAATGACATGCTGCACCATTGGCTTTCCTGCAAGCGTGTGGAGCACCTTAGGCAGATCGGAATACATGCGGGTCCCTTTGCCAGCGGCAAGAATCACCACGCTCATCGCACTGTTTGACATACGCATCCTGACGGTAGTTTGAGTGTGAAGTAAAAACGTTTGAAGCTTAAAATTCTACATCTTTTTCATCATGAATTAAGGCCGAAAAAAAAAGCCAGCCTGGTATCCAGACTGGCTTTTGTGCTTTTCAAGCCGGTGTTACATCGCTTTTTTGGTCAACTCGATAACGCGCAGTTTCGCGATCGCTTTGGCCAGCTCCGCAGACGCCTGAGCGTAATCCACGTCACCATGAGAGCTGCTAATGTGCTCTTCAGCCTTACGCTTCGATTCCAGGGCTCGCGCTTCGTCGAGATCCTGTCCACGGATAGCGGTATCGGCCAGAACGGTCACACTGCCAGGCTGCACTTCAAGAATGCCGCCGGACAGATAGATAAACTCTTCGTGACCGAACTGTTTAACGATGCGGATCATACCAGGCTTAATGGCGGTGAGCAGCGGTGCGTGACCCGGGAAAATACCCAGTTCACCTTCACTACCCGTTACCTGGATTTTCTCGACCAGACCAGAGAACATTTGTTGCTCTGCGCTGACGACGTCCAGGTGGTAAGTCATTGCCATATCACCCTCCGATTAAGGCGTTAAAGTTTTTTGGCTTTTTCCACGGCTTCTTCGATGGAACCAACCATGTAGAACGCCTGCTCTGGCAGGTGGTCGTATTCGCCTTCCATAATGCCTTTAAAGCCACGGATGGTGTCTTTCAGGGAAACGTATTTACCCGGAGAACCGGTGAATACTTCCGCAACGAAGAACGGCTGGGACAGGAAGCGCTGAATCTTACGCGCACGTGCTACCACCAGTTTGTCTTCTTCAGACAGTTCATCCATACCCAGGATGGCGATGATGTCTTTCAGTTCCTGGTAACGCTGCAGCAGGGACTGTACGCCACGTGCGGTGTCGTAGTGTTCCTGACCAACAACCAGTGGATCCAGCTGACGGCTGGTGGAGTCCAGCGGGTCAACGGCCGGGTAGATACCCAGAGACGCGATCTGACGGCTCAGTACCACGGTTGCGTCTAAGTGCGCAAAGGTGGTTGCTGGAGATGGGTCAGTCAAGTCATCCGCAGGTACGTATACCGCCTGAACGGAGGTGATAGAACCGGTTTTGGTAGAGGTGATACGTTCCTGAAGAACACCCATCTCTTCCGCCAGCGTAGGCTGATAACCTACCGCTGAAGGCATACGACCCAGCAGTGCAGATACTTCCGTACCGGCCAGGGTGTAACGATAGATGTTATCAACGAACAGCAGAACGTCACGGCCTTCATCACGGAACTTCTCAGCCATCGTCAGACCGGTCAGCGCAACGCGCAGACGGTTTCCTGGTGGCTCGTTCATCTGGCCGTAAACCAAGGATACTTTGTCCAGTACGTTGGAGTCGGTCATTTCGTGGTAGAAATCGTTACCCTCACGAGTACGTTCACCTACGCCCGCAAACACGGAGTAACCGGAGTGCTCGATCGCGATGTTACGGATCAGCTCCATCATGTTTACGGTTTTACCAACACCCGCACCACCGAACAGACCGACTTTACCGCCCTTCGCGAACGGACACATCAGGTCGATAACTTTGATACCGGTTTCCAGCAGTTCCTGAGAGCTGGACAGCTCTTCGTAGGAAGGTGCTGCGCGGTGGATAGCCCAACGCTCTTCTTCACCGATGTCACCTTTCATGTCGATTGGCTGACCCAATACGTTCATGATACGACCCAGTGTTGCTTTACCTACCGGGACTTCGATCGGGTGCTCGAGGTCTTTGACTTCCAGACCACGACGCAGACCGTCGGAAGAACCCATCGCGATGGTACGCACGATACCGCCGCCGAGCTGCTGCTGAACTTCCAGCACCAGGCTCTCGTTACCATTCTGTACCTCAAGCGCGTCGTACACGCGTGGTACGGCGTCCTGAGGGAACTCGACGTCCACCACGGCGCCGATTACCTGGACAATCTTTCCAGTAGCCATCTTGAATCCTCTACGTAATTCGTAAACCTGGTTAAACCGCGGCGGCCCCCGAGACGATCTCGGTGAGTTCCTGAGTAATGCTGGCCTGACGAGCTTTGTTGTAAACCAACTGCAGCTCTTTAATCAGGCTGCCGCCATTATCGGTCGCGGCTTTCATCGCCACCATTCGTGCGGCCTGCTCGCTGGCCAGGTTTTCTACAACGCCCTGATAAACCTGAGATTCAACGTAACGACGCAGCAGGGTATCCAGCAGCGGTTTCGGATCGGGTTCATACAGGTAATCCCAGGCTTTTTGCTTCAGCTCGTCATCTTCTGATGCCGGTAACGGCAGCATCTGAGTGAGCGTTGGAACCTGAGACATGGTGTTAATGAATTTGTTGCTGACAACGTACAGTCTGTCCAGACGGCCTTCATCATAGGCCTGCAACATCACTTTAACCGGGCCGATCAGTTCGGACAGGGACGGGTTATCACCCATACCGGTCACCTGAGCGACAATGTTGCCACCAACGGAGTTAAAGAAAGAGACGCCTTTAGAGCCGATCATTGCGATATCGCACTGAACGCCTTTTTCAGACCATGCTTTCATATCCGCCAGCAGTTTTTTGAACAGGTTAATGTTCAAGCCGCCACACAGACCACGGTCGGTCGACACCACCAGGTAGCCCACGCGCTTAACGTCGCGTTCTTCCAGGTAAGGGTGCTTATATTCCAGATTACCGTTTGCAAGGTGACCAATCACTTTGCGCATGGTTTCTGCATAAGGACGGCTGGCCGCCATGCGATCCTGCGATTTACGCATTTTGGAAGCGGCGACCATCTCCATCGCTTTAGTGATCTTTTGCGTGTTCTGGACGCTTGCGATCTTACTACGTATCTCTTTTGCGCCGGCCATGAGCTTCTCCTCAATGCCAGGCGGCTTGTCCTGAGACAAGCCGCCGGACGATTACCAGGATTGGGTTGCTTTGAAGGAATCGAGGATAGCTTTCAGCTTGCCTTCGATTTCGTCGTTATAGCCACCGGTCTGGTTGATCTCTTGCATCAGCGGAGCGTGATCACGGTCGACGTAAGCCAGCAGAGCGGCTTCGAAGCTACCGATTTTCGCCAGTTCCACATCTTCGAGGTAACCGCGTTCAGCCGCGAACAGTACCAGGCCCTGCTGAGCAACAGACATTGGTGCGTACTGTTTCTGCTTCAGCAGCTCGGTCACTTTCTGACCGTGGCTCAGCTGTTTACGGGTTGCTTCGTCCAGATCGGATGCGAACTGAGAGAACGCAGCCAGTTCACGATACTGTGCCAGCGCGGTACGGATACCACCGGACAGTTTCTTGATGATCTTGGTCTGAGCAGCACCACCAACACGGGATACGGAGATACCCGGGTTAACCGCCGGACGAATACCGGAGTTAAACAGGTTGGTTTCCAGGAAGATCTGACCATCGGTAATGGAGATTACGTTGGTCGGAACGAACGCAGAAACGTCACCCGCCTGGGTTTCAATGATCGGCAGAGCAGTCAGAGAGCCCGTTTTACCTTTCACTTCACCTTTGGTGAAGTTCTCGACGTATTCCGCGTTAACGCGGGAAGCACGCTCCAGCAGACGAGAGTGGAGGTAGAATACGTCGCCAGGGAACGCTTCACGTCCAGGTGGACGACGGAGCAGCAGGGAAACCTGACGATAAGCAACAGCCTGTTTAGACAGGTCATCGTATACAATCAGCGCATCTTCACCGCGGTCACGGAAGTATTCGCCCATTGCGCAACCGGCGTATGGCGCCAGGTATTGCAGTGCAGCAGATTCAGACGCGGTAGCTACCACAACGATGGTGTTAGACAGTGCGCCGTGCTCTTCCAGTTTACGAACCACGTTAGAAATGGTGGACGCTTTCTGGCCGATGGCCACGTACACGCATTTGATGCCGGAGTCACGCTGGTTGATGATGGCGTCGATAGCCATCGCGGTTTTACCGGTCTGACGGTCACCGATGATCAGTTCACGCTGACCACGACCGATTGGGATCATGGCATCAACGGACTTATAACCTGTCTGAACAGGCTGATCTACGGACTGACGGTCGATAACGCCTGGTGCGATAACTTCGATTGGAGAGAAGCCATCGTGCTCAACCGGACCTTTACCGTCGATTGGCGCACCCAGGGTGTTAACAACGCGACCCAGCAGGCCACGGCCAACCGGCACTTCCAGAATACGGCCAGTACACTTAACCTTCATGCCTTCGGCGAGGTCAGCGTATGGACCCATCACAACTGCACCTACGGAGTCGCGCTCCAGGTTCAGTGCGATAGCGTAACGGTTACCCGGCAGGGAAATCATCTCACCCTGCATACAATCGGCCAGGCCGTGGATGCGGATAACACCGTCACTTACAGAAACAATAGTACCTTCGTTGTGAGCTTCACTCACAACACTGAACTGAGCAATGCGCTGCTTGATCAGTTCGCTGATTTCGGTGGAATTCAGTTGCATGCTCCAGTCCCCTTAAGACTGCAAGACGTCTGCAAGGCGTTCAAGACGGCCGCGTACGCTGCCATCAATGACCATATCACCCGAACGGATGATTACGCCTGCCATTACAGACTTATCGATTTTGCAATTCAGCTTAACTTTGCGTGACAGACGTTTTTCCATCGCGGCGGTGATTTTCGCAAGCTGTTCATTACTCAGTTCAGTCGCAGAAGTCACTTCAACTTCAGCGGTTGCTTCACTAAGGGCACGTAAGTGCTCAAACTGCTCGAGAACATCCGGGAGCACACGGAGACGACCATTTTCTGCCATCACCTTAATCAGGTTCTGGCCGTTGGCATCCAGTTGCTCTCCGCACACGGCGATAAACGACGCGGCGAGAGTTTCAGGTGCTAACGCACCGGAAAGCAACTCAGCCATTTGTTCGTTTTTCGTCACCTCAGCGGCAAACGCCAGCATATCCTGCCAGCGATCGACATTTTGGTGTTCGACAGCAAAGTCAAAAGCTGCTTTGGCGTAGGGGCGAGCTACCGTAACAAATTCAGACATCAGCCCCTCCCTCCTTACAGTTCAGCGACAAGTTTGTCCACGATGTCGCTGTTAGCAGCTTCATCCACGGAACGTTCGATGATCTTCTCGGCGCCAGCAACAGCCAGAATCGCAACCTGCTTACGCAGTTCTTCACGAGCACGTTTACGCTCAGCATCAATTTCTGCCTGAGCCTGTGTCACGATCTTAGTACGTTCCTGTTCTGCTTCAGCTTTGGCTTCGTCCAGGATCTGAGAACGGCGTTTGTTAGCCTGTTCAATGATTACCTGAGCTTCAGCTTTCGCTTTTTTCAGCTGGTCTGTCGCGTTGGCCTGTGCAAGGTCCAAATCTTTCTTAGCGCGTTCTGCGGAAGCCAGACCGTCAGCAATTTCTTTCTGACGTTTTTCGATGGCAGCCATTAAAGGCGGCCATACATACTTCATGCAGAACCAGACAAAGAGAATAAACGCGATGGCCTGGCCGAGGATTGTTGCGTTCATGTTCACAGCACAATACCTCTTTAATTTCTGTGGCTTAGGGTTTTAAAACTACTACTACGCGACAGCAAACATCACGTACAGACCCAGACCTACAGCGATCATTGGGATAGCATCCACCAGACCCATAACGATAAAGAACTGAGTACGCAGCAGAGGAATCAGATCAGGTTGACGCGCTGCGCCTTCCAGGAATTTGCCCCCGAGGATGCCGATACCGATCGCAGCACCGATAGCCGCCAGACCCATCATCACAGCGGCAGCCATGTACAGCAGATCCATATTCAGGTTTTCCATGACAGTCTCCAGTTTGTTTCAATTAAAACGTAGTAGTGTTGGTAAAAAATCAGTGCTCTTCAGACGCCATCGACAGATAGACGATCGTCAGAACCATGAAGATAAAGGCTTGCAGCGTAATGATCAGGATGTGGAAAATGGCCCAAGGCACATTCAGAACCCACTGTGACCACCACGGCAGAAGACCCGCGATCAGAATGAAAATCAGCTCACCCGCATACATGTTGCCGAACAGTCGCAGACCCAGTGAAACAGGTTTGGACAGCAGGCTAACGCCTTCCAGGATCAGGTTGACCGGAATAAACGCCCAGTGGTTGAACGGCTGCAAGGTAAGCTCTTTCACAAAGCCGCTTACGCCTTTCATTTTGATGCTGTAGAAAAGAATCAGGATAAATACGCCCAGCGCCATCGACAGGGTGATGTTCACGTCCGCAGACGGTACAACACGCAGCGCTGGCAGGCCGAAGATGTGCTCGCCGATAAACGGCAGCAGATCGATTGGCAGCAGGTCCATCAGGTTCATCAGGAAGACCCAAACGAACACGGTCAGGGCCAGCGGAGCAATCAGTTTGCTCTTACCATGGTACATGTCTTTGACGCTACCATGGACGAAGCCGATGATCATTTCGATGAAGGTCTGGAATTTCCCTGGTACACCGCTGGTCGCTCGTTTAGCAACACCGCGGAACATGGCCAGGAACAGAAGACCCAAAACCACCGAGAAGAACATGGAGTCGATGTTGATCGTCCAGAAGGTGGCCGGGGGGTTATGTGGATCCACCAGCGAGAATGTACGCAGGTCCAGCTGAAGGTTATTCAGATGGTGACCTATGTAATCCTGCGGCGTCATATTTTCTGAAGCCATGATGCCTTTTACCCTTTGTTATTGATTACAGCTGGAGCCAGAACTTGTACCACCAGCACCAAAACCCACGTTGCTATCAGCGGCATGAAGACCACTTTCAAAACCGCCAGCGCCATCACCAGTAGAGCAAAGGTCAGCAACACCTTACACACTTCGCCGAGGGCGAAGGACCAGGCCACGCGGCCTTTGGCGGGTGTATGCGCCTGATGACGCCAGGCAAAAATCATAAACAACACGTTTGGCAGCACAACCGCCAAACCCCCGCACACGGCGGAGATGCCCCAGAAGGGGTCTTTGAGGCTAAACAGCAGTCCACTTGCTATCACAGCCAGAAACTGAATGAACAGAAGCTTACGAGCAACGTTTCTACTCAAGAGCGACACAGACATCACGTTTTTACTCCTGCTCCCTTCGAGGTATGCCGCGTGTCGTATAAAACGTCCTTTAAGGCTCAGAGTCAAGCATCAAAAAGCGGTCAAATTATACGGTGCGCACCCGTGATTTCAAACATTAAGTAGCGAAAAGGTGAATAAATGTTTAAATATTTTTCCCCACCGCTATTTTTTAACTTTCGCTGAAAGCGTCAACCTTCGACCAAAACTGCAAACAGCGCGAAAACGTTGGCGATAAAGCGTGCACGAGATCACAAAACACACATTTGCGATAAGGTTGTATTTATCAAAGGCGCAAATCGCATAAATTTATCTTTATGAAATTAAAAGCAAAACACCGTAACTATTTTCAAAACAGCCCAGTACACAATAAAAACGTTTTATTGACATTCTTAATAAACAATTAACATTACGTTCTGGTTACCGCCTCCCACTTTTAGCAGACTTATATTTTCACAGATGACTATCTTCTCGGTAAATAAAAGAGGCCAGGTTAACCAGAAGAAAAACCTTAGTGAAAAAGAGGTTAAAGGCTCACCGGTAAATCCCCTGTAGTTGTGCTGTTTTTTAACATGCGAAGAACAGCACAAATTCCACATTTTTTATTAATTTTTTAAAAATTGTTTGGCTTAATTATCACCAGATGACGCTCCCCATCGAGCTGAGGAATGTGTAATTTCTCGATGGATTCAACAGCAAAACCGTCCGGGAGCTGTTCAATCTCATCGCCTGGTAACTGCCCTTTCAGCGCATAAAAGCGGCCATTCTCTGCCGGCAAGTGCTTACACCAGCTAACCATATCATTGAGCGAAGCAAACGCGCGGCTGATAACACCGTCAAATGGCGGCTCTGCCGGGAACTCCTCTACCCTGCTCTGCACGGGCGTGATGTTTTCAAGCTTCAGCTCATGCTGTACCTGACGTAAAAAGCGCACGCGCTTGCCAAGGCTGTCCAGAAGCGTGAAGTGGCTCTCAGGGCGAACAATCGACAGCGGAACGCCCGGTAAACCAGGTCCCGTACCCACGTCGATAAAACGCTCACCTTTCAGCCACGGGGCAACCACGATGCTATCGAGAATATGGCGTACCAGCATCTCGTTGGGGTCACGTACTGAGGTCAGGTTGTACGCTTTGTTCCATTTGTTCAGCATATCGACATAGGCCACCAGCTGATTTTTCTGGTGATCGGTGAGCGAAATACCTGCCTGATCCAGCAGACGAGAGAGTTTGTTAAGCACGGTGAATACCTGTTGGAAAACTTAGGTGGCGGGGGGCGCTTCGCTTACCCGCCCTACGGGTTCATCAGGCCCGGTAAGCGCAGCGCCACCGGGCAATGTTCTGGGCATTACGCGCTGCGGCGCAGCATGCCCTGCTTTTTCAGCCAGACCAGCAGGATCGAAATCGCTGCAGGCGTGACGCCGGAGATACGGGATGCCTGGCCGATCGATACCGGTTTGTGATCGTTCAGCTTGGCGATCACTTCGTTGGAAAGGCCCGTCACCTGGCGGTAGTCCAGCATTTCCGGCAGCAGCGTGTTTTCGTTACGCTGCTGTTTTTCGATCTCATCCTGCTGACGCGCGATGTAACCTTCATACTTCACCTGGATCTCAACCTGCTCTGCCGCTTCAGCGTCTTCGAGCCCCGGCGCGAACGCGGTCAGTTTGACCAGGTTCTCGTAGGTGACTTCAGGACGGCGCAGCAGATCTTCCCCGCTGGCTTCACGCGACAGCGGCGCGGTTAAGTGAGCGTTTACTTCGGCGGCGGTTTCCGCCTGCGGATTCACCCAGGTGGTTTTCAGGCGCTGACGTTCCTGCTCAATGCGCTCCAGCTTTTCGTTGAACCGCGCCCAGCGTTCGTCATCGACCAGACCCAGCTCGCGGCCCATTTCGGTCAGACGCAGGTCGGCGTTATCTTCACGCAGCATCAGGCGATATTCAGCGCGAGAGGTAAACATACGATACGGCTCTTTGGTACCCAGCGTGCAGAGATCGTCAACCAGCACGCCCAGATACGCCTGAGAACGGCCTGGTGCCCAGCCCTCTTTCTCAGCGGAGAAGCGCGCGGCGTTCAGACCGGCAAGCAGGCCCTGCGCAGCCGCTTCTTCGTAGCCGGTAGTGCCGTTAATCTGCCCCGCGAAGAACAGACCGTGGATGAATTTGCTTTCCAGGGTTGGCTTCAGGTCGCGCGGATCGAAGAAATCGTACTCAATAGCGTAGCCGGGACGAACGATTTTCGCATTCTCCATCCCCTGCATTGAGCGAACAATTTGCATCTGTACATCGAACGGCAGACTGGTGGAGATGCCGTTCGGATAAATTTCATTTGAGGTCAGCCCTTCCGGCTCCAGGAAGATCTGGTGCTGGTTACGATCGGCGAAGCGCATCACTTTGTCTTCGATCGACGGACAGTAGCGTGGGCCGATCCCTTCGATCACGCCGGCATACATGGGGCTGCGATCGAGGTTATTGCGGATCACGTCATGGGTTTTCTCGTTGGTATGCGTGATGTAGCACGGTACCTGCTGCGGATGCTGAGCCGCATTGCCCATGAACGAGAACACCGGCATCGGATTATCACCGTGCTGTTGCGCCAGCACGCTGAAATCAATGGTGCGCGCATCAATACGCGGCGGCGTACCGGTTTTCAGGCGGCTGACGCGCAGCGGCAGTTCACGCAGACGGCGAGACAGGGGAATAGACGGCGGATCGCCGGCACGGCCACCGCTGTAGTTATCCAGACCGATATGAATTTTACCGTCCAGGAATGTGCCCACGGTCAGCACCACGGCTTTCGCACGGAATTTGAGACCCATCTGGGTCACGGCACCTACGACGCGATCGTTCTCAACGATAAGATCTTCAACCGCCTGCTGGAAGATCATCAGGTTCGGCTGGTTCTCCAGGGCGGTACGCACAGCCTGACGGTAAAGCACGCGGTCTGCCTGGGCACGGGTCGCACGCACAGCGGGACCTTTACTCGCGTTTAGTATCCTAAACTGGATGCCAGCATGATCGATTGCTTTCGCCATCAGGCCGCCAAGTGCATCCACTTCTTTTACCAGGTGTCCTTTCCCAATGCCGCCAATCGCCGGATTACAGGACATTTGTCCCAGCGTGTCGATATTGTGTGTCAAAAGCAGGGTCTGCTGACCCATACGCGCTGCGGCCATTGCGGCCTCAGTGCCTGCATGACCCCCGCCAATGATGATGACGTCAAAAGGATCCTGATAAAACATGGTGGTCTGCCTCGCGTAAAGCGGTATGAAAATGGATTGAAGCCCGGGCCGTGGATTCTACTCAACTTTAGTCTTTCGAGAAAGCATTGGGATCCTGGGCTATTAAAAAGAAGATCTTTTTATTTAGAGATCTGTTCTATTGTGATCTCTTATTAGGATCGCGAACCTGTGTGGATAAGTCCGATCACATAAAGAAGATCATGCAGTTAGAAAGGATCGTTTGCTGTGAATGATCGGTGATCCTGGACAGTATAAGCTGGGATCAGATCGCGACTTTATACACAGGTCAAAAACGATACAACAGCTGTTCTTTGGATAACTACGGGTTAATACGAGCTTTTAACCAGAGTTATCCACATCTGTTCGCGCAATCTTTAATCGCTTTTGAGTAAATTTTTCCATTCCGCGAGCCAGATCTCGGCTGGATCCTCCGGAATGTCATGATCGAGGATGTTGATCTTGAGCGTTTCACCCAGCTGTTTTGCTCCACAGGAGGTTACAGCGGCTTCAACTTTCTCTATTGCCCCGCAAAAGGTGTCATATTCACGACTGCCGATCCCCACCGCGCCAAAACGGACGTTTGACAGGTCGGGCTGCTGTTCCAGCAGTTCGTCATATAAAGGTTGCAGGTTATCCGGCAGATCGCCCGCGCCGTGCGTGGAGGTGATCAGCAGCCAGACCCCGTCAGTCGGGAGATCTTCAAGCAACGGACCGTGCAGGGTTTCCGTGGAAAAGCCCGCATCTTCCAGCTTTTCAGCCAGGTGTTCCGCTACGTATTCCGCACCACCAAGGGTGCTGCCGCTGATAAGGGTAATGTCCGCCATTGATCGCTCGCCCAGATAAAGAGACGGTCATTGTACGCTGTGAACGAGCTGGGATCTACCTGTGGAAAATGTGGGAATGAATTTGCCCGATCACGGGCGGATGGTACGCATGATCGGGTTTTGCAGGGAGATCAGCGTCTCGGTGGACTGAATTTCATCGATTGTTTGGATCTTGTTGATAAGTACCTGCTGGAGGGCGTCGATGGATCGGCACATGACTTTAATAAAGATGCTGTAATGCCCGGTGGTGTAATACGCCTCGGTGACTTCATCCAGCGCGTTCAGCTTCGCCAGGGCGGAAGGGTAGTCTTTGGCGCTTTTAAGAATGATGCCGATGAAGCAGCAGACGTCGTAACCCAGATGTTTAGGACTGACGTCAATGCGTGCGCCGGTAATGATCCCCGCCTGCTTCATCTTCTCTACGCGGACGTGAATGGTTCCCGGGCTGACGCCAAACTGTTTTGCCAACTCGGCGTAGGCGGTACGGGCATTGGCCATTAACGCCTCCAGAATGCCGCGGTCGAGATTGTCGATCTGATAATTTTCCATAGTTTTTTCTTATGAGGATTAATGAATCACCCTATTCTAGCGTTTAATTTTATCGAATCAAAAGTGAAGGTGGCTTTTTGTTGATGAGTTATTGAATATGATGCCATTTCTGTTGCTTAATCAATATCAACAGGACGCAGGAGTATAAATAATGAAAACCGCTTACATCGCAAAACAACGCCAGATCAGTTTCGTAAAATCCCATTTTTCCCGCCAGCTGGAAGAGAAGCTTGGCCTTATTGAAGTTCAGGCGCCGATTCTGAGCCGCGTGGGTGACGGGACGCAGGATAACCTCTCTGGATGCGAAAAAGCGGTACAGGTAAAAGTGAAAACGCTGCCAGACGCTCAGTTCGAAGTGGTTCATTCCCTGGCGAAGTGGAAGCGTCAAACTCTGGGACAACACGACTTCAGCGCGGGCGAAGGGCTCTACACGCACATGAAAGCCCTTCGTCCCGATGAAGACCGCCTTTCTCCGATTCATTCCGTTTACGTTGACCAGTGGGACTGGGAGCGCGTAATGGGTGATGGTGAACGCCACGTCGGTACGCTGAAATCCACCGTTGAGGCGATCTACGCCGGGATCAAAGCAACCGAAGCGGCCGTGAGCAAAGAGTTTGGTCTGGCACCGTTCCTGCCGGATACGATCCACTTTGTCCACAGCCAGGAGCTGCTGAGCCGCTTCCCGGATCTCGATGCTAAAGGTCGCGAGCGTGCGATCGCTAAAGAATTAGGTGCAGTATTCCTGATCGGTATCGGCGGCAAACTGTCTGATGGCAAACGCCACGACGTTCGCGCACCGGATTATGATGACTGGAGCACTGTAGGTGAGGGCGAATTTGCCGGGCTGAACGGCGATATTCTGGTGTGGAACCCGGTACTGGAAGACGCATTCGAGATTTCATCTATGGGGATCCGCGTGGATGCCGACGCGCTGAAGCGCCAGCTGGCGGTCACCGGTGATGAAGATCGTCTCAAACTCGAGTGGCACCAGGCGCTGCTGCGCGGTCAAATGCCTCAGACGATCGGCGGCGGTATCGGCCAGTCCCGTTTAACCATGCTGCTGCTGCAATTACCCCATATCGGTCAGGTTCAGTGTGGCGTCTGGCCGCAGCAGGTACGTGAAAGCGTCGGTTCTCTTCTGTAATTAACGCTGCCAGCGTCTGAGCAGGCGGCTACGCAACCCGGTATCAAAGCGCCAGATATGATCGAAGATGCGCATGATGCCGGGTTTTCCATGGGCTGACATCGCCACCGCGTGAAAACGGTGCTGGTGCACCCGCTGTAATTCCTTCACCTTATTCACCACGTCATCCGGCAGCCGCTGGGCAATAAAATCGGAAATCACCACCGCGTCAGCGTCGTACCAGTCGCCGCCCTGCATACGCTCCACAATACTGCGGAAGCAGCTGGCCAGATCCGTGCCGCCGCGAAAGCGCTGGCTCAGAAAGCGGATTGCCTGCTCGATCCCCTGCTGGTTCGTCAGCTCATAGCCCACCACCTCGCTGGAGAAGAGCATGATGAAGCAGCGACGGCGATCGGCCAGCGCCACGCGCATCAGTGCCAGACAGAACGCCTTCGCGCACTGCTCGTTAAACCCGCCCATCGAACCGGACGTATCTACGCAAACAATGAATGGCCCGCGCGGCTGTTCATCAAAATCCTGATGGACGACCGGCCGTTGGCTGACTTTCTCGCGCCAGGCTTCACCGTGCAGTCGGTAGGTGAGAAGCTGTTTTTCAACCAGCCGACGATAAAACTCATACTCCAGCTCGGTCATCCCCAGCGTGCTCAGCTCCGTGGGCAGCAGGCGTAAAATGTCATCGCTCTGCTGGAGCCCGTCGACCTGCTCCGGCACGGTAGCCGGTTCGCGCACCAGGGTGCGGAAGGTTTCCATCGGGGCATCTTTCTTTGGGACCGATTTTGCCTCCCTTGAGCGACCCAGCTGTTCTGCAAGCTTCATCAGCTCCGGCTGCTGCGCCAGAAAATCGCCGTATTTGACGATCAGCTGATAATCCCCGCGTCGGAGCTGACCGGCGCTCATATCCCAGAGACGTCCGGCGGCGTTTTCATTCTCCACCAGCACCTGTTCTAGCTGGCCGCTCAGCGTCATCCGTTCCTGAACTTCACTGAGCAGCTGTTCACGCTCTTCGTCCAGCAGCTGCTGGTTCAGCGTTGTGGCCTGGACCACCAGGCTGAGGCGCCAGCGCTGTAAGAAGAGGGTATGCAGTGCGGGTGTAAAGGTGGCGTTATCCGTGACCAGCGCCCGGGCCTGGCTGGCAAACGGAGAATGGACGTTATCGAGCAACGCCAGGGTTTGTGGGAGCTGGACGATAAACTGTGACGTGGAGAGCCGCTGGCACTGCTGATAGCAGGCCACCTCTTCCGTTAACTCAGGCGGAACTTCGGTCTCCCTGAACCGTTGACGCAAATTTTCTCGCCAGCGCGGAAGATCGTCCGTCATCGCCTTTTTAAGCTTTGGAAATTTTTCAAAAAACGCCGCCAGCTGCGGCGACGCCAGAAGGGTGATGACCACTTCTTCGATCAACCCCTCCTCGCTGACGGCCAGCATGACGTTAAGCGTATCCAGCGTTAGCATTGACGCGCCTGTTTGATCTGCGCGCTGACATCCTGCAGGCTGGCTTCGATGCGACCTAACCAGTCGCTATGAATAAAGAGGCATTTTTGCTGCTCGCTAAAGCGGGTGTGCTGCTGATGCCATTCGGTATCCAGCGCTTCCAGCTGCTGCTTGATCTCTTCCGGCACGCTATCCGAAGCGGTTCCCGGCAGCGCAAGACGCGATCCCTGGAGGCTGACGTCGCGGATCACCAGGTGCTGGCTGCTGTCCACTTCCATATTCAGCGGCTGCGCGAAACCAATGCCGTTGAGTTTTCCCCGGATCTCTCCGCCCTTATCCAGCCACTGCGCCAGCGCCTCGCGCTCAATCGTAATGTGCACCACCTGCATATCATGCAGTTTAAGCGGCTGCTGAAGCAGCAACGTTAGCGTTGCGCCGGTCAGATCCGCGGGAAGCTCGTAGTGCGGTTTGCGGGCGAACATGCCCCCAAGGCGATTCACTTTCAGCGCGGTTTTATCACTTTGCTGCTGCTGGAGCTGGATGCGCCGCTGGGCAATCGCCCCCAGCTGGTTGAGCATTGCCTGCTGTCCCCAGGCGTGCCCGGTCATCAAAACGTCAAGCTGTTGCTGCATCAGGTTCATGCCTTCTGCATCGTGCCAGAGACAATCTTTCAGCAGGATCAGATCGATTGGCGCGACGGCATCACGCCCGCTGAACAGGGCGCTCGCCTGCAGCAGGCGGATCGCTTTTTTCCACCGGCGATCGGAGACATAGGGCGCTGAAGGGATGAGATCAAGCTGCTGGCGCAGCAGATAGATCAGCTCGAAGACGGCGTCTGGCAGTTTGATTTTGCCGATATCCTGCTGCCACTGGTGATACTCCTCATCCGTCACCTGCAGCGAAGCGGATACCGGGTTTTCACTTTCATCCTGCTGGCTGACCAGCATGGAGCGGAAGTTGGACTTATCCTGCACTTTGTCCAGCCACAGACGGATAAGCATACGGTCATACAGCGCTTCCAGACTGCTGTCGGCTTCAGGCAGTTCGTTAGAGGCGGCCACCAGCAGGCGCATCGGGATTTTCTCTTCACTGGCGCCGTTACGGAATCGACGTTCGTTTATCGCCGTGAGGAGGGTGTTAAGAATAGCCGGCCCCGCTTTCCAGATCTCATCGAGAAAAACAATCTCAGCCTCCGGAAGATACCCTTCTGTCAGGCGCTGATAGCGCCCCTCGTCTTTCAATGCCTGAATGGAGAGCGGACCAAAAACTTCTTCTGGGGTGGAAAACCGGGTCATGAGATATTCGAAGGCGCGGGCGTTCTGAAAAGCAAATTTTAGCCTGCGGGCAATCAGGCTTTTGGCAATGCCCGGCGGTCCCAGCAAAAACACGCTCTCACCGCTCAGCGCCGCCAGTAAGCAGAGGCGGATGGCGTGGCTACGCTCGAAAAGGCCTTTCTCCAGCGCGCTGCTGAGGCGGGAAATTCTTTCTGCTAATAAATGTGAGTGAGCCATAATAGTTTTGCATCCTTTCGCCGTCGTGGCGGCCAATTGAAGCGAGTATAGACGTTTCAGTCAGGGCTGGTAATAGACTGAAGTGCGGCGCAATTTTCTTTGCGCTACATTAATGCGGTTGCATTTAGGGGTACGATTTTGCAATGAATCGTGCATACTGTGCGCTTTTTGTGGGCCAAGGGACCGGGAACACATTTGTTATTTAAACGAAAAGACTAGTCTATGAGCACTGATAATAAGCAATCATTACCCGCAATAACGCTTGCGGCGATCGGGGTTGTCTACGGTGATATCGGCACCAGCCCGCTTTATACGCTTCGTGAATGTCTGTCCGGCCAGTTTGGTTTTGGTGTTGAACGCGATGCCGTGTTTGGCTTCCTGTCCCTCATTTTCTGGCTGCTGATCCTGGTGGTTTCCGTTAAATATCTCTCCTTCGTTATGCGTGCTGATAACGCAGGTGAAGGTGGGATCCTGACCCTGATGTCTCTTGCCGGGCGTAATACCTCGGCCAGGATGACCTCTGTGCTGGTCATTATCGGCCTGATTGGCGGCAGTTTCTTCTACGGGGAAGTGGTGATAACGCCAGCTATCTCGGTGCTGTCGGCGATTGAGGGGCTGGAGATTATCGCTCCGCAGCTTGATTCATGGGTGGTTCCGCTGGCCATTATTGTCCTGACGCTGCTGTTCATGATCCAGAAGCACGGTACAGGGCTGGTGGGTAAACTGTTCGCGCCGATTATGCTGGCCTGGTTCCTGATCCTGGCGGCGCTTGGTTTACGCAGCATTATCGCGAACCCGGAAGTGCTGCATGCGCTGAACCCTTACTGGGCGGTGCATTTCTTCCTCGAATACAAAGTGGTTTCCTTCGTGGCGCTGGGGGCCGTCGTGCTCTCCATCACCGGTGTGGAAGCGCTGTATGCTGACATGGGCCACTTCGGGAAACTGCCTATCCGCGTGGCATGGTTTATTGTGGTGCTGCCGTCGCTGGTGCTGAACTACTTCGGTCAGGGCGCGCTGTTGCTCAAAAACCCGGAAGCGATCAAGAACCCGTTCTTCCTGCTGGCGCCCGACTGGGCGCTGGTGCCGATGCTTATCCTGGCGACGCTGGCGACCGTCATTGCCTCCCAGGCGGTGATTTCCGGCGTGTTTTCACTGACGCGTCAGGCCGTGCGTCTGGGGTATCTCTCGCCAATGCGCATCATCCATACCTCAGAGATGGAGTCGGGCCAGATCTACATCCCGTTCGTTAACTGGCTCCTCTATTTCGCTGTTGTTATTGTTATCGTCAGCTTCGAGCACTCCAGTAACCTGGCGGCGGCGTACGGTATTGCGGTAACCGGTACGATGGTGCTGACATCGCTGCTCTCCACCACGGTGGCGTACCGAAACTGGCACTGGAATAAATTCCTCGTGGCGATGATTCTGGTGGGCTTCCTGTGTATCGACGTGCCGCTGTTCTCTGCGAACCTCGACAAAATAGTCTCCGGTGGCTGGCTGCCGCTGACGCTGGGTCTGGTGATGTTCATTGTCATGACCACCTGGAAAAGCGAGCGCTTCCGCCTGCTGCGCCGCATGCACGAGCACGGGAACTCTCTTGAGGCAATGATCGCCTCTCTGGAGAAATCCCCGCCGGTCCGCGTGCCGGGCACGGCGGTGTATATGTCTCGTGCTCTGAACGTCATCCCGTTCGCGCTGATGCATAATCTCAAGCACAACAAAGTGCTGCACGAGCGCGTGATCCTGCTGACGCTGCGCACCGAAGATGCGCCTTACGTTCACAACGTGCGTCGCGTGCAGATCGAGCAGCTGTCGCCGACATTCTGGCGCGTTGTGGCGAGCTACGGCTGGCGCGAAACGCCAAACGTGGAAGAGGTGTTCCACCGCTGCGGTCTGGAAGGGCTGAGCTGCCGGATGATGGAGACGTCGTTCTTTATGTCGCACGAGTCGCTGATCATCGGCAAGCGTCCGTGGTATCTGCGCCTGCGCGGCAAGCTGTACCTCATCCTGCAGCGTAACGCCCTGCGCGCGCCTGACCAGTTTGAGATCCCGCCTAACCGCGTGATTGAGCTGGGAACGCAGGTCGAGATCTAATCCCTTCTGAAAATGCCGGGTGGCGCTTCGCTTACCCGGCCTACCAAACCCCTCGCCAACCCACAATAATTGTCTCTGCATTTCACTTAGCGAAACGTTTCGACGTCGATCACAAATCTGTTACGTCATGATGGTTTTCTGAACATTCTTGAGATTAAACTGACGTCAGCGAAACGTTTCGCTAGTGGAGCAAGAAAATGAAGAAAGGCACGGTACTCAACTCAGAAATCTCATCGGCTATTTCCCGTCTTGGGCATACCGATACGCTGGTGGTTTGCGATGCAGGCTTACCGGTTCCACGCAGCACAACCCGTATCGATATGGCGTTAACGCAGGGTGTACCCTCGTTTATGCAGGTACTGGAAGTCGTGACGGCGGAGATGCAGGTTGAGGCAGCCATTCTCGCGGCGGAAATTAAACAACATAATCCGCAACTCCACGAAACGTTGCTCAGCCATATTGAGCAACTGCAACAACACCAGGGAAACACCATAGAAATTCGTTACACGACGCACGAACAGTTTAAACAACAAACCGCAGACAGTCAGGCGGTGATTCGCAGCGGGGAGTGTTCCCCGTATGCGAATATCATTCTCTGTGCTGGCGTCACATTCTGAGGCCATCATGGACGCATTACTGCAACTCAAAGGGATCGATAAGTCGTTCCCGGGCGTAAAAGCCCTCTCCGGCGCGGCGCTGAACGTCTACCCCGGGCGCGTGATGGCGCTGGTGGGCGAAAACGGTGCCGGCAAATCCACCATGATGAAAGTGCTGACCGGTATCTATCAACGCGATGCCGGTTCACTCGTCTGGCTGGGGAAAGAGACCACCTTCAACGGTCCGAAATCCTCTCAGGAAGCCGGGATCGGTATTATTCACCAGGAGCTGAACCTGATCCCGCAGCTCACCATTGCGGAGAACATCTTCCTCGGCCGCGAGTTTGTTAACCGGTTCGGCAAAATCGACTGGAAAACCATGTATGCCGAAGCGGACAAGCTGCTGGCGAAGCTGAACCTGCGCTTTAAGAGCGACCGACTGGTAGGCGATCTGTCCATTGGCGATCAGCAGATGGTGGAAATTGCGAAGGTGCTGAGCTTTGAGTCGAAGGTCATCATTATGGATGAACCCACCGACGCTCTGACCGACACCGAAACCGAATCCTTGTTCCGCGTGATCCGCGAGCTGAAATCGCAGGGGCGCGGGATTGTCTATATCTCTCACCGCATGAAAGAGATCTTCGAAATCTGCGATGACGTCACCGTTTTCCGCGACGGGCAGTTTATTGCCGAGCGCGAAGTCGCCACGCTGACCGAAGATACGCTCATCGAAATGATGGTGGGACGCAAGCTCGAAGATCAGTACCCGCATCTGGATAAAGCGCCGGGTGAGATCCGCCTGAAGGTGGACAACCTCTGCGGTCCGGGTGTGAACGACGTGACCTTTACCCTGCGCCAGGGCGAGATCCTGGGCGTGGCGGGCCTGATGGGGGCCGGGCGTACCGAACTGATGAAAGTGTTGTACGGCGCACTGCCGCGCACCAGCGGTTATGTCACCCTCGACGGTCATGAAGTGGTCACCCGCTCTCCGCAGGATGGCCTGGCGAACGGCATCGTTTATATCTCCGAAGACCGCAAACGCGACGGCCTGGTGCTGGGGATGTCAGTTAAAGAGAACATGTCCCTGACCGCGCTGCGCTATTTCAGCCATAGCGGCGGTAGCCTGAAGCATAAAGATGAGCAGCAGGCGGTGAGCGATTTTATCCGCCTCTTTAACGTCAAAACCCCGTCGATGGAGCAGGCGATTGGCCTGTTGTCCGGCGGTAATCAGCAGAAAGTGGCGATTGCGCGCGGGCTGATGACGCGCCCGAAAGTGTTGATCCTCGACGAGCCAACCCGCGGCGTGGACGTGGGCGCGAAGAAAGAGATCTATCAGCTGATTAACCAGTTCAAGGCCGACGGTCTGAGCATCATTCTGGTCTCTTCCGAGATGCCAGAAGTATTAGGCATGAGCGATCGCATTATCGTCATGCATGAAGGGCATCTCGGCGGTGAATTCACTCGCGAGCAGGCCACCCAGGAAGTTCTGATGGCTGCCGCTGTGGGCAAGCTTAATCGCGTGAATCAGGAGTAAGAAGATGACTACCCAGGCTGTTTCTGGTCGCCGCTATTTCACAAAGGCATGGCTGATGGAACAAAAATCGCTGATTGCCCTGCTGGTGCTGATCGCGATTGTATCGACCATGAGCCCGAACTTTTTCACCGTTAATAACCTGTTCAACATTCTGCAGCAGACGTCGGTGAACGCCATTATGGCGGTCGGCATGACGCTGGTGATTTTGACCTCAGGTATCGATCTGTCCGTCGGTTCCCTGCTGGCGCTCACCGGCGCGATCGCCGCTTCGATTGTCGGCATTGAAGTCAACGCGCTGGTGGCCGTGGCCGCTGCCCTGGCGGCAGGCGCGGCGATTGGTGCCGTAACCGGCGTGATTGTCGCAAAAGGCCGCGTTCAGGCATTCATCGCCACGCTGGTGATGATGCTGCTGCTGCGCGGTGTCACCATGGTGTACACCAACGGCAGCCCGGTTAATACCGGCTTTACCGATAACGCGGATCTGTTTGGCTGGTTCGGTATCGGTCGCCCGCTGGGTGTTCCGACCCCGGTCTGGATCATGGCTATCGTCTTCCTGGCGGCGTGGTACATGCTGCACCACACCCGTCTGGGTCGTTATATCTACGCGCTGGGCGGTAACGAAGCGGCAACACGCCTGTCCGGTATCAGCGTTAATAAAGTCAAAATTATCGTTTACTCCCTGTGCGGTCTGCTGGCATCGCTGGCTGGTATCATCGAAGTGGCGCGCCTCTCTTCTGCGCAGCCGACGGCGGGTACGGGGTATGAGCTGGATGCTATCGCGGCAGTGGTTCTGGGCGGTACGAGTCTTGCGGGCGGTAAAGGTCGCATTGTTGGGACATTGATCGGCGCACTGATTCTTGGTTTCCTGAATAATGGTTTGAATTTGTTAGGTGTTTCCTCCTATTACCAGATGATCGTTAAGGCAGTGGTGATTTTGCTGGCGGTACTGGTAGACAACAAAAAACAGTAACTGACGACACTACAGGACATCTTAGATATGAACATGAAAAAACTGGCTACCCTGGTTTCTGCTGTCGCGCTGAGCGCAACCGTAAGTGCTAAAGCCATGGCGAAAGACACCATCGCGCTGGTTGTCTCTACCCTGAACAACCCGTTCTTTGTCTCCCTGAAGGACGGTGCGCAGAAAGAAGCGGATAAACTGGGTTACAACCTGGTGGTGCTGGATTCACAGAACAACCCGGCGAAAGAGCTGGCTAACGTTCAGGACTTAACCGTTCGCGGCACCAAAATTCTGCTGATCAACCCAACCGATTCTGATGCCGTCGGTAACGCCGTTAAAATGGCAAACCAGGCGAAGATCCCGGTAATCACCCTGGACCGTCAGGCGTCTAAAGGTGAAGTGGTCAGCCACATTGCGTCTGATAACGTGCTAGGTGGCAAAATCGCGGGTGATTACATCGCGAAGAAAGCCGGCGAAGGCGCGAAAGTTATCGAACTGCAGGGGATTGCCGGAACTTCCGCAGCTCGCGAGCGTGGTGAAGGCTTCCAGCAGGCTGTGGCTGCACACAAATTCAACGTGCTGGCCAGCCAGCCGGCAGACTTCGACCGTACTAAAGGTCTGAACGTTATGCAGAACCTGCTGACCGCGCATCCTGACGTGCAGGCCGTGTTCGCACAGAACGACGAAATGGCGCTCGGCGCGCTGCGTGCCCTGCAGACCGCAGGTAAATCTGATGTGATGGTTGTCGGATTTGACGGCACGCCGGATGGTGAAAAAGCAGTAAACGATGGCAAACTGGCTGCGACCATCGCTCAGCTGCCTGAGCAGATTGGCGCAACTGGCGTTGAAACTGCCGACAAAGTGCTGAAGGGCGAAAAAGTTCAGGCTAAATACCCAGTTGACCTGAAGCTGGTCATCAAGCAGTAAAAGGCGAATCAGGCAGTCGCTGGCTGCCTGAGGGACACCAATAAAGAAAAGTGTGGCATACGCCACCGGGTAACACCGGTGGCGCTCTCAGATGGACAACCCAACCATGAAAACCGCAGGCAACCTCGTCGTCCTTGGCAGTATCAATGCCGATCACATTCTTAACCTTGAATCGTTCCCTGCACCGGGCGAAACCGTCACGGGTAACCAGTATCAGGTGGCATTTGGCGGTAAAGGCGCCAACCAGGCCGTCGCTGCCGGTCGCAGCGGGGCGAATATTGCGTTTATCGCCTGCACGGGTGATGACGATACCGGTGAGCGAGTACGCAAACAGCTGGCGAGCGACAACATTGATATCTCACCGGTCAGCGTGGTTGCAGGGGAATCGACCGGCGTGGCGCTGATTTTCGTCAATGCTGAAGGTGAGAATGTCATCGGTATTCATGCGGGTGCTAACGCTGCGCTGACGACAGAACGCGTCGAAGAACAACACGGAATTATTGCCGGAGCGGAAGCCCTGCTCATGCAACTGGAGTCACCGGTTGAAAGCGTGCTGGCCGCCGCGAAAATTGCGCATGAAAATCATACCACTGTCGTACTTAACCCGGCCCCAGCCCGTGTATTATCAGACGAGCTGCTGGCGCTGGTGGACATCATTACGCCGAACGAAACCGAAGCCGAAAAGCTGACGGGCATTCGCGTAGAAAATGATGACGATGCCGCGCGAGCCGCGCGTGCACTGCATGATAAGGGCATCGGCACCGTGATTATCACCCTTGGTAGCCGTGGCGTGTGGGCAAGCGTCAATGGCGAAGGCCGTCGCGTGCCGGGCTTTAAGGTCAAAGCGATTGATACCATCGCAGCGGGAGATACCTTTAACGGTGCACTGGTCACCGCGCTGCTGGAAGGCAAGAGAATGGATGACGCTATTCGCTTCGCACACGCAGCTGCCGCGATTGCGGTGACGCGCAAAGGCGCCCAGCCTTCCGTTCCGTGGCGTAAAGAGATCGATGAATTCTTAAGTCAGCAGGGGTAACGCTTGGCCACAATGAAAGATGTCGCCCGCATGGCGGGCGTTTCTACCTCGACGGTCTCCCACGTTATAAACAACGATCGCTTCGTCAGCGAGGCGATTCGGGAGAAAGTTGAAGCTGCGGTAAAAGAACTCAACTATGCGCCGTCTGCGCTGGCGCGCAGCCTTAAGCTCAACCAGACGCGCACCATCGGTATGCTGATCACCGCCAGTACCAACCCCTTTTATTCAGAACTGGTTCGCGGCGTGGAGCGTAGCTGCTTCGAGCGCGGCTACAGCCTGGTGCTGTGCAATACCGAGGGTGACGAGCAGCGCATGAATCGTAACCTGGAAACGCTGATGCAAAAACGCGTCGACGGACTATTGCTGCTCTGCACCGAAACGCACCAGCCCTCGAAAGAGATCATCCAGCGTTATCCTTCAATTCCCACCGTGATGATGGACTGGGCGCCGTTCGACGGAACCAGCGATCTCATTCAGGATAACTCCCTGCTGGGCGGTGATATGGCGACTCAGCACCTGATTGATAAAGGACACACTCGCATTGCCTGTATTACGGGGCCGCTGGATAAAACTCCGGCGCGTTTGCGTCTGGAAGGGTATCTCTCCGCCATGGAACGAGCGGGGCTTGCCATTCCTGATTGCTATCGAATCACCGGTGATTTTGAATTTAACGGCGGTTTCGAGGCGATGCAGAAACTGCTGGCGCTAAAGCCGCGTCCGCAGGCGGTGTTTATTGGTAACGACGCGATGGCGTTTGGTGCCTACCAGGCGTTGTATCAGGCGGGGCTACGCGTGCCTGATGATATGGCGGTGATTGGCTATGACGATATCGAACTGGCCAGCTACATGACGCCGCCGCTGACCACGATCCATCAACCAAAAGATGAACTGGGCGAGCTGGCCATCGATGTGTTGATCCACCGTATGGCGCAGCCCACGCTGCAACAGCAACGCCTGCAGCTTACTCCTGTTCTGATGGAACGCGGTTCGGTTTAGCTTTCTCTTTGTGACGCTCTTTAATCAGGTTTCGGCCGTCTTTCGGTTTTAACAGCATAAAGACCAGCGCCGATACCACGGTAAGTGCGCCCATGGTGATAAAGGTATAGTGGAACTGCTCAACGGTATTTGCGCTGTCAAAACCTTCATAAAACCGCAGCACCGCTGCACTCACGGCAACCCCTAAACTGATCGACAGCTGTTGCGTTACCGCCAGCACGCTGTTGCCGCTGCTGGCGTTCTCGTCAGTCAGGTCGGCGAGGGTGATGGTGTTCATCGACGTGAACTGCGTCGACATCGCCATGCCCAACACAAACAGCGGCAGGATCAGCATCCAGACGGGTAACGCGGCGGATTGCAGCGAGAACTGCGCAATCATCAGACCGATAAAGACCGTCACGCCAACCAGCGTCTTACGATAGCCAAACCAGCGCAGCACCTGTGTCACGGTTGATTTTGCCAGAATCGAGCCCATTGCCGTGGGCGCCATCATGCAGCCAGCAATCAGGGCCGGGTAGCCGAAACCCACCTGCAGCATCAATGGCATCAGGAACGGTACGCAACCCGTCCCCAGACGAGACGCAATGTTTCCTGCAATCCCAACGGAAAACGTTCGGGTGTTAAAGAGCCCCAGGGAAATTAACGGCGTCGGGTGACGGCGCGCGTGACGTATATAAAGAAGGAATAACAGAATACCGCCGAGGATAACGGAGAGCGCTAACCACGTCGCGACGATCTTCTCGCCAAACAGCTCCATTCCGCTGGAGAATAACACCAGGCTCAGGCCAAACAGGAAAAAGCCTCCCATGTCGAAGCTGCGCCTCGGCGTGGTGAAGTTCGGCATATATTTGCGGGCATACAGCAGCCCCGCAACGCCAATTGGAATATTAATCAGGAAAATCCAGTGCCAGCTTGCCCAGGTGACAAATATGCCACCGAGTACCGGGCCAAGAATCGGGCCAACCAGGCCCGGCATGGTGACGAAGTTGAGCACGGGAAGCAGTTCGCTCCTGGGGTAGGCTCGCAGCAGGGCAAGACGCGCCACCGGCATCATCATCGCGCCGCCAATGCCCTGCAATACGCGGAAGATAACCAGCTCCGTTAAGGATGAGGAGAGCGCACAGGCCAGCGAACCGAGCGTAAAGAGCGTTACGGCCAGCATGAAAACTCTGCGGGTGCCAAAGCGGTCGGCCAGCCAGCCGCTGACCGGAATTAACATTGCGACCGTCAGGGTGTAGCTGATGATGGCGGACTGCATCGCCAGCGGGGAGCGATTAAGGCTTTGCGCTATAGCGGGAAGCGCTGTGTTGAGGATGGTGGCATCCAGTGCCTGCATAAAAAACGCCATGGCTGCAATCCACGGCAATCCGGCCATGCTGCGCGCTTTTTTCGTTGTCATTCATTTACCTGCTGGTGGGTTGGCGCGGCCAGCAATGCCTGGCACGCACTCAGGGCTCGCTGCCCGTCGCTTTCCTGGATGGCATCAACTATCGCCTGGTGCAAATCCAGTTTTACCACTTCGTTTTGTGTAATAGAGGTAAAGTAGATGTGATACACCGAATGAAATAAAGAGGCAAAAGAGGTGAGAAACGGATTGGCGCTCATCATATAGATGTGTTCATGCCAGGCCATATCAACCTCAACCCAGCGTTCGCGGTTGAAGTGCTTTTTCAGGAACACCATCTCTTCCATCAGCACGTTAAGCTGTGCTTTCTGCTCTGCAGTTCCTAGCGTGGCGGCAAGCAGACATGCCTGAGGTTCAAGGCTGCTGCGCATCACCAGAAAGTGATCGACGACCTGGTGAAAGTTATCTTCCGTCATCCACCAGGAGAGCAGCTCCTGATCGAGAAAATTCCAGTTACTCTGTGGCATCACGCGTGTGCCAATGCGAGGGCGTGGAAGCACCATGCCTTTTGCCGTCAGGGTTTTCACCGCTTCGCGAACGGCGGTACGGCTCACCCCAAACTGCTCACCCAGCTCCATCTCACCCGGCAGGATGCTGCCCGGGGCATATTTACCCGCTAAAATCCGCTGAGCCAGCTTTTCTGCCAGCACGTACGACAGGTTTTTTTGGGCGGCCAGCTGTTGTGCGCTTAATGGCATCGCTTTTATTCCTTAAAGATTCATGCTGATAATTATGCCACCTCGAATGTGATTGTGGTTGCAGATACATCAAATAGAACAATTTGTAGCTCGATTTCACCTCTGTTGGTGAAAAAAAACGCGGATGGAAACTTTTTTTAAATTTCCTCTTGTCACGTCGGAATAACTCCCTATAATGCGCCTCCACTGACACGGAACAACGGCACACACGCCGCCGGGTCAGCAGAGAAAAGCGAAAATAAACGCTTGACTCTGAAGCGGGAAAGCGTAATATGCACACCCCGCGCCGCAGCGAAAAGCGAAGCGGCACTGCTCTTTAACAATTTATCAGACAATCTGTGTGGGCACTCAAAGTGACATGGATTCTTAA
>NZ_JADCKW010000022.1:28401-64723 GCF_014982155.1 Enterobacter cloacae complex sp. P16RS2 | reverse complement strand
TTAAGAATCCATGTCACTTTGAGTGCCCACACAGATTGTCTGATAAATTGTTAAAGAGCAGTGCCGCTTCGCTTTTCGCTGCGGCGCGGGGTGTGCATATTACGCTTTCCCGCTTCAGAGTCAAGCGTTTATTTTTGCTTTTCTCTGCTGACCCGGCGGCGTGTGTGCCGTTGTTCCGTGTCAGTGGAGGCGCATTATAGGGAGTTATTCCGAAGCCGCAAGGGTAAAGTGAAAATTATTTACTGACCGCTCACTTTCCAGGCAATATTTACTCCAGACCTCAATTTTCGCCTGGTTTTTAAACAAAAACGAGCCGCAAGCGGCTCGTTTTTGCGTTTTGTGACTTACTGCACTGCCACAATACGATCGTCGTTGGCTTCCAGACGGATAACTTTGCCCGGAATCAACTCTCCGGAGAGGATCTGCTGCGCCAGCGGGTTTTCGATCTGCTGCTGGATAGCACGTTTTAATGGACGCGCACCGTACACCGGATCGTAACCATTCTCACTCAGCAGCTTCAGGGCCTCGTCGGAGATGTGAATTTCATACCCACGCTCTTCCAGACGTTTGTACAGACGCTGCAGCTGGATCTGTGCAATCGACGCAATATGTTTCTCACCCAGAGGATGGAATACCACAACTTCATCAATACGGTTGATGAACTCAGGACGGAAGTTATGGCTGACGACACCGAGCACCAGATCCTTCATATGGCTATAGTCCAGTTCACCGAAACGTTCCTGAATCAAATCGGAACCCAGGTTCGAGGTCATGATGACAACCGTATTACGGAAGTCGACCGTTCTCCCCTGCCCGTCGGTCAGACGACCATCGTCCAGGACCTGAAGCAGAATGTTGAACACATCCGGGTGCGCTTTTTCCACTTCATCCAGCAGGATGACGGAATAAGGGCGACGGCGAACCGCTTCCGTCAGATACCCCCCTTCTTCATAACCTACGTATCCCGGAGGCGCACCGACCAGACGTGAGACGGAGTGTTTCTCCATAAACTCAGACATGTCGATACGCACCATCGCATCGTCGCTGTCGAACATAAAGTTAGCCAGCGCTTTACACAGCTCGGTTTTACCGACTCCCGTCGGCCCCAGGAACAGGAACGAACCAATCGGACGGTTTGGATCGGACAGCCCCGCTCGGCTACGACGAATAGCGTTCGAAACCGCTTCAACCGCTTCGTTCTGGCCAATCACCCGATTATGGAGATCTTGCTCCATGCGCAGCAGTTTTTCACGCTCGCCTTCCAGCATGCGTGCCACCGGGATACCGGTCCAGCGAGCAAGCACTTCCGCGATTTCTGCATCCGTCACTTTATTACGTAACAGACGCATCGTTTTCCCTTCTGACTGCGTCGCTATCTCAAGCTGTTTTTCCAGCTCAGGAATTTTGCCGTACTGCAGTTCAGACATCCGAGCCAGATCGCCGACACGACGAGCCTGCTCAATGGCAATTTTTGCCTGTTCAAGTTCAGCTTTAATGGTCTGAGTGCCGGAAAGGGACGCTTTCTCGGCTTTCCACTCTTCTTCCAGCTCAGAGTACTGGCGCTCTTTATCGTCCAGTTCTTCATTGAGCATATCCAGGCGTTTCTTACTGGCTTCATCAGACTCTTTCTTCAGCGCCTGCTGTTCCAGCTTGAGCTGAATGATGCGCCGGTCGAGCCTGTCCAGCTCTTCCGGTTTCGAGTCAATCTGCATACGAATGCTCGAAGCCGCTTCATCAATAAGGTCGATCGCTTTATCCGGCAGCTGGCGATCGGCAATATAACGATGAGAAAGCGTCGCTGCCGCAACAATAGCCGGGTCAGTGATCTGCACGTGGTGGTGCAGTTCATAGCGCTCCTTCAAACCACGCAGGATCGCGATGGTATCTTCAACGCTTGGCTCAGCAACAAACACTTTCTGGAAACGACGTTCCAGCGCAGCATCTTTCTCAATGTACTGACGGTACTCGTCGAGCGTGGTGGCACCGACGCAGTGAAGTTCACCGCGCGCCAGAGCAGGTTTCAGCATGTTCCCGGCATCCATCGCGCCGTCGGCTTTACCCGCCCCGACCATGGTGTGCAGTTCGTCGATAAACAGGATAACGTTCCCTTCCTGCTTCGCCAGGTCGTTAAGCACGCCTTTCAGACGCTCTTCGAACTCGCCGCGGTATTTCGCACCGGCCACCAGCGCGCCCATATCCAGCGCCAGTACGCGGCGGCCTTTCAGGCCTTCCGGCACTTCCCCGTTGACGATACGCTGCGCCAGCCCTTCAACAATGGCGGTTTTACCGACACCCGGTTCACCAATCAGCACCGGGTTGTTCTTGGTACGACGCTGCAGTACCTGAATCGTACGGCGAATTTCTTCATCACGGCCGATAACTGGGTCAAGTTTGCCCTGTTCAGCACGCTCGGTCAGATCGACCGTAAATTTCTTCAAAGCCTGACGTTGGTCTTCGGCTCCCTGATCGTTCACGCTTTCACCTCCGCGCATTTTCTCAATCGCCTGAGTCACATTGGCGGTGGTCGCACCGGCAGATTTCAGCAGGTCGGTCAAGGTACCGCGTGATTCAAGCGCCGCCAGAACAAACAGCTCTGACGAAATAAAGTTGTCCCCACGTTTTTGCGCCAGCTTGTCGCAAAGGTTAAGCACGCGCACCAGATCCTGAGACGGCTGAACGTCGCCGCCGGTACCTTCTACCTGCGGTAAACGGCTCAGCGCCTGATCGATAGCGGTGCGTAACTGGCCAGCATTAATGCCAGCGGACGTTAATAAAGGACGTACCGATCCCCCTTCCTGATTCAGCAAGGCGCTCATTAAATGAAGAGGTTCGATAAACTGGTTGTCGTGCCCCAGTGCGAGGGACTGGGCATCGGCGAGAGCAAGCTGGAATTTATTAGTAAGACGATCCAGACGCATAACTCCTCCCATAACAGGTCAAATTTGCTACTGGAGATTAAATGAGGTCATCCCTCAATTATTCAAGGTTAATGACCTGAATTATGTGAAAAGAAAACGGCACGTACCGGATCGTCTTGATTCTTTAGGTTATATCAGCCAAATGAAACTTGCCATACGCCCCGTGGTCTTGTCGCGACGATAGGAGAAAAAATCACCCTTTTCGGTGAATGTGCAGCGATCGCCGCCGAAGATCTGCGTCACGCCAACGTTATTCAGACGCTGACGGGCGAGCTGGTAAATATCGGCCAGATATTTATCTCCCGAAGGCAGGAAGGCTTCAACCGCTTGCGGATCTTTTTCCATAAAGGCTTCGCGAACCTCTGGCCCTACTTCAAAAGCGCGAGGACCAATGGCCGGGCCAAGCCAGGCCATAATATTGGCTGGCTCATCGCTAAAGCAGGCGACAGTTTCTTCGAGCACGCCTTCACATAGACCACGCCAGCCCGCGTGTGCTGCTGCCACCTCGGAACCTGCACGGTTACAGAACAGAACCGGCAGACAATCGGCGGTCATCACGGCACAAACGGTTCCCGGAGTATTACTGTAAGAGGCATCAGCGCGTTTAGAAGCATAGGGTTCTCCCGTCAACTTCAGCACCGCGTTACCATGAACCTGTTCCAGCCAGACCGGTTTCGACGGCAAGTTACCCCCAGCAAACAAACGTCTGCGGTTCTCTTCAACGTGTTCCGGGTTGTCGCCACAGTGCGCACCGAGGTTCAAAGACTCCCACGCGCCCTGGCTAACACCGCCAATACGGGTTGAACTACAGGCGGCCACGCCAGCAGGCAATGGCCACTCCGGGACAATCAGTTTGGTCATAACCAGTCCACTTGATCCTTATGTTCTTCGAAATCAGCACGCATGGCGTCGATAAGATCCACCATATCCTGCGGGATAGGCGCATGCCACTCCATCTGAATACCGGTGATAGGGTGGTAAAGACGCAGCATGGTCGCGTGCAGCGCCTGACGATCGAATTTACGCAATACGCTGATGAACTCATCCGATGCGCCTTTAGGTGGACGCGGGCGGCCACCGTAGACCTGATCCCCTACCAGCGGATGGGTAATGTGGGCCATATGCACGCGGATCTGGTGAGTACGTCCGGTTTCCAGACGCAGACGCAGGCGCGTATGAATACGGAAGTGCTCCATAATGCGATAGTGCGTCACCGCCGGTTTACCCATCGGATGCACCGACATATGGGTACGTTTAGTCGGGTGACGGCTGATTGGCTCTTCCACCGTTCCGCCAGAGGTCATATGCCCAATGGCTACCGCTTCATACTCACGGGTGATTTCGCGCAGCTGCAGCGACTCCACCAGACGGGTCTGAGCAGGCACGGTCTTCGCCACCACCATCAAACCGGTGGTGTCTTTATCCAGACGGTGCACGATGCCCGCGCGCGGAACATCCGCGATCGGCGGATAATAATGGAGAAGTGCGTTAAGTACCGTACCGTCAGGGTTCCCCGCGCCCGGATGAACAACCAGGTCGCGCGGCTTGTTGATCACCAGAATGTCATCATCTTCATAGACGATGTCCAGTGGGATATCCTGCGGCTCGAAGCGGATTTCCTCTTCAATTTCAGCATTGATGGCGACAGCTTCCCCACCTAACACTTTCTCTTTTGGTTTGTCCCAGATCTTGCCGTTTACCAGCACGCGCTGGTCAAGGATCCATTCTTTTATGCGTGAACGCGAATAATCAGGGAACAATTCGGCCAAAGCCTGATCTAAGCGTTGACCGAGCTGATTTTCGGAGACTGTTGCGGTGAGTTCTACTCGTTGTGCCATAAACTGCTTCTTCGTTTAACGTTGGGTTTTACGGCTTTGCCGTTTAATATAGTGTGCTATTGTAGCTGGTCTTAATCGGGAGCAGGAACAGAGTTTCTCCCGGACAAACATTTGAGGAAAGTCAAAACGTCATGACGCGCATGAAATATCTGGTGGCAGCGGCCACGTTGAGCCTGGCTTTGGTGGGCTGCTCCGGTTCAAATGAACAGGTCCCTGACAATCCGCCGAATGAAATCTATGCGACTGCACAACAAAAGTTGCAGGACGGTAACTGGAAACAGGCGATAACGCAACTGGAAGCGTTGGATAATCGCTATCCATTTGGTCCATATTCGCAGCAGGTACAGTTAGATCTCATCTACGCATACTATAAAAATGCCGATCTGCCGCTGGCTCAGGCAACCATCGATCGTTTCATGCGTCTGAACCCGACTCATCCTAACATCGACTACGTGATGTACATGCGCGGCCTCACCAACATGGCGCTGGACGACAGTGCGCTGCAGGGCTTCTTCGGCGTGGATCGTTCAGACCGTGACCCGCAGCATGCGCGTGATGCCTTCAATGACTTCTCCAAGCTGGTGCGCGGTTATCCGAACAGTCAGTACGTGACCGACGCGACCAAACGTCTGGTGTTCCTGAAAGATCGTCTGGCGAAATATGAATACTCCGTAGCGGAATACTATACCCGTCGTGGCGCATGGGTTGCCGTGGTTAACCGCGTAGAAGGTATGCTGCGTGATTATCCGGATACTCAGGCAACGCGCGATGGCCTGAAGCTGATGGAAAATGCTTACCGTCAGATGCAGATGACCGCTCAGGCTGAAAAAGTGGCGAAAATCATCGCCGCGAACAGCAGCAACACCTGATATTGCCTCAATGCAAAACGGCAGCCCGAAGGCTGCCGTTTTTTTATTCATTTTACCGCGTCGCTGAAGCGCTTAAGCCTCAACACATCCAGTCAACTATGGCCCCAATTTTTGCCTTCGACAAGGTAAATCTCACCTCTTCCTGCCCTGCCTCACAAAAAAGATTCCCTGACAAAAACCGACAAAATAACGTGATCTAAATCACACATTTTGACATTAGGTCGGGTATGCTGGAATCACCAAGACGGAAAGACAAGAGGTAAAATTTATGACAATGAACATTACCAGTAAACAAATGGAAATTACTCCGGCAATCCGCCAGCACGTCGCAGACCGTCTCGCCAAACTGGATAAATGGCAAACTCATTTGATTAATCCACATATCATCCTGTCCAAGGAGCCGCAGGGTTTCATCGCTGACGCAACTATCAATACTCCAAACGGCCATCTGGTCGCCAGCGCAAAACACGAGGATATGTACACCGCTATTAACGATTTGATCAACAAGCTGGAACGGCAGCTCAATAAAGTGCAACACAAAGGTGAAGCCCGTCGCGCCGCAACATCGGTGAAAGACGCCAGCTTCGCGGAAGAAGTTGAAGAAGAGTAATCCTTTAAATTGAGTGTACCGCCAACGCGCCTTCGGGCGCGTTTTTTGTTTTTTATTGACAGGGTGAAAACAGTGCGGGTACTTTAACGGTATCAATCACAGGATGACTTTATGAAACTTACGCCGTTCTTCTTCGCATTCTTTTTTACCTTCCCCTGAACGGGAGGCGTTTCGTCGTGTGATAAAGAATGCGAAGACGAACAACAAGGCCTCCCACACCGGGGGGCCTTTTTTATTGATAACGATAATATGAGACCGACAACACTATGACACCGGAAAACCCGTTACTGGATCTGCGAGTAAAAATCAGCGCGCTGGATGAGAAACTGCTGGCGCTGCTGGCCGAACGCCGCGCGCTTGCCGTTGAAGTGGGCAAAGCCAAGCTGGACTCCCATCGCCCGGTACGAGATATCGACCGCGAGCGCGATCTGCTGGAACGTCTCATTCAGCTCGGCAAAGCGCATCACCTCGATGCCCACTACATAACCCGGTTGTTCCAGCTCATCATCGAAGACTCCGTTCTCACCCAGCAAGCGCTGCTCCAGCAGCATCTGAACAAAACCAACCCACACTCTGCGCGTATCGCCTTCCTCGGTCCGAAGGGGTCTTATTCTCACCTGGCCGCACGTCAGTATGCCGCACGCCATTTCGAAGAATTTATTGAGAGCGGCTGTGCCAAGTTTGCCGACATTTTTAATCAGGTTGAGACCGGCCAGGCGGATTACGCCGTCGTACCGATTGAAAACACCAGCTCCGGCGCCATCAACGACGTCTACGATTTGCTGCAGCATACCAGCCTGTCGCTGGTTGGCGAGCTGACGATCCCTATCGATCACTGCGTGCTGGTCGCCGGCTCAACGGACCTGAGCAAGATCGAAACGGTTTACAGTCATCCACAGCCGTTCCAGCAGTGCAGCCAGTTCCTGAACCGCTATCCGAACTGGAAAATTGAGTACACCGAAAGCACCTCGGCGGCGATGGAAAAAGTGGCGCAGGCTAACACCCCAACCGTCGCCGCGCTCGGCAGCGAAGCGGGCGGGGCGCTGTATGGTTTACAGGTGCTGGAACGCAACCTGGCGAACCAGACGCAAAATATCACCCGTTTCGTGGTGCTGGCACGCAAGGCAATCAATGTTTCTGACCAGGTGCCGGCCAAAACCACGCTGCTGATGGCCACCGGCCAACAGGCCGGTGCGCTGGTTGAAGCCCTGCTGGTGCTGCGTAACCACAACCTGATCATGACCAAACTGGAATCACGCCCAATCCACGGTAACCCGTGGGAAGAGATGTTTTATCTTGATATCCAGGCCAACCTGGAATCTGCTTCCATGCAGAAAGCCCTGCGCGAACTGGGCGAGATCACGCGCTCCATGAAAGTTCTGGGCTGCTATCCGAGCGAGAACGTGGTCCCGGTTGACCCGGCCTAACGTTCGATAAACCGGCTTTTCTTCTTCCCTGCCACGCTCACCGGCAGGGTGAAGATGGCTCCGGAGAGCGGATACTTCGCCACCTCGTCCGCATCCATATTTTCCCGCGTGGTGGTAATAAACAGCGTTTTCATGTCATCGCCGCCAAAGCAGACCATCGTCGGGCAACGCACCGGCATGCGGTATTCTTCCAGCTGCTCCCCTTGCGGAGAAAAACGCGCAATACGCCAGCCGTCAAATAGCGCGCTCCAGTAGCAGCCTTCCACATCCATTGCCGCGCCGTCCGGTATCCCTTCGCCCTCTTTAAACTGGCGAAACACCTCACGCCTGCCGGGTTCGCCCTGCTCATCAAGCGGCGTTCGGTAAATAACGCCGTTTGGCGTATCTGAAGTAAACATCCATTGATTATCCGGGCTAAATGCTAAGCCGTTGTGGCCGTGAATATCGCACTGGATCACTTTCGGCGTCAGGTCGTTGTCGATGCGCATCAACAGGGCACCGTTGTAATCTCCCGGCCCCCAAAACGTGCCCGCGTAGAATCGCCCCAGAGAATCGGTGCCGCCGTCGTTAAAACGTGCGAGCTGCGGGTTAGAGGGGTTATCGCACACCTTGCGGCGCAGCAGGCCGTGTTTATCGGTCAGCCAGATACCCGTTCGCATCGCAACGATAAAACCACCCTGCTCGCGCAGCGCGAAACAACCCACCTCCTCATGGAAAGAGAGTACGGTGTGTTCTGCCGTCGGCAGATGGTATCGGTGGATCTCCCCTTCCAGAATATCGGCCCAGTAGAGCGCGTGCTCTTCTGCGCTCCACGTCGGGCATTCAGGCAGATGCCCGGTGTAATTCAACAGCAGCTGCGGTTCGGCCATGACAGTTCCCCAAAATAAAAAAAGCCAGCAATGCTGGCTTTCAGTATATACATCATCGCATTACTGGCGACTGTCATTTGCCTGGCGCAACAGCGTCCGGCTCTCACTCTGGAAACGCTGAGCGTAATCGCCAAACCAGTGCTCGACCTTGCGGAAACTGTCGATAAACGCCTGCTTGTCTCCGTGCTCCAGCAACGTAATGGCTTCACCAAAGCGCTGATAGTAGCGCTTGATGAGCGCCAGGTTGTTCTCGGAGGACATAATAATGTCCGCGTAAAGCTGCGGATCCTGAGCAAACAGGCGCCCGACCATCGCCAGCTCCAGACGATAGATAGGCGAAGAGAGCGCCAGAAGCTGTTCAAGCTGCACGTTCTCTTCCGCCAGATGCAGACCGTAGGCAAACGTCGCAAAGTGGCGCAGCGCCTGAATGAACGCCATGTTCTGATCGTGCTCGACCGCGCTGATGCGGTGCAGTCGCGCGCCCCATACCTGAATCTGTTCCAGGAACCACTGATAGGCTTCCGGCTGACGACCGTCGCAGTAAACCACCACCTGCTTAGCCAGGCTGCCGCTGTCCGGGCCAAACATCGGGTGCAGACCCAGCACCGGGCCGGTATGCGCAGCCAGCATCGCCTGCAGCGGACCATTTTTGACGGAGGCCAGATCCACCAGGATGCAATCTTTCGGTAAAGGAGGGAGCTTTCCGATGATCTGCTCCGTCACGTGGATCGGCACGCTGACGATAACCATCCCGGCATCTTTCATGAGTTCCGGAGCATGCGCCCAGTCCTCTTTTTCCAGAATGCGCACCTGATAGCCAGAAAGCGTCAGCATTTTTTCAAACAGACGCCCCATCTGCCCTGCACCGCCGACAATCACCACCGGCCGCAGGGACGGACAGAGGGTTTTGAAGCCTTTGTCGTTTTCGCTGGAATAGGATTCCCGCATCACGCGACGCAGAACATCTTCAATTAAATCCGGCGAAACGCCCAGCGCCTGGGCCTCTTTGCGACGAGAGGCCAGCATTGAAGCTTCGCGCTCCGGGACGTAAATCGGCAGGCCGTATTTGCTTTTCACCTCACCGACTTCGGCAACCAGCGCCATGCGGCGCGCCAGCAGGTCCAGCAGCGCCTTATCCACTTCATCAATTTGATCGCGCAGTGCGGTCAATTCAGCAACCATAACTAACCTCTTAAGCCAGACGCGTCGCCAGCTGGCCGTTCAAATCTTTGTGGATCTCACGCAGCAGCGCATCGGTGGTTTCCCAGCTGATGCAGGCATCCGTCACGGAGACGCCGTGCTTCATTGCGCTACGCGGTTGTTCCGATGACTGATTACCTTCATGAATGTTGCTCTCAATCATCAGACCAATAATCGAACGGTTGCCATCTTTGATCTGTGCGACCACGGATTCCGCAACCGCAGGCTGGCGACGGTAATCTTTATTTGAATTACCATGACTGCAATCTACCATCAGTGCCGGGCGCAGTCCCGCCTGCTCCATCTCTTTTTCACACTGTGCCACGTCCGCCGGGCTGTAGTTAGGTGCTTTCCCGCCGCGCAGGATCACATGGCCGTCCGGGTTGCCCTGCGTTTGCAGGAGGCATACCTGGCCCGCCTGGTTGATACCGACGAAACGGTGCGGCATCGCAGCAGCGCGCATCGCGTTGATCGCCGTCGCCAGGCTGCCATCGGTACCGTTTTTAAAGCCAACCGGCATTGACAGACCAGACGCCATCTCGCGGTGGGTTTGCGATTCTGTGGTACGCGCACCAATCGCCGACCAGCTGAACAGATCGCCCAGGTACTGCGGGCTGTTCGGGTCCAGCGCTTCGGTTGCCAGCGGCAGCCCCATGCTGACCAGCTCCACCAGCAGGCGACGCGCAATCTTCAGGCCTGCTTCCACATCAAACGAGCCATCCATGTGCGGATCGTTAATCAACCCTTTCCAGCCGACGGTCGTACGTGGCTTCTCAAAATAGACGCGCATCACCAGATAGAGGCTATCGCTGACCTCCTCCGCTAACGCTTTAAATCGACGAGCATATTCTATGGCGGTTTCAGGATCGTGAATGGAGCAAGGACCGCATACCACCAGCAGGCGCGGATCGCGGCCGGCGATAATGTCAGAAATGGTCTGGCGAGAGTGCTCGATCTGAGCCTCCTGCGCGACGCTCAGCGGAAATTCCGCTTTCAGTTGATCCGGAGTGATTAATACCTGTTCGTCAGTGATATGTACGTTGTTCAGCGCGTCTTTTTGCATGATGGCGATCCTGTAAAGCTCGTTTGCGATAGTTGTTTTCCTCAATGAGGTGAAACCACGATACCATAAAAAGTAAACATTTCAATCCAAAATGCGTACACTTAGCTTTACATATGCCAATTTAATGCAAAAATCAGCCGACAAAAACGTAAACTTTAAATTACAGACAGATTTTCTTTAGCCAGGCTATGCTGAAGAAAAAAGGAGAATGGCTATGCGTTCAATTGCTCTCGCGCTGTTGTCGCTGTTTTTAACCGGCTGTCAGATCAATCCTTACACCTTCCAGCCCGACTGGACCAGCCCATCCTGGTTTGAAGCAGGTAAAGAAGACGCCATGAATGGCCTGCCGGTTAAAGATAACCAGGCCCTGGCCGATAGTTTTAACGACACACACGTTGATCGTAGCGAATATCTTCGCGGCTATGCTGACGGTCAGAAGAAAGTCTGTGAAGAAGGGTTTATTCACGCCTGGGGATTAGCCGGCAAATCTTTCCCTGCCAGTTGCGATACAGCCGAAAACGCGGCAAAACTGCGTGCGTCATGGCAGCAAGGGATGGATGAAAGTATGCGCTCCAGCAGACTGAATTAATCTAATTTCATCCACCGGAAAATAAACAACAGTAGGATTTAGCTTAGGTTGGCCTCATGCTATTTCTGACATAATGACGGCCCTGATAAACAATGGTATTCTGCCCGCAACTCTTAAGGACATCTATTTCCAGAGCGATGTGGCGGATTCTGGTGAGAAATTTATTCTTGATCTCTTTTTTCCGACTCGCTCTGATGCTAACGCTGTTCCTTATGGTAGGCCCTGCGGCGGCAGGCACGCTTACGGAAACGGATAAATCGGTACGCTCGATTGTCTCAGGCATTGTGAGCTATACGCGATGGCCGTCACTTTCCGCGCAGCCTAAACTCTGCATCTACGCCACTTCGCACTATACGCACGCCCTCAGCGGCGATGAGGGGCATAGCGAGTTACCTTATACTCCCGTTATTGTACGTAACGATCAGGAAGCCCTGGCCGCGACGTGCGATGCGATCTATTTCGGGTCTGAATCACCGGCAAAACAACTTGAATTAATAAGTCAATATCAGGGCAGAGCGTTGCTATTAATCTCAGAGCAAAATCCGGAATGTGTAATTGGCAGTGCCTTTTGCCTGATAATCGATCGCGGCCAGGTACGGTTCGCCGTCAACCTGGATGCATTGACGCGCAGTGGCGTAAGAGTCAATCCGGATGTATTAATGCTTGCACGGAATAAGCAGCATGGATAAAGATTTCACTTCAACGCCACGTCCGACGTTTAAAAGAACGTTGAGGCGAAACAGCATGATAAGCGTCATCATCACGATGACGTTAATATGGCTGCTGCTTTGTTTTGCTTCCGTCGTGACGTTAAAACAATACGCGCAAAAGAATCTCGAATTAACCGGCGCAACAATGAGCCACAGCCTGGAAGCCTCGCTGGTATTCAACGACTCGCTGGCGGCCAACGAAACGCTGGCAGCTCTGGGCAAACAGGGCCAGTTTGCCGTGGCCGAGGTTATTAACGCGCATAAAAAGCGGTTTGCCTACTGGTCATGGAACCCGGAGGACAACAACGATACGCTGGGCGCACTGGTCAGCCGCTGGCTTTTCCCCGTACCGGTTGCGCAGCCCATCATGCATAACGGCGCAACGATCGGCGAAATTCGCCTTACCGCGCGTGACAGCCTGATCGGCCATTTCATCTGGATGTCGTTTGCCGTTCTGACCGGCTGTATTCTCTTTGCAACCGTCGTCGCGCTCACTATTACCCAGTCTTTGCATCACGGGATGGTCACGGCCCTGCAAAACATCACCGACGTGGTGCATGACGTTCGTACTAACCGTAACTTCTCCCGCCGGGTGAAAGATGGCCGTATCGAAGAGTTTCACCAGTTTGGTGAGGACTTCAACAGCCTTCTGGATGAGATGGAGGAGTGGCAACTCAAGCTCCAGGCGAAAAACGCCCAGCTGCTGCGTACCGCCATGCACGACCCGCTCACCGGTCTTGCCAACCGCGCGGCGTTTCGTAACAGCATTGCGGCCTTAATGAACGACCCTTCTGCCAAAACGAACTCGGCCCTGCTCTTCCTCGACGGTGATAATTTTAAGTTTATTAACGACACCTGGGGACATGCGGCAGGAGACTGCGTGCTGATTGAAGTCGCCAGCAGGATGATGGAGTTTGGCGACAAACGTCACCAGGCATACCGCCTTGGCGGTGACGAATTTGCCATGGTGCTGTACGGCGTGCACTCTGAGCTTGAGGTTCAACATATTTGTGCTGCGCTATCGCAGCAGTTTATCCGTCCGTTTGATCTTCATAACGGACAAAAAGCATCGATGTCACTCAGCATTGGCTTTGCTCTGGCGTGGGAAAATGCTTCCGTGGAAGCATTACTGGAGAGGGCTGACCGCAACATGTACCAGGTGAAAAACCAGCGTACGAAAACAACAAGTTAGAAAGGATACACTATGTTAAAACGTTACTTCGCGCCGATAGTTCTGGCCTCACTGGTTCTGGCAGGCTGTCAGTCGCCGCCGGAAGGTAAATTTACTCCTGAGCAAATTTCGGCGATGAAGTCTTACGGTTTTAACGAACTGAACGGTGACTGGTCGCTTGGCATGTCGGACACCATCCTGTTTGATAAAAATGACGCCAGACTGCGCCCGGAAAGTGAAACGCAGATCCAGTCCATGGCCTCTCGCCTGGCGGAAACCGGCCTGAACCACGCGCGAATGGACGGTCACACGGATAATTACGGTGAAGAAAGCTACAACGAAGCGCTGTCGTTAAAACGCGCCAATGCCGTGGCCGATGCCTGGGCGAAGGGCGCAAATATCCCGCGCAGCAATCTCACCACGCGGGGGTTAGGTCAAAAATACCCGGTTGCGAGCAACAGTACCGCGCAAGGGCGCGCTGAAAACCGCCGCGTCGCAGTGGTGATCAGCACGCCATAGGGTTATTTAGCGGAGGATTCGGCGAGCGTCACCCTGGTTGCCGCTCGCCAGCGCAGCCAGTCCACCAGAACAAACAGCGCCAGACTCACGCCCATGACCGGCAAGGCCAGCCCCAGCAGTATGCTGATTACCACCGTAACCCCTCTTCCCCATCCTGACAGCGCCAGCCAGCTCTGACAAAGCGTCTGCACCGGACTCACTGCCGACCGTGCCGGACGACGCATCCACCACATCCGGTAACCCCAGACGATGAGCACGCACAGGGCGAGGCCGAACGCCACCAGCAGCAGCTGATTCACCAGCCCAAATAAGATCCCCATATGGAAATCCACGCCCCAGCGGGTCAGTTTTGCCATTAACGGGAAATCCTCGAATCGGGTTCTGTCCACGACCTGCATCGTCGAAGGATCAACCGCAGCGGCGTCCACCTGGGTCGGCCAGCTGCGATCGATTTCCGTCACGGTCCAGGCGCTATCCGCCGTTTTTGCCGGGCGGATCTCCAGCCTGTTGGCATCAATTCCTGCGTTACGGGCCGCGCTTAATACTCCGTCAAACTGCGTCAGATCCATCGCCATTTCCGGCATCATCATTCCGCCGTGATGGCCCCGGTGTTCGGCATGCTCATCCACGATCTCCTGTTGGCCGGAAAGCGTCGTGTTCACCTGCGGGGTGAGCCAGTTCATCTCTGCCCGCAGCTTATCGACGTTCCCGCCTGCCCATTGAGACCATGTCAGGCCGGTTGCAGAGAACAGCAACATTCCACCCAGCAGACTCCAGCCCAGCGTCACGTGCAGGCGACGACGATTCTGGAAGCGATTGTTGATCCGCCGTTTGGGTCGGGTATAAAACCACAGGGCAATACCGCCCAGCGCGGCAACCCACATCCAGGAGGCAGCAAGCTCGCTGTAGAGCCGACCCACGTCGCCCAGCATCAAAGAGGTGTGCAGGTAATCAATGGTCTGACGCAGCGGTAAAATCCCGCTGGTGCCGTATACCGTCATATCTCCCAGCACTTCCAGGCTTACCGGATCAATAAAAATAGCCCGGTTCTCCGATGGCCCAAGCGTCGGGTCAGCAAACATCACGCGGGTAGTTTCGCCTTCAGCCAGCCCCGGACGCACGGCGTGCAATTGCAAATCTGAGCCAACGGTTTTTTCCGCCACGGCGATTTGCTCCGCCAGCGGCTGCAACTCGCCTACGGAATTCGTGTGGAGCGCGTGCCGGTAGAGCGCATTCTCCAGCTGTGGAGTCGCCACATACAGCGTACCGGTCAGCGCGGCAAAGAAGATAAACGGACCAACAAAAAGCCCGACGTAGAAATGGAGACGACGCAGCAGGTTTCCCCATGCCGCGCGCGGAGTGCAGGTAGTCATACTTTTCCTTTTTAAGGCAGTAAATTATCGATTTATTTTTTAAAGGGAAAAAGCAGACTGCCGCGGCGGCGCGCGGGTATCAGGGTAAAGCCAGGGGAAAAAGTGCCAGTGACTGACCGCCTGGCGCGGCGGCTTAACGCGAAGCCTCTGCAGCACCGCGCTGAGCAGGACGATCAGCGCCAGCATCACGCCAGGGACATGTGCTAACAGCACGCAGTAGCCGCACGCTTCCGCATGGTCGACAGGCATCGTGTGCGGCATATCGCCGTGATGCTCGTCCATCGACATCATGCTCATGTCATGATGCATGCCCGGCATGGCGCTCATGGGATCTTTCTGCAAGGAAACGGAGATAAGCGGCGCTACCACGATCAGCAGGATCGCAAACAGCGCGGTCAAGGCCGCTGCGCGTTTCCGGCCAGGCTGATGCAGTACGTTATCCACTTCCCCTCCATTCAAGAGGCAAGCATTGTAAATGATTTATGACAAAAGGGTTAACGTGAGAAATGCGCAGGGATAAAAAAAGGGCCAGCCTTTCGGCCAGCCCTTTCTAACAGGATGTCGCTTAAGCGAATCTTAGTTCAGACGCTCCTAATAACACCCTTTCAAAAACATACACTTACCATAAAAAACAACTAGTTAAGTTAATTTTTAATGCAGTGAATTGTAGTGTTATGCAACCTCTGCCGCCATATTGTCGCCAACATACAACGAAAGAGGATTGAGAGAAACGGCTTGCTCTAAATGGTCGGGAGCAAAGTGCGCATATCTCATTGTTTCACGAATGTTGGAATGCCCGAGGATTTTCTGCAGTACCAGTATGTTTCCGCCGTTCATCATAAAGTGCGCGCCAAAGGTATGACGCAGTACATGAGTCTTCTGTCCTTCCGTCAGCTCGATATTTGTGAGCTTAAGCATCTTTTTAAATTCCTGATAGCAGGGTTTAAACATTCTGCCCTGACGTTCTGCTAACTCGTCATACAACCATTTAGGAATGGGAACGGTGCGATTCTTCTTACCTTTGGTTTTTGTGAAAGTCAGTTTGCAGGGTGCGAGCTGTGGCCGCGTCAATCTCTCGGCTTCACCCCATCTTGCGCCGGTAGCAAGACAGACTTTGACAATCATCGTTAGATCCTCTTTGCCGTATTGCTCGCAGGCTCGAAACAGCTCAGGGATTTGAGAAAGAGTTAGCCAGGACATTTCTTTCTCAGCTTCTTTGAATACGCGCACTCCTTCCAGTGGATTGGGTAAACTCCACTCCCCTAACCGCCGCAGCTCATTGAACACAGCTATAAGATATTGCTGCTCACGATTTACAGTTATGGGTTTGGCGACCCATTTAGCCGGGTCTTTATGATACCCGTTATCTATTTCACCACGGAGTCGACGGTCACGGTAATGAGCCCAATCTTTAGCGGTAAAGCGGGATGCAATTGGGTCACCCAAACCGTTACACACAATTTGAAGCTTTGCTAACCGCGATTTACTGGCGACTAAAGCCTGCCCGTGCAGGTTATGCCAGAGTTGAATCAACTCGCTTAGGCGTCGGCGGTCTTCTTTCTTGCCGAGCCAAGGCTTATCCTCACTTTCATTCTTCGTAAATGTTTCGAATGCCTCGGCCTCACCTTTTGTATTGAAATGCCGACGTATACGCCGCCCTTCTCGACCATTTGGATAGAGTTCGCATAACCATTTGCCATTTTTTTGCTTACTTACAGTCATGATTTCACCGAGGCAATTCTAATCATTCACAGAGCGCGGTTGCTGCATCCATTACCGGATCCAAAGGTATTTTTACGCCTTTGTAATGTGGGCTATCTTTCCAAACAGTATCAATATCACTCCCCTCAAGCTTTCCAGACTTTACGCCATCAATGGCTAGGCCGTTCAATGGATAGCGGTCATCAGTTGCTTTGTCGTACACAAAAGCATATCGACCGTTCACACAAGACACCGACGCTTTTTCAAAAGTTAGAGGCCAGTCTTCACCAAACTTAGCCCCGTCTAAATCCTGTGATTTTTCGGCGGATGAAGCGCCAAAAGAAATAGTCAGAAATAAAGCTAAAAAAAGTTTATGTTTCATAAATTCCCTTAAACGTGTTTTTCCAAAGTAAGCACTACAGCTCCGGCAGGAGTAATATCTGAAATATTGCATTCAAATTCAGCAGACTTATTAGACAACCTGACTTTCCCGCCGGGCAAACGAATAACATCAAAAACATCAAGAGCGCCGTCGATATCAATTAACCAACGCCCATTACTAATGTTTGAAGCCGAACGGTCGACAAGCCAAGAGGAGCCCACACCTTCAACAAAAATCAATTCATCTGAGTCAGGCGGTATCATCGAGGGGTCTGGATACCATGCGCCAGCGTCCTTAAGCTCGCCAGATTCAAGGCGTGATTTTTTAACTGAATAATTTGATATGGCCACTTCCTTGTTAGCGCGCATTTGCCCTTTGCCGGTTGCTAACCATTCCAGCGAAACACCGGTATCAAGAGCACAAGTAACAACTACATCGCCTGGGAAAAAATCACGCCGTACCCACGTGCTAATCGTTCCTGATGATATACCGAGTAGATCACCAAGCTCTTTTTGCATAGAGAAACCGTAAGCATCAAGGATTCGTCTCAGAACAGGTTTACCACCTGAAGCCATGACCTCTTCATACAGCTCCTTACCCTTGAGGGTCGCACGTGGGGAGTTTGCTTTTGCAAGTTCACCCGTTACCAACCATCCAATATCTGCGCCCGTTTCGATAGCACACTCAACAAACACATTGCCCGGCACGCTATCTCTGGCAAGCCAACTGCTTATGTTATTGGCATAAATCCCAAGTTTTTCCCCAAGCTCCTTTTGCGAGCTAAGTCCATAAGCCGAAAGGATTCTTTCGATAGCTGGTGCTGCCCCGTCTCCAAATTTAGCCATGTCTCGCCACCAAAATTAATTTTTGCCATTGCAAAATTAAATTTCGCGAACTAAAGTGACGTTTATCAACCACGATGCACATCAATGCAGTTCACTACAATCAACAGGAGATAATGCGATATGTCAGATGCAAAATCAATCTCGACGCACGACTCGCAAAACTCACAAAATCAAACTGTGCTGTTAGACCCGACTCAGTTTGACGCCATCGTTACAGCAATGCTGCCAGCCCTGCAGACAATGATTCGCTCTGCTATGTCAGACACCATGACAGTGAAAGACTTTGCCGCCACTCGCGGCGTTAGCGAGCGTCTGGTCTGGCAATGGCTTGATGAGGGCATTCTTCTTAAAGCTCCAACCAAAGACTTTTCCAACAAAGAGGAAGCCGGTAAACGAAGCCGCACCCTCGTAAACGTAAAAGCATGGCGCGACAAACTGACTCAACAAGCGATTGATTGTCGCTACATCGACCAGCGCACCGCTCTTAACTGAATTTGATTATGCAAGTTAGAGGGAACTTAACCATGTTTGATTTTCAGATTTCCAAACATCCCCATTATGACGATGCGTGTCGTGCTTTCGCTCAACGTCACAACATGACGAAGCTTGCCGAACGTGCGGGAATGAATGTTCAGACGTTACGTAACAAGCTCAACCCGGAACAGCCTCACCAGCTCACCCCACCTGAGTTATGGCTGCTGACAGACCTGACCGAAGACTCAGCCTTAGTTGATGGTTTTTTGGCTCAGATTCATTGCCTGCCATGTGTACCGGTCAACGAACTGGCGAAAGACAAACTGCAGTCTTACGTCATGCGTGCTATGCGTGAGCTGGGAGAACTGGCGAGCGGCGCGGTCTCTGATGAGCGACTGACCTCGGCCCGTAAGCACACCATGATTGAAAGCGTTAACTCCGGTATTCGCATGTTGTCTTTGTCGGCACTGGCGCTGCATGCACGTTTGCAGACCAATCCAGCAATGACGAGTGTTGTCGATACCATGAGCGGTATTGGCGCGTCATTCGGTCTGATTTGAGGTGCTCATGCTGAAAAATGAACCGTCATTCGCGTCTCTGCTCGTTAAGCAAAGTCCTAGCATGCACTTCGGCCACGGCTGGATCGCAGGTAAGGACGGCAAGCGCTGGCACCCGAGCCGCTCACAGGCTGATTTACTGGCTGACCTGTCCACCAAAAAACAGGGGAAATCATGGCTATCGAAGCTGTTTCCGCGAATGTTCCGCTAAAGGCTGGCGAGCGTCTGGCTGGTCTCAATCACATAGCTGAATTGCGCGCGAGATATTGGGGCGATAGCTGGAAAGAGGTTGAACGTTTTGTCGATGATATGCGCGATAAACGTGACCCACAATTTGAAGAGAATAATCGGGCGCTGGCCGCTATTTTCTTTCTGGCAAAAATCCCGGCGGCTCGTCATGAGCTCGAATTAAGTGAGCTGACTACTGACGAGAAAAAGGCGCTTATTACAGCGATGAATCATTTTCGTGTAGTGGTGAGTTTATTTCCCAAACGGCTAACCATGCCGAATTAATCCAAACAGAAATTTAATGGCGTAAACCCGCCGGGCTTCTTATTGCCCGAAATCAGGAGAATAAATTATGCGTAATACTGTAACCCGTAGTTTTAATACAGATAGCGATGCGCTGGCCGTATTGCTGACCGATGCCAAAAAAGAAGAACGTAAAGACCGCGCGCTCGCTGTTTCAATCCGTCTTGAGGCACTGGCGATACATATCACCAAAGAGGGGATGAGCGGTACCGAAGCCGCCGAACTGCTGCGCCGTGAAGCCACTCGCTTTGAGAATGAATCACAGGAGCTGCACTAATGGCCGACGCAATGGATTTAGCACAACTGCGCGAGCAGGAAGACCCCGAACGCCACATCAGCAACGCACGTAGTCGTATCGCTGCGCCTTCTCGTTTCCTCTGCGAAGAATGTGACGCACCAATCCCGGAAGCTCGCCGCATTGCGATTCCGGGCGTGGCCTTTTGCGTGACCTGCCAGCAAATCGAAGAACTCAAATCAAAACATTACAGAGGTGTTTAATATGGAACTGAATAAAAGAGAGGCATTTTTCGCGGCGATATTTAACGGTTTTTTATCTCATAAAGACCAGTTTAGTGATGCTAATCCTGATGAGGCTATCCGCACATGCTGGGCGACGGCTGACCGTATTATTTACCATTCTGACCGAGTGGAATCACCACGCGAGATTGCTAACAGATGGATTAATAAAAACATCGTTATTGTTGATACCGAAACTACGGGGCTGGACAGAGAAGCCGAAATAATTGAAATATCAATCATCGACTGTACCGGTGCTATTCTGCTTAACACCCTTATTAAACCATCCAAAGATATTCCGGCAGAAGCTACCGAGATTCATGGCATCACTAATGAAATGGTTGAGGATGCGCCGAGCTGGAAAGAAACGTTACCTCAAGTATTAGAGCTAATATCGCGTGGTTGGGTTGCTTATAATGCGAAATTTGACGCGAGAATGTTAGAACAAACGTCAGGCTCTCGCGTTGACCCCGATTATTTTGGTATGCCCGAGTGCGCTATGCAACTCTATGCTGAATATAACGGAGAGTGGGATACAAAACGCCGTAAATACAAATGGAAGAAACTCACCGAGGCCGCTACGTCGTTGGATGCGTGGCCGGAAGGCATTGCCGGGAATCCGCACCGTGCGCTTTATGATTGCTACCTGACGCTGGGTGTAATCCGTTCTATTGCAGGGGGTAAAAAATGAGCCTCCGCATTGAAATAGGCGACAAATGGGTTATTACCAGCGACCAGTATCAATTCATCCTGAATGAAAAGAAAGTCGTTAAGTCCGGTAAAAAAGCTGGCGAGGAATGGCTCGACACTATCGGCTATTATCCGAAGATTAACCAGCTTATTTCCGGCCTGATACACCATCATATTCATGGCTCGGACATTACCGCCATTGACGCTATGGCGGCAGAAATTGAGCGGGTAGGGCAACTATGCATAGCAGCCATTGAAGGGGCTAGCGCTGATGCATAGTTCTACGGTTGCTTATGCTTATCCGTGGAATGCTCCACGGTCGGCAATAGCCAGCCCATATCTTACCTATGACCAACAGTATCGCCGCGACCGTATGTTCGCGGCTTTGCTGCATGCGAGAAAAGTGCTTTCTCTACAGCCCGAGTGCGTACGTTTTGACGTTTATCGCACAGCTACTGCGCTGGAACAAAATCAGGGCAGTCAACGAGCCAATGCTTTTTTAATCAGTTTCTGCAAAAAGGCATTGCCGCGTCTTGAGCTGGTCGCAAAAAAATACGAGAGCGCGGGTATCAACAGCAATGTATCAACCGCCGTTTTCGGTGGTCATTTTGATACCCGACTCATGCAATATCTGGCATCACGTATGGTTAATCTTGTCGCCAGATATAACCGTCTCCCTGATATGCCGCGCGCCGATGTTGACCTGCTGGCCGGTGACATTGCTAACTTCATTCGTTCTGAGCTGGCAAATATTGATGACTCAGGTTTTGGTGAGCTCAAAACGCTATACACCTGGTACATGCACGCTGGTTTTATTTCTCTGCAATTCAATATCACCCCTCCCCATTGGGAGCGCGTGGCAAATAAATACTTCAACAAAGATGATATAGCCCCCGCAGTAATCCGTATGTTTACTGAGTCATGGTGGCGAAATCGTCTGCGTCGTGTCGCGTCGGCATGGCGCGAACACCTCCAAATTGCAGTCGGCAACGTCAGCAAGAAAAAGCACGCCTACGCGAGTAGAAACTGCGTGACAGACTGGCGCGAGCAGAAGCGCCGCACGCGTGAGTTTCTCAAAGGTCTGGATCTCGAAGACGAAGACGGCAACCGCATCAGCCTGATTGAAAAATACGACGGTTCGGTCGCTAATCCTGCGATACGCCGCTGCGAACTGATGACCCGCATCCGTGGGTTTGAAAATATCTGCAATGAACTTGGTTATGTCGGGGAGTTTTATACCCTGACTGCACCGTCTAAATATCACGCCACGACTAAAGCGGGATACCGTAACAGCAAATGGAATGGTGCCAGCCCATCGGACACGCAGAGCTATCTAACCGGCCTTTGGGCGCGCATACGCGCCAAGCTGCACCGGGAAGAAATCCGCATTTTCGGCATACGTGTTGCCGAGCCTCATCACGACGGAACGCCGCACTGGCACATGCTTATGTTTATGTTGCCGGAGGACGTCGAGCGCGTGCGCCTTATCATCCGTGATTATGCGTGGGAGGAAGACCACCACGAACTGAGAAGCGATAAAGCCAAAAAAGCGCGCTTTCATGCCGAGGCCATTGACCAGGAAAAGGGCAGCGCTACCGGCTATGTTGCTAAATACATTTCAAAAAATATCGATGGCTATGCTCTCGATGGTGAAACCGATGACGAAAGCGGTGAGCTGCTGAAAGAGACAGCGCCCGCCGTTTCAGCATGGGCGGCGCGCTGGCACATCCGTCAGTTTCAGTTTATCGGCGGTGCGCCGGTGACGGTCTACCGTGAGTTGCGTCGTCTCGCTGATACAGAGACTGCGCACGGTCTGAGTGTTGAGTTTGCTGCCGTCCATGATGCCGCCGACGCCGGTGATTGGGCTGGTTACGTTAATGCGCAGGGTGGCCCGTTTGTCCGTCGCGATGATTTACAGGTGCGCACGCTGTATGAGCCGCGCCCCGAGTTTAACCAGTACGGTGAGGAAACCGTGTGCATTCGTGGCGTCTACGACTCTGCTCTCGGCACTGGCACCCCGATTTTAACCCGGTTAACGCAGTGGAAAATTGTGCCGAAGCGTGCCGTTGATTTGGCCGTTGACGTTAAGGGCGCTCCTGCGCCCTCTCGGAGTTCTGTCAATAACTGTACGGGGAGCGAAAGCGATCCACCGATACTGGATTTAACAAAACCACTGAGTCGGCGTGAAAGACGAGAATTGACCAACCGACTCAGGAAGCAAAAGCCAGCAACACGGCGAAAATTCATCCACGGAACGGATGAGCAAAACGCAGCTATAGCGAAAACTATCGACGAGATACATCTCACAACCGGCATCACCATCAGCCGGGGCGAAGCCCTGCACCTTATGTCAGGTGGTAAGAGTTGCTTTAACGGTAAATGGTTGCGTGGAACGGCTAAAGGAGAGGTATTTTCCGCAGCACCGTCACAACAGTCTCAAGCCAGACGGATTCTAAGTCGCGTTGCGACTTTAGCCGAAGCGACAACAAAAATTGATAGGTAATATTCATCCTTATCATGCACATACATAACTCTAACGTTTTTTTTCTCTTCCCATCTTTTGCTAATACGTGATACTGTACAAAAATACAGTAAAAACTCTATGGGAGGGATTTCATGGTTGGCGAACATTTCAGCCGAACTCAACAAAAGTGGGCGTGCGTGCAATTTATTGCCGAGGTATCTCTGATTGCAAACTGCAAACCAACAGACTTAAAACTCGCTCTCACTCTCATTGCGGATCTTGCAAACAGCGAAAATAACGAAACCGAAGATGATATTTTTTATAAGGCTGAATAGTTTATGAGAATCAATATCACGCTGGATAAAGAGCAAAAAATTAGCCAAACGACGTTGGATGCACTTGAGGCTGAGTTGTACCGCAATCTTCAATCTATTTACCCAAAGACTGCGATCCGCTTTCGCAAAGGTTCTGCGAATGGTGTTGAGCTAAGCGGGTTGAAACTGGACGAAGATAAAAAACGAGTAATGGAAATCATGCAGCAGGTATGGGAGGACGATAGCTGGCTGCATTAACAAACTCCGCCGGTGCTGAAACTTGCTTTCGGTGCCGGTGGCGTTGAACAACGAGCCCTGCGAGGCGTTAGCATTTCTGGAGGGGTTATGGCGGGTCATGACTTGGGTTTTCAGGTGGTCTATCGGGGTGAGACCTTAGAGTATTACCGCCCCGGAGGGTGGGTGTTCTTCCAGCGGCCTAAAGATTGCGGCGGCGGGTACTGGCTGGGGCGTACTTATGACGGCGTTTTTATGATTGAGTACGAGCGACCGGTGTCGCTAAGTGATGGTATGGATTTTCTGGCCTCAATGAAAAAAGTCGAGGCAAAAAGCGAGGAATTTGACCCGAATTTTTCGCTGTTTTAGTGGCGCATGCATCAGGTGCATGAGTTTGCATTCGTTTTTGATTCCAGCGTTTGCCAGCCAGCGCCAGCGCTGGCGCGGCTCGGGGCTCCTGATGCACCTGCATTAAAAGCGACCCGTTAAGCGCGCAGGCGAGGCGGGGATAGCACTGCGCGCCAGACGTGGTGACAGGATTTATTTTGCGCGTCTGTGCGCGTCGTGGTGGCGCGCTGAGTGATGAGGTCGAATCGTGAGGCGGTGGCGGGGTTGCGTGGCGTGTGCGGCGTCTGGTGAGCTCTGAGGATGTGCCGCCCGGAGGCGGCATTTTATGCGGGTCTACTCGGTCTCGATGTTGTAATCCTTAAAGCGGATCACCTCCATTCCGAGCCAGTCGTTTATCTCTTTGAAACGCTCCTGCAGCGGCGTCAGCTCGTTACGCACAAATACCCGCGCCACCTTCTCGATATCGCCCATCGAGCCGATATTTTCAGGCTTGCCGCCCATGAGCTGGAACGGCACGCGGTGCGCATCGAGCAGGTCAGCGGCGCTCACCTTCTTGATGTTAAAAAAATCATCCTTCGTGGCGACTTCACTCAGCGGCACGATCTTAATGCCGTCCGGTTTCCCGTTCGGGGCGTAGAAAAACAGGTTTTTGAAATTCCCGAGCCCTTTCGAGTCGCGCATCGCGGATCGCAGCGCCTCAACGTCGGTGCTGCTTTGCGCCGCGTCGGTCACGTACATGATGTAGCCCGCGTGCGCGCCGTTCTGGTAATACTTGCGACGAAACAGCGTGGCGGATTCATTCAGCCAGGCGGAATTGAGCGCGCTAAGGTATTCCGGCATCCCGTAGAGCTCCTGATTGATATCGGGCTCAAGTAGGTGAAACACCGAACCGGGGGCGAACTGGTGCGGGTTGGTAAAGCTCGAGACGTACCAGTAAACGCCATCCTCGACACCACGGCGGGTGTATTTGGCCGGGGAGGTTTCCAGTTTAAAGAGCTGGCCTGTCACGCTCATGCGCTTTTCGAGATAGCCGTTGGCAAACACCAGATAATCGAGCACAAGGCGGCTAAAGTCCTGACGCGACAGCAACGGGTGCGGGATAAAGGTGCTGGTCAGAATGTTGCGCTTGACGTAAATCGGGGAGCTGTGGTGTACGGCGGCGCGCAGGCTTTTTGCCAGTCCCGAGAAGTTGACCGGCGGCTCGTACCATTTGCCGTTGTTGATGCATTCGACATAGTCGAGGATGTCGCGGCGATCGAGAACGGGCGACGGCTCGCCAAAGGTGAACGCCTCCATTTTCTGCGGCGCGCTGGCGGTCATGTTGGTCTGTTTAGGCTGTTTCTTTTGGCGTTTTTTCATCTTAGTTAATATCCAGAATTGAACTTGATTGCATACCGCTACCGGCGGAAAGCGGCTCGTTTAACAGGGCGTGCATAGTCGCCCACGCGATATCCGCGTGGCTGGCTTCCTCGCTGCGGCTGGCTTCATAGGTGGCGCTGCGGCCGCTGCTGGTCATGGTTTTGCGGATAGCCATAAATGACTGCGTGATGTCGGTCGCACCGGCGTCATATTCCAGACACCCGCGCCTGATGGTGTCTTTTGCTTTGAGCACCATTGCGGTTTTCATTTCCGGCGTGTAGCGGATGGCGCGTGCCGCGGGGAAGAATGAGCGCACGAGCTGGTAAACACCCTGTCCGATGCCGGTCGCATCAATGCCGATATAGTCGACGGTGTATTTCTCGGTCAGCGCCCGGATGGCCTCGGCCTGCGCGGCAAAGTCCATGCCTTTCCACTGGTGACGCTCAAGGATGCGGAACTTGCCACCGGCAACCAGCGGCGGAGCCAGTACCGCGCACCCGGCGCTGTCGCCGGTGTGTGACGGGTCATAGCCAATCCAGACCGGGCGCCAGTTAAACGGACGGTCGGCGAACGGCTCGAAGTCCTCCCATTCTTCCATCGCATCGACCATGCAGCGCTGCAGCTCCTCGAACGGGAATACCGACGCCTTGTCGTCGACGAACTCGCACATAAACAGGTTACGGAAGTCATCCGCGCTGTTTTCCTGCTTAAGCTGGTCGAGGTTAAACAGAGTGCAGCCACCGGCGAGCGCGTCCTCAATGGTGACAATCTGCCGCCACTGGCCGTCACCGCACAGCATGCCACCGGCAAGCGCCTGATGACTGATATCGATGTCGACACGTTCGTCGCGGTTGCTGCGGCCACGGTTAAACAGCTCGCCAGACCAGAACGGGTACGCGCCGTGCGCCAGCGTCGACGGGGTCGAAAAATAGGTGGTGCGCAGGTGCGACTGCGAGGCCATGCCCGAGGCGACTTTGCGCAGCTTCTGAAAATTGGGGATCCAGAAAATTTCGTCGACATACAGGTCGCCGTTGTGGCTCTGCGCGGTGTTGGAATTAGTCCCGAGAAAAATCAGCTCAGCACCATTGTTGCCGATGACGATCGGGTCGCCTGACAGGTCGACGTCAACCAGACGGGCAAAGGCGATGATGTACTTACGGAAAACGTAAGCCTGCGTCTTACTGGCCGACAAAAATATCTGGTTTTGCCCGGTCTTAAGCGCGCGCAGGAGGGACTCGCGCGCAAAATAGAACGTCGCGCCAATCTGTCGCGATTTCAGGATGTGGCGGATGCGGTGCTCTAACCCCGCTTTATGCCAGCGGAGCTGATAGTCAAACGACTGGTCGAAGAAAATCTCTTCCAGCTTTTCGATTGCCTCCTCGCTGAAATAATTACGTTTCGGCTTTTTGCGATCGCCTTTGTTGCGGCTGGCGATATTGGGGTTTAAATCCACCTCGTTTCCGGTCTGGCCGTAGCGGTTAACGCGCGCGAGCCGCTCCATCTGGCGCGACAGAAAATCAGCGACTTTGAAGTCATGCGCGGTCAGGTCTGGCTTTGCGTAGAGCTGGATAAGCCGCGCCTCTAACGTCGATTCCACGCGGTTAATCGGCGCGGTTTCTTCCCATCCATCGCGCTGTTTCCAGCTCTGCACGGTCGGGCGCTTGAGCTGCAGCATCTCGCAGATTTGCGGGACGGCGAACCCCTGCCAGTACAACAGGCGCGCCTGTCGTCGCGGGTCATTGAGCAGTGAAAGGTCAGTTGAAATGGTCATGCTTGCCTCGTTTTTGGTATTACGTGGCAAGGCTAAGGAAATGGGGTGTTATTCGCGCTAAGTGCCTGTTGTATCAGATCTAACAGGAGCGCAAGCGGTGGCTGATACGGGTCAGAGTCGGGAAACTAAACCCGACCAAAAAACCCAACATCAGGACACCTGAACAATGGCAAAAAAAGTCTCAAAGTTCTTTCGCATCGGCGTCGAGGGTGACACCTGCGACGGGCGTATTCTCAGTGGTAACGATATTCGGGAAATGGCCGAAACCTATGACCCGCGTGTCTACGGTTGCCGCATCAATCTCGAGCACATTCGCGGTCTGCTGCCCGATAGCGTTTTCAAGCGTTATGGTGATGTGGCCGAGCTGAAAGCCGAGCAAATTAACGACGATTCTGCGCTTAACGGCAAGTGGGCGTTGTTTTCCAAAATTTCCCCGACCGATGACCTTATCGCGCTGAATAAAGCCGGTCAGAAGGTCTACACCTCAATGGAGATTCAGCCGAATTTTGCCAATACCGGCAAATGCTACCTCGTCGGCCTCGCGATTACAGATGACCCGGCAAGCCTCGGAACCGAGTACCTCGAATTCTGTCGCAACGCGAAACACAATCCGCTGCAGCGCTTTAAGGCCAACCCTGAGAACGTCTTTTCCGTCGCCACACTGGCCGAGCTGGAATTTGAAGACGTTCCCGACACGGTGCTCAACAGCCTGGCCGATAAGGTGAAAGCCATTTTCAGCCGCAAACAGGCCAGCGATGACGCGCGTCTCGCAGATGTGCATGAGGCCGTGACCACCGTCACCGAGCTGGTGCAGACCAACCTCAGCGCCACCGACCAGCGCGTCACCGAGCTGGAGACCGAACTGGCGCAGCTTAAGCAGGACGTGACCAGCAAGGCGGAAGAAAGCGCGCAGGCGTTTAACGACCTCAAAAGCTCCCTCGATAACACCGAAAGCCAGCGCCAGCCGCGCCGCGAGCTTTCAAAAGGCGGTACCGGCGACGAACTGCTGACCAACTGCTGATAACGCGCCGGGCGTGCTGCCCGGCCAGAACTCTTTTACCCGAACAGGAAAAACCATGCGTAAAGATACCCGCTTCAAATTTAATGCCTACCTGTCCCGCGTCGCGGAGCTGAACGGTATTTCCACCGATGACGTGGCGAAGAAATTCACCGTCGAGCCGTCGGTCACGCAAACCCTGATGACCACCCTGCAGATGTCATCCGCATTTCTGACCAAAATCAACATTGTGCCGGTCGACGAGCTGAAAGGCGAAAAAGTCGGGGTGGGCGTTAACGGTACGATTGCGAGCACCGCCGACACCGCCGGTGATGATGAGCGTAAGACCGCTGACTTTACCGCGCTGGAGTCCAATAAATACGAGTGCGACCAGATTAACTTTGACTTCCATATCCGCTACAAACAGCTCGACCTGTGGGCGCGATTCCAGGACTTCCAGACCCGTATCCGTGACGCCATCATCAAACGTCAGTCCCTCGATTTCATCATGGCCGGTTTTAACGGCATCGAGCGCGCGGCGACGTCCGACCGCAAAAAGAATCCGATGCTGCAGGACGTGGCCGTGGGGTGGCTGCAGAAGTACCGCAATGAAGCGTCAGCGCGCGTGATGTCCAAAATCACCGACGAGGACGGCAAGGTCATTTCAGACGTGATCCGAGTGGGGAAAAACGGCGACTATGCGAACCTCGACGCGCTGGTCATGGATGCCACCGGCAACCTGATTGACGAGATTTATCAGGATGACCCGGAACTGGTTGTTATTACCGGCCGTAAGCTGATGGCGGATAAATATTTCCCGATCGTCAACAAAGAGCAGGCAAACACCGAGTCGCTGGCCGCTGACATCATCATCAGCCAGAAGCGAATCGGCAACCTGCCAGCCGTGCGCGTGCCTTACTTCCCGGCAGATGCGCTGATGGTGACGCGTCTCGACAACCTGTCTGTCTACTTCATGGATGACGCGCACCGCCGCAGCATCATCGAAAACCCGAAGAAAGACCGCGTAGAAAACTACGAGTCAATGAATGTTGACTATGTGGTCGAGGCTTACGCCGCCGGTTGCCTGATTGAAAACATCAAGCTCGGTGACTTCACCGCACCTGCAGCACCGGAAAGCGGAGAGTAAGCCATGACGAGTCCCGCAGCGCGTCACATGATGCGGGTCTCGGCCTCAGAAACAGCGCAGCGGGCTGCCGTCCCGCTGCGCAATGCAACTGCCTATGAGCAGATGCTCGTTAAGCTGGCCGCAGACAACCGCACGCTGAAACAAATCAGCTCCAAAGAGCGCAAAGCCGCGAAAAAGCGCGAGCTGCTGCCGTTCTACCTGCCGTGGGTCGCTGGCGTCCTAGAAAACGGCAAAGGCGCACAGGATGACATTGTCATGACGGTGATGCTCTGGCGTCTCGATGCTGATGATATCGCCGGGGCGCTGGAAATCGCCCGTTACGCCATGACCTACGGCCTCACCATGCCGGTCGGTCGCCGTCCGACGCCGTGCCTGCTGGCAGAAGAAGTGGCACTGGCCGCGCAGCGCCTGCTGACGGCAAAACAGCCGGTCAATCTGGCGAACCTGCTCGACACTATCGCGCTGACCGAGCGCGCGGATATGCCCGATATCGTGCGTGCGAAGCTGCACAAAATCACCGGCTACGTGCTACGTGATGCGGAGCAACTGCCGGAGGCGCTGGCGCACCTGCAGCGTGCGATCCAGTTAGAAAGCACTATCGGGGTGAAAAAGGATATCGAGCAGTTAGAGCGTCAGCTCAGGCCAAAACCCGAACCAGCAGAGAAAACGACTAAACCGCGCACGCGCAAGCCTGCCGCCAAACCGGCGGCACGGCGCGGGCGTCCACCAAAGGCGGCAAAAGCCGCAGGTTAAACGAGCGCTCCCCGAGCCGGGCGGCACGCCGGTCAATGCGGGTATCTATTGCCCTGACTGAGACCGGCGTCCACCGCCCACCCATTACCCGAGGTTGTCATGACGACACTGATTATTGAGCCAAAAAAAGAGCCGCAGGATGTGCCGGGCGTGGTGATACCGCCGCCGGGCGTGAGCGAGCCGGTAATCAAAAACACCCCGTTTTTTCCTGACGTTGATCCGAAGCGCGTGCGCGAGGAAATGCGTTTAGAGCAGACCGTTTCCCCCGTTCGCCTGCGCCGGGCGATTAAGACCGCCATTGCGGAGACTAACGCGGAGCTGAGCGACTGGCGCGAAAGTCAGCTCGATGCCGGTTACGCCACGCTGGCGGATGTCCCGACCGACGAGCTCGACGGCGAGAGCGTGCGCGTTTTCCACTACTTCAACGCCGTGTGTTCGATGACGACGGCCACGCTTTATGAGCGTTTTCGCGGCGTGGATGCGACCGCCAAAGGCGACAAAAAGGCTGACAGCATCGACAGCACTATCGATGAAATGTGGCGGGATATGCGCTGGTCTGTGGCGCGCATCCAGGACAAAGCGCGCTGCATCGTGGGGCAAATCTGATGAAAGCGTATGCGCTGCAGGGCGACACCCTCGACGCGATTTGCACCCGGTACTACGGGCGCACTGAGGGCGTGGTCGAAACCGTCTTAGAGGCTAATCCCGGCCTGTCTGAGCTCGGTGTGATCCTGCCGCACGGCACGGCAGTTGAGCTGCCCGAGACCGAGAGCGCGGCCAGAACCGAAACGGTGAATCTATGGGACTGAGTATGGAAAAAATCACCACGTTTATCGCCTACTGGCTGGCCGTGGGGCTGGCGTATGTCGGGGCAATGTCGCCCGAAAAAATGGCGCTTTACGTGGGCGGCGGATGCGCCATTTTTACCGCGCTGACGAACTACTGGTTTAAGCGCAAGACGTACCTCTATCTGACATCGCTCGGACTCGATAAAGGGGCTATTCGTGAAATCAATCGTTAAAAAATGCAGTGTGGCCGCCGTGCTGGCGCTGGCAGCACTGATGCCTGACTTTCGTCTGCTTAACACCTCGCCCGGGGGGCTGGCGCTGATTGCCGACCTCGAAGGCTGTCGCCTGACGCCTTACCAGTGCAGCGCGGGAGTGTGGACGTCGGGCATCGGCCACACTGCAGGCGTCGTGCCAAAGGGGGAAATCACCGAGCGGCAGGCGGCGGCGAATCTCGTCGCGGATGTGCTGAACGTCGAGAAACGTCTGGCGGTCTGCGCGCCGGTGAAAATGCCGCAGCAGGTTTACGACGCGCTGGTCAGCTTCGCATTCAACGTGGGAACCGGCGCGGCCTGCCGGTCGACGCTGATCTCGTTTATCAAACGCCAGCAGTGGCCGCAGGCGTGCGACCAGCTCACCCGCTGGGTTTACGTGAACGGCGAAATTAACAAGGGGCTGGAAAACCGCCGCGCGCGCGAGCGTGCCTACTGCCTCAGGGGGATTCAATGAAACTGATGTTGTTTTTACTGGCCGCGCTTATTGCGGTTGTTCTCTGGCAGCGTCATGAAAACGGCAACCTGACGCGCTCGTTTGAACGGGCGAACAGGGTCGCCACGGAACAAAAAACCGCGATCGGAATGCTGAAAAATCAGCTTTCCGTTTCGCAGGGAATTGCCAGGCGAAATGAAACCGCACAGGTCAGTTTACGCGGCGAACTGCTGGCCGCCGGTGCAATGGCCGTGCGGCGGGAACAAACCATTACGAGGTTGATAAATGAGAATGAAACGTTACGCCGCTGGTACAGCGCTGAGCTGCCTGATGTTGTGCGTCGGCTGCACACCCGCGCCGCCTGCGCCTCCGCCGGTCATTGTTTACAGCGCCTGCCCGAAGGTGAGCTATTGCCCGATGCCGGGAAGCGACCCGGCCACTAATGGCGACCTGAGCGCAGACATTCGCAGGCTTGAGCACGCGCTCGCCGCCTGCGCGCTGCAGGTTGAAACCGTCAAAGACTGTCAGGATAAACTCGATGAAGAAAGCACGCAGCCTGCGCGAAGCGCTGATTAAAGCCGTTCCGCAGCTTGAAACAAACCCCGAAATGATGCGCATCTTTGCCGATGAGGGGAATATCGATGCGCGTCTCGCGGCCTCGCTGTCGCACGAGAAAATTTATACCCTGAATGTGATCGTGTGTGACTTTGTCGGCGACCCTGACCTGATTTTCGTGCCGGTGGCCGCATGGCTCAGGGAAAACCAGCCGGATATCTGCACGCTCGATGACGGGCGCAAAAAGGGCTACCGTTTCCAGATGGATTTGAACGACGGGGACAGCGTCGATATCAGTATCAGCCTGCAGCTCACCGAGCGTACCCTAATCAAAGAGGAAAACGGCGCGCTGCACGTAAGCTATGCCCCTGAGCCGCCGCTGCCGGAGCCCGTCACCCGGCCTAAAGAGCTTTATATCAACGGCGAACTGGTGAGCAAATGGGATGAGTGAATTTAAGCCCTTTGATGACCGGCTCAATGGTCTGATTGCTGCCCTGTCACCGGCTGCACGCCGTAAGCTGGCCGGAGAGATAGCAAAGGAGCTGCGCAAGTCGCAACAGCAACGTATCAAGCTGCAGAAAGCCCCGGACGGCTCGCCGTATCAGGCGCGAAAGCGTCAGCCGCTCAGGGCTAAGACCGGGCGGATTAAGCGGGCGATGTTCCAGAAGCTACGCACAAGCCGGTACATGAAAGCCACTGGCCGCGAAAACAGCGCGGTGGTTGAATTTACCGGCAAAGTGCAGCGTATCGCGCAAGTCCATCAGCTCGGGCTAAAAGACAGGCCAAACCCGCACAGCCGTGACGTGCAGTACGCGGCGCGCCAGCTACTCGGATTCAGCCGGGAAGATAAACAGCTCGTCGAGACGCTGATAATTAAACACCTCTCTCTCTGAGCGTTGTCACAACAACCACAAAACACCGTTCCATTGCCGCTGGCCTCCCCCGGCGGCATCCTTTCCCCATGAATAATCTAAATTCTCTGCAGGAAATCGCACGCGCGATCCGCAACCTTATCCGCACCGGCATCGTGACCGACGTCGACCACGACGAGGGGCTTTGTCGTGTCCAGACCGGCGGCATGCAAACCACCTGGCTGAACTGGCTGACCTGCCGCGCCGGTCGCTCGCGCGTATGGTGGGCTCCATCCGTTGGCGAGCAGGTGCTTTTACTGGCGATCGGCGGCGAGCTCGATACGGCTTTTGTGCTGCCCGGCATTTTCTCGGATGACCATCCCGCGCCGTCTGCCTCCCCCGATGCGCTTCATGTGTCCTTTCCTGACGGGGCGGTTATCGAGTATGAGCCCGAAAACGGCGCGCTCACCGTGTCAGGCATCAAAACCGCCGACGTCACCGCGTCTGAGTCCATTACGGCCACCGTGCCGGTGGTGCTGGTGAAAGCGTCGAACCGTATCACCCTCGATACGCCGGAGGTGGTGTGCACCAACAAGCTGATGACCGGCACGCTCGAAGTGCAGAAAGGCGGCACCTTGCGCGGGAACATTGAGCACACCGGCGGGACACTGAAATCAAACGGCGTGCAGGTGGACAACCACGCGCACGGTAACGTACAGAGCGGCGGAAGCTGGACTAAGGGGACGCAATGACGGTGCGTTATCTGGGAATGAACAGCCAGACCGGCCTCAGTATCTCTGAGGTTGAGCATATCCGGCAAAGCGTGCGCGACATTCTGGTCACGCCGGTTGGCTCGCGCGTCATGCGCCGTGAATACGGCTCGCTTCTGTCGCAGATGATTGACCAGCCGCAGACCCCGGCACTGCGACTGCAGATTATGGCCGCATGCTATTCCGCGATCCAGAAGTGGGAGCCCCGCGTAAATCTCTCGAGCATCACCTTTGAACGGTCGGAGACCGACGGCGGGCTGTATGTCGACATCACCGGCACCCGCTCAACCGGCGGCCAGCCTTTTTCACTCACCATTCCACTGAGTTAAACGCTATGGCATTTGTTGACCTTAACCAGCTCGCCGCGCCTGACGTCGTGGAGGAACTGGACTATGAAACCATCCTGAGCGAGCGAAAGGCGACGCTCGTCTCGCTGTACCCGGAAGACCAGCAGGACGCGATCGCGCGCACGCTGTCGCTTGAGTCCGAGCCGCTGGTGAAGCTGCTGCAGGAAAACGCCTACCGGGAAGTTATCTGGCGACAGCGCGTCAACGAGGCCGCGCGTGCGGTCATGCTGGCCTACGCCACCGGCGCAGACCTCGACCAGATAGGCGGAAATTACAACGTTGAGCGCCTTGTCATCACCCCTGCAGACGACACGACGTTACCGCCGACGCCTGCCGTGATGGAGTCGGACACCGACTACCGTCTGCGCATTCAGCAGGCTTTTGAGGGGCTGAGTACCGCAGGCTCTACTGGCTCTTATCAGTTTCACGGTCGCAGCGCTGACGGGCGGGTCGCCGATATTTCGGTCATCAGCCCCGAGCCTGCGTGTGTCACGGTCACGGTGCTGTCACGCGAAAATAACGGCGTGGCGTCTGACGAGCTGCTCGCCATCGTGCGCACCGCGCTGAACGATGAAGACGTCAGGCCGGTCGCTGACCGCGTGACCGTGCAGTCGGCGAACATTGTCGACTATAAAATCACCGCATCGCTTTACCTTTACCCCGGTCCCGAAAGTGAGCCGGTGCTGAGTGCGGCAAAAACAAAGCTGCAGGCGTATATCACCGCGCAGCATCGGCTCGGGCGAGACATCCGCAAATCGGCGATTTATGCCGCGCTCCACGTCGAAGGCGTGCAGCGCGTCGAGCTGGCCGAACCGGTGGCCGACATCGTGCTTGATGACACGCAGGCGTCATGGTGCAGCGAGTACAGCGTGACGATCGGGGGCAACGATGAATGATACCCGCCTGCTGCCGGTGGGCTCGTCACCGCTTGAGGTGGCGGCGGCGCGCGCCTGCGCTGAGATTGAAAATACCCCCGTTCCGCTGCGTCGCCTCTGGAGTCCTGACGACTGCCCGGCAAACCTGCTGCCGTGGCTGGCGTGGGCGTTTTCCGTTGACCGCTGGGATGAGAGCTGGCCGGAGGCCACAAAGCGGGATGTGATCCGCGCGGCGTGGTTTATCCATGCTCACAAAGGGACGATTGGGGCGGTGCGTCGCGTGGTCGAGCCGCTCGGCTATCTGATTAACGTGTCCGAGTGGTGGGAAACGAACGACCCGCCCGGCACGTTTCGCCTCGATATCGGTGTGTTAGAGACCGGCATCACCGAGGAAATGTATTACGAGATGGAGCGGCTCATTGCGGATGCAAAGCCAGCCAGCCGCCATCTTATCGGCCTCAACATTATTCAGGATGTGCCGGGCTATCTCTACACCGGCGCGCTGACGTATGACGGCGACATCATCACGGTTTACCCGGATAAGTGAGAACACCATGACAGTAAAATATAAAACGGTCATCACCAAAGCCGGTGCGATTAAGCTTGCTGCAGCGACCGTCCCGAACGGGAAAAAAGTGAATTTTACGGCGATGGCCATCGGTGACGGTGGCGGCACATTGCCGGTGCCTGATGCCAGCCAGACAAAGCTCGTCAATGAAGTCTGGCGCCATACGCTGAACAAAATCAGCCAGGACAACAAGAATCAAAACTATGTGATCGCGGAGCTGCTCATCCCGCCTGAAACCGGCGGTTTCTGGATGCGCGAAATGGGGCTCTATGACGACACCGGCACGCTGATTGCCGTCGGCAACATGGCGGAAAGCTACAAGCCGGAACTGGCCGAGGGGTCAGGCCGCGCGCAGGCCGTGCGTATGGTCATCATGGTAAGTGACATCGAATCGGTCGAGCTGACGATTGACACCTCAACGGTGATGGCAACGCAGGACTATGTCGACGATAAGCTCGCAGAGCATGAGAAATCCCGCCGTCATCCTGACGCCACGCTCACCGAAAAGGGTTTCACGCAGCTAAGCAGTGCGACCGACAGCACGTCTGAGACGCTCGCCGCGACGCCGAAAGCGGTTAAGACGGCGTATGACCTTGCTAACGGTAAATATACGGCTCAGGACGC
>NZ_JADCKW010000022.1:0-28208 GCF_014982155.1 Enterobacter cloacae complex sp. P16RS2 | reverse complement strand
GCCGCCACACCGAAAGCGGTCAAGGCGGCGAATGACAATGCAAATGGCCGCGTGCCGTCAGGGCGGAAGGTTAACGGGCGAGCGCTGGCAGAAGATATCAATATCACTTCTCAGGACATTTTTAACGGTCAGGCCGTGCTGATTGGAAATGCTGCCGATCTGAATAGCTTTACTACACCGGGGCTATATTACCAGTCATCCAATTCGCAGGCGCAAGCTGGAGCTAATTATCCCGAAACGGTGGCCGGGTCGCTTGAAGTATACAAACATGCAGGTGTTACGCAGATATACCGGATATATGCCGATTCACGCTCATATATCCGTATTTATTATAATGGTACATGGACGCCATGGGCAAAGCAGTATGACACTGCAAACAAACCCGCCCCTTCGGATATTGGTGCGGTTGCTGTAAATGGTGGTAATTATAACGCCACCTTCGGACTCGGAAGAGTCGAAACCATACCAACAGAATCAAATATGTCTGCTCTTTATAATGTACAGGCTGGAGAAGGCGGGGTTGTGTCAGGTGTTGAATTTAACTGGTACGGTCATAAATTTACAGTCGGCATCACCCGTGACGATAGTAGCGGCACAAACGGTTTAGTATTTCAGCACAACGGGTATACGCGCTTAAAAATAGATAAAGATGGTAATTTAATATCTTCCGGTGCATTTCAGGCAGGTGACAAAGTAGTAGCTGGCGCTGGGGTTTTTGATACTCCTAACGTGCGGGTCTATTCATCAAATAACCCGCCTAAACAATATGCACTTAGAGACTGTATTACTTACGTAGGGCTTGAAGCCGACAACTCCTCAGCCCCTTATATGCGTCAGGAATCTACCGGGAATCTGATCCGTCTGGCTACGACAAATTGGGCAATTGGGAGCTTTGCGACACCTTCCTGGACTATAGCTAATTTTGGCATGGTTAACGGCATCAGGCGCGGCGGGCAGCAACTACAGAACCCGACAGACGTATTTTTCGGCAACTGGGAATCACCAGCCGGGTGCACTGTTACAGGTATTACGATGGAAGGCCGAAGCGACGGGCGAAAGCTGGGCGTCTATTATCGCCAGATGCAGTATTTCAATAAACAGGCTAATAGCTGGATTAATGTCGGGGATTAATTATGGATACTTTCATCAATCCTGTAATTTATAAATATGAACATGTCGAAATTAACGGCGTCATGCGCACGGGGCTTTATTTTCAGGATATCCACGGGCGCGACTGGTACGAAACCCTGCGCGACTGGAAAGGCGCAATTGCCACCGATGCCGCAGGGATTGTGATTGCCTGCGAGACCGATGTCACCCTTATGGGAATGATGGAGGGGCGAAGCGTTTATGAGGTTGACCCCGAAAGCATCCCCGAAAATGTCATTGGAAACTACACGTTTCAGAATGGGGTATTTACCGATATTCGTCCTGATGCGGCCGAGCTTGCCGAGCAAAAAAGGAAGGAGCTCCTCGAGGAGGCCAAAATCGCGATGGCACCCCTGCAGGATGCGTCAGATTTAGGGATTGAAACTGACGAAGAGAGGGCGCTGTTAAATGAGTGGAAAAAATACAGGGTCAGCCTGAACCGGATTACTGTCAGTGATGCCGCTAAAATTGTCTGGCCTGAGCCACCGGCAACCCGATAATAAAAAACCCGCGTTAAGCGGGTTTAATCGTAGGGGCATTCTTCATAGTCTTTTTCGGTTTCATCACCGGCAAAGAATTTGAGCCAGCAAAAACCGAAAATCCCCCATGCTGTCAGACCGCCTGTTATCCAGAGTAAAATCGTCATCGTTGTCACCTCGCTAATGGCGCAACGATAGCGATAATATCCACTCATTGATAATGGTTATCAGCGATCAATTACTCATGATTGCTCGTTCAAAACGATCAATCACCTTTCCCCGCCGCCTCAACTGCTAACTGTCCGTTGTGCTGTCCCCATTCCAACGGTGTTACGTTTCTCGCTCCCCACACACAACAGAAAATAGTCGCACCCCTTAACCACGGAGTTAAACAGATGGGCGACTATCATCACGGCGTCGAGGTCATCGAGATTAACGATGGCACGCGCACCATTTCCACCGTCTCGACGGCCATCATCGGCATGGTCTGCACGGCCAGCGATGCTGACGCAAAGACATTCCCCTTAAACGAGCCGGTACTGATTACCAGCGTGCAAACGGCGATCGGGAAAGCCGGTAAAAAAGGCACGCTGGCAAAATCCCTGCAGGCCATTGCCGACCAGTGCAAGCCGGTCATTGTGGTGGTGCGCGTTCCCGAAGGCACCGAAGACCCGGAAGACCCGGAAGCGGCGCAGAAAGAAACCATTTCCAACATCATCGGCACGACCGACGAAAACGGCAAATACACCGGGCTGAAAGCGCTGTTAACGGCGAAAACCGTCACCGGCGTTAAGCCGCGCATTCTCGGCGTGCCGGGGCTGGATTCTCAGGAAGTGGCGACCGCGCTCGCGTCAACCTGCCAGAGCCTGCGCGCGTTCGGCTATGTGAGCGCGTGGGGCTGCAAGACCATTTCCGAGGCGATCGCCTATCGGGAGAACTTCAGCCAGCGCGAGCTGATGGTCATTCACCCTGATTTTCTGGCGTGGGACACCACGACAAACGGAACCCAGACCGCATGGGCGACCGCCCGCGCGCTCGGCCTGCGCGCCAGAATCGACCAGACAATCGGCTGGCACAAAACGCTGTCTAACGTTGGCGTGAATGGCGTCACCGGCGTTAGTGCCTCGGTGTCATGGGATTTGCAGGAGCAGGCTACCGACGCCAACCTGCTGAATCAGGCCGGGGTGACAACGCTCATCCGCAACGACGGCTTTAAATTCTGGGGTAACCGCACCTGCTCGGACGATCCGTTATTCGTGTTTGAAAACTACACCCGCACGGCGCAGGTGCTGGCCGACACGATGGCGGAGGCGCACGCGTGGGCGATGGATAAACCCGTTTCCGCAACGCTCATCCGCGACATCGTCGCCGGTATCAATGCCAAATTCCGCGAGCTGAAAAACAACGGCTATATCGTTGACGGCTCATGCTGGTACGACCCGGAGTCAAACACCGTGGAAACCCTGAAAGCCGGGAAGCTGTATATCGATTACGACTACACCCCCGTTCCGCCGCTGGAAAACCTGACCCTGCGCCAGCGCATCACCGATACCTATCTGGCAGACCTGTCAGACTCGGTAAACAGCTAAGGAGCTCAGAACATGGCGTTACCACGCAAACTGAAATACCTGAACATGTTTAACGACGGTCTCAGCTACATGGGCGTCGTTGAATCCGTCACCCTGCCAAAGCTGACCCGTAAGCTTGAGAAATACCGTGGCGGCGGGATGCCGGGCTCGGTCTCGATTGACCTCGGCCTCGATGACGACGCGCTGTCGCTTGAGTGGACTCTCGGCGGTCTGCCTGACGTCGCGCTGTGGGCGCAGTACGCGTCACCGGGTGCCGACAGCGTGCCGCTGCGCTTCACAGGCTCTTTCCAGCGCGATGACACCGGCGAAATTTCCGCCGTTGAGGTGGTCATGCGTGGCCGTCACAAGGAGTACGACGGCGGCGAGAACAAACAGGGCGAAAGCGGCACGACCAAAATCGCGACCGAGTGCTCGTACTACCAGCTCACGATCGACGGCAAAGAGGTCATCGAGATTGACGTCGTCAACATGGTGATGAAAGTCGACGGCGTCGACCGTCTCGCTGAGCACCGCCGGGCGATTGGCCTGTAACCCGTTAACCGGTCAGCCAGGCTGGCCGGTCACTTACTCACATTCAAAGAGAGCAACATCATGGAAAACATCAACGAAACCGCCACCACCGAAACCGAAAACTCAAACATTGTGATCCTCGATAACCCCGTCATGCGCGGTGAGCAGAAAATCGAGCAGGTGACCGTCACCAGACCCAACGCGGGAACCCTGCGCGGCGTGAGTCTGGCGTCGCTGGCAAACTCAGACGTTGACGCGCTGATTAAGGTGCTGCCGCGTATGACGTACCCGGCACTCACCGAGCATGAGGTCATGCGTCTGGAAGCGTCAGACCTGATTTTGTTCGCCGGTAAGGTGGTCGGTTTTTTGTCACCATCTTCGGCTCGCTGACATTCCCCGATAACCTTTCGGTCGATGACCTGATGGCGGATATCGCGGTGATATTTCACTGGCCGCCATCAGAGCTGAATTCCCTGAGCGTGACCGAGCTCATCACATGGCGCGAAAAGGCGCTGCAGCGAAGCGGACACCACCATGAGCAATAACGTCAGGATTGAGGTACTGCTAAACGCAGTAGACCGGGCAAGCCGACCGCTCAAAGCTATCCAGACTGCCAGCAAGACCCTTGCCGGCGATATCCGCACTTCTCAAAACAGCCTGCGCGATCTGAATGCGCAGGCGTCCCGAATTGACGGATTCAGGAAAGCGAGCGCACAGCTTGCCGTGACCGGCCAGTCGCTTAACAAGGCTAAACAGGAAGCCGCAGCGCTGGCCGTCCAGTTTAAAAACACGCAGAACCCCACAACCGCGCAGGCGCGCGCGATGGAGGCGGCAAAGAAATCCGCCGCTGACCTGCAGCTCAAATACAACAGCCTCAGGCAGTCGGTACAGCGGCAGCGCACCGAGCTCGCGCAGGCCGGTATTAATACCCGCACCCTGTCGGCAGACGAGCGCCGTCTGAAAACCAGCATCAGTGAGACGACTGCACAGCTCAACCGGCAGCGCGAGGCACTGGCGCGGGTCAGTGCACAGCAGGCGAAATTAAGCCAGGTAAAAGAACGATATAAATCAGGTAAGGAGCTGGCTGGCAATATGGCCGCTGCAGGTGCTGCCGGTGTAGGTATCGCCACGGCGGGAACAATGGCCGGGGTAAAACTGCTGATGCCTGGCTATTCGTTTGCACAGAAAAACTCTGAGCTGCAGGCCGTTCTCGGGGTCGATAAACAGTCGCCAGAAATGGAGGCGCTGCGTAAACAGGCGCGCCAGCTCGGGGACAATACTGCCGCGTCTGCAGATGATGCCGCAGGCGCGCAAATTATTATCGCGAAAGCTGGAGGTGACGCTGCCGCAATACAGGCAGCGACGCCTGTCACACTCGATATGGCACTGGCTAACAGAAGGTCTATGGAGGAAAACGCCCAATTACTGCTTGGAACAAAAGCGGCGTTTCAACTGCAGAATAGTGACGTTAGCCATGTTGGCGATGTGCTATCAGCCACGATGAATAAATCTGCTGCTGACTTTCAAGGTCTCAGTGATGCTTTGACATATCTCGGGCCGGTAGCAAAAACCGCCGGGGTAAGTCTTGAGCAAGCTGCAGCAATGACCGGTGTGCTGCATGACAACAATATCAGAGGCTCAATGGCTGGTACTGGTAGCAGTGCTGTCGTCAGCCGGTTGCAGGCACCAACCGGGAAAGCGTGGACAGCACTCAAAGAGCTGGGAGTTAAGACCTCTGATAGCAAGGGCAATATGCGCCCGGTATTTAGCATCCTGAAAGAAATTCAGGCGAGTTTCGATAAGCACAAACTCGGTAACGCGCAGCAGGGGGAATATCTCAAAACAATTTTCGGAGAGGAAGCCCTTAAATCGTCAAACGTGTTACTCGCTGCTGCTGCGAGCGGCAAGCTAGATAAGCTCACTGCAACACTGAAAGCCTCGGACGGGAAAACTGCTGAGCTGGTTAAAATCATGCAGAACAACCTCGGCGGTGACTTCAAAGAATTCCAGTCAGCTTATGAGGCCGTCGGCACAGACCTATACGACCAGCAAGATAGCTCTCTACGAAAATTAACCCAAACAGCCACACGGTACGTTTTACAACTTGATGACTGGATCAAAAACAATAAGGAACTTGCGTCAACCATCGGGTTAATTGCAGGTGGTGGGCTGGCGCTGATTGGCGTGCTGGCCGGGATTGGCCTGATAGCGTGGCCGGTGGTAACGGGCATCAACGTGATTATCGCCGCTGCCGGTTTTCTCGGTACAAATCTGGCCGCAATGGGAACGGCCATTGTTTCGGTGCTCGGGGCGCTTACCTGGCCGATTGTCGCTATTGGGGTTGCCATCGTCGCCGGTGCGCTGCTTATTCGCAAATACTGGGAGCCAATAAGCGCATTTTTCTCAGGCGTGGTTGAGGGACTTAAAGCGGCCTTTGCGCCGGTGGCGGAAATTTTCGCACCGCTTGCGCCGGTGTTTGATTCTTTCATGGAGAAGTTACGCGGGGTCTGGCAGTGGTTCAAAGACCTGATCGCACCGGTTAAGGCGACGCAGGATACGCTCGACAGCTGCAAAAATGCGGGTGTGATGTTCGGTAAGTTGCTGGCCGAAGCGCTGATGTTGCCGCTCAAAAGCTTTAATACACTGCGTACCGGCGTTAACTGGTTACTGGAAAAGCTCGGGGTTATCAATAAAGAATCGAGCGACCTTGACCAGAAGGCCGCAAAAGCTAATGCCGCCACCGGCTCGCAAAATAAATCTTATATTCCGGCAACCTCAACATATGGCGGTTATCAGGCATATCAGCCAGTTACCGCGCCCACTGGTAAGACTTACGTCGACCAGAGCAAGCCAGAATATAACATCAACCTGAATGGTGGCATCGCGCCGGGCAGCGACCTCGACCGTCAGCTGCGTGAGGCTGTCGATAAACTCGACCGTGAAAACCGTGCGCGTCAGCGCTCAAGTATGCGCCATGACTGAGGGGGGTAAAGCATGTTAATGGTTTTAGGTTTGTTTGTGTTTGAGCGCCGCACGCTGCCCTATCAGTCCATGCAGTATTCGAAGGATTACCGCTGGGCGTCAAACGACCGTATCGGCAAGCCACCGGCTTACCAGTATCTCGGGGAAGGAGAAACCACGCGCACGCTGTCGGGTGTCCTCTATCCCGAAATTACCGGCGGACGTCTGTCACTGACCGCCATCGAGCTGATGGCAGACGAGGGGCGAGCGTGGCCGCTGATTGACGGAACGGGCATGATCCACGGCATGTATGTCATCGACAAAGTTACGCACACGCACACCGAGCTATTCAGCGACGGAGCGGCGAGAAAAATCGAGTTTAGCCTTTCGCTTAAGCGGGTCGATAAATCGCTGGCGGCCATTTACGGCGACCTGAAAACGCAGGCCGACAATCTGGTCACGTCTGCCGGTGACTGGCTGGGAGGGCTGGCAGGATGATTACTGGAATGGATATTCAGGCCGGGGCGAAGATTGCCCCGGCATTTATGCTCAAACTGGATAACGACGATATCACACAGGATTTTAGTGACCGCCTTATCAGTCTGACCATGACCGACAATCGCGGATTCGAAGCCGACCAGCTCGATATCGAGCTCGATGACACTGACGGCCAGATAGCAATGCCACCGCGCGGCGCAACGTTGACGCTGTGGTTAGGATGGCAGGGATCCGCGCTGATAAAAAAAGGGACGTTCACGGTCGACGAAATCGAGCACAGGGGCGCGCCTGATACGCTGACCATCCGGGGGAGAAGCGCCGATTTTCGCGGTACGCTGAACTCGCGCCGGGAGCAGTCATGGCATGACACCACGCTCGGGCAAATTGTCGAGACGATTGCGGCACGCAATAAACTGACGGCCAGCGTGGCCGACACGCTGAAAGCCGTCGCCGTGCCTCACATTGACCAGTCGCAGGAATCCGACGCGGTGTTTCTGTCCCGCCTGGCTGACCGGAACGGGGCGTCAGTTTCGGTAAAAGCGGGGAAACTGTTATTCCTGAAAGCGGGGAGCGGTAAGACGGCCAGCGGGAAGCCCATTCCGCAGATGACGCTTGAGCGAGGCGACGGCGATCGTCATCAGTTTGCCATTGCTGACCGGGAAGCCTATACCGGCGTGACGGCGAAATGGCTGCACACCAAAGACCCGAAGCCGCAAAAGCAAAAGGTGAAGCTCAGGCGTAAGCCAAAAGAGCAACACCTCCGCGCATTACAGCATCCGAAAGCGACCAAAGCCCCGGCAAAGGCCAAAGCCAAAAAAGAGCAGGAAGCGCGCGAGGGTGAATATATGGCCGGTGAGGCTGATAACGTGCTGGAGCTGACGACCATCTACGCGACAAAGGCGCAGGCCATGCGCGCCGCTCAGGCGAAGTGGGACAAGCTGCAGCGCGGCGTTGCGGAGTTTTCAATCTCGCTGGCGATCGGCCGGGCAGATTTATTTCCTGAAACGCCAATCGCGGTGAAAGGCTTTAAGCGCGTTATAGACGAGCAGGCATGGATAATCAGCCGGGTGGTGCATAACCTTAACGGGAACGGCTACACGACGAATTTAGAGCTTGAGGTTAAGATTTCGGATGTTGAGTACGAGCAAGTCAACGATTAAACAATGCAAACTTTGTCTTGCAAATGCAAATTTGAGGTTTATCATCCCGACTAGGTCATGAGAGGGGGGATATAATTATGATGCACTGTCCATTATGCCAGGACGCTTCACACGCAAGGTCAAGCCGGTATTTAAGCACTGAAACAAAAGAGCGTTATCACCAGTGCCAAAACATAAACTGTGGCTGTACTTTTGTAACACATGAAACACTTGCAAGGTACATAGTTAAGCCAGGTGAAGTGGTGCCAGCCCCGCCCCACCCCTCAAAATACAATCAGGGTAGTCTGTGGCTTTGAACCTGCTCCGGCAGGTTTTTTTATATCTATCGCCACAGCGTTAATCTCTGCCGCCAATTTGCCGCCATCGCCAATAAAAAAGGGGTTAGCGTTACGCTAACCCCTTGTTTTCTACAAGCTTTCGGATGTTGCGAAAGCGCGTTATTAGTTCAGACGCTCTTTAATACGAGCAGACTTACCAGTACGCTCACGCAGGTAGTACAGTTTAGCTTTACGTACAGCACCACGACGTTTAACAGCAATGCTGTCAACTACCGGAGAGTGAGTCTGGAAGACACGCTCAACGCCTTCGCCGTTGGAAATTTTACGAACAGTGAATGCAGAGTGCAGACCGCGGTTACGAATAGCGATAACCACGCCCTCGAATGCCTGCAGACGTTTCTTGGAACCTTCAACAACCCATACTTTCACTTCCACGGTGTCACCTGGACGGAAGGAAGGTACGTCCTGCTTCATCTGCTCTTGTTCAAGTTGCTTAATAATGTTGCTCATAATTTAATCTCTTATCCTGGGTAAACTGATATTCGGGAGCGTATTACGCATTCCCATCATGTTCATGCTGCTGGTGCACGTGTTCAGTTTTGAACTCGGCCAGCAACTTTGCTTGCTCTTCAGTCAGAGCCAGGTTTTCCAGAAGTTCAGGTCTTCTAAGCCAGGTTCGGCCCAGCGACTGCTTCAAACGCCAGCGACGTATCTCGGCATGGTTTCCAGACAGTAACACTGCCGGTACTTCCATCCCTTCTAACACTTCAGGACGAGTATAGTGTGGACAGTCCAGCAACCCATCGGCAAAGGAATCTTCCGTTGCCGAAGCTTCATGGCCCAGAACTCCCGGAATGAACCGGGCGACGGAGTCAATCAGCGTCATTGCGGGTAACTCACCACCGCTAAGAACGTAATCGCCGATAGACCATTCTTCGTCAATCTCGGTTTGAATTACGCGCTCATCTATTCCTTCGTAGCGCCCACAGACCAGAATCAGCTTTTGATTCGTCGCCAGTTCGCTCACGCCCGCTTGATCAAGCTTGCGTCCCTGAGGTGACAGATAAATCACCTTTGCGCCTTCACCTGCCGCGGCTTTTGCTGTGTGAATGGCGTCCCGTAAGGGTTGCACCATCATTAGCATCCCCGGTCCGCCGCCGTAAGGACGATCGTCCACGGTACGGTGCCGGTCATGAGTAAAGTCACGAGGACTCCAGCTCTGGATGCTCAGCAGGCCATTCTTTACTGCCCGGCCAGTTACCCCGTAATCGGTAATCGCGCGGAACATTTCAGGAAACAGGCTAATTATGCCAATCCACATAGCGCCGTCTTTTACCGTTTATCCGGAGAATTTAAAAACCAGGATCCCAATCTACTTCAATGGTTTGAGTAGTGAGATCGACTTTCTTGATAACCTGTCCATCGAGGAACGGAACCAACCGCTCCTTGATGCCAAATGCATCTTTCAGGTTTGCCTTAATGACGAGAACGTCATTTGACCCGGTTTCCATCATATCGATGACTTTCCCCAGGCTGTAGCCTTCGGTAGTGACTACCTGGCAACCCATAAGGTCTTTCCAGTAGTAGTCGCCCTCTTCCAGCTGTGGCAACTGCGACGAATCCACGACAATTTCACAATTAGTCAGTGCATTCGCAGCATCACGATCGTCAACGCCTTTCAGCTTGATGATGATGTCCTGATTGTGGTGACGCCAGCTTTCCAGCTCGACCTCTTCCCACTTACCACCTTTCTGGATAAACCAGGGCTGGTAATCAAAAATGCTATCAGCGTCTTCAGTGGAGGAAAACACTCTGAGCCAACCACGGATACCGTAGCAAGAACCCATTTTTCCCAATACGATCGGTTCAACAGGTGCTTTATTGCTCATCATGACCACCGTGACAGATTAAGCTGCTTTGTTTGCTGCTTTGATCAGCGTAGCAACGCGATCGGAAACAGTAGCGCCCTGGCCAACCCAGTGAGCGATACGATCCAGATCCAGACGAGTTTCTTCTTCTGCGCCAGCGGCCAGTGGGTTGAAGAAACCAACGCGCTCGATGAAGCGACCGTTGCGTGCATTACGGCTGTCAGTTACAACAACCTGGTAGAACGGACGCTTTTTAGCGCCGTGACGAGCTAAACGAATAGTTACCATAACATCCTCTTGTGTGAATAAAACAACCGGGCCCCATCGAGGAACGGAGCCCGGGTGTCATATTAAAAGCCCGAAAATTTTACTCATTTTCGGGCAAAAAGCAATCTCAAAAGCGATTAACGCCCTGGAAAACCGGGGGGCATCATGCCTTTCATGCCGCGCATCATCTTCGCCATGCCGCCTTTCTTCATTTTCTTCATCATGCGCTGCATGTCGTCGAACTGTTTCAGAAGGCGGTTAACGTCCTGCACCTGCATGCCACAACCGGCTGCGATACGGCGTTTACGGGAACCTTTGATGATATCCGGGTTAGCGCGCTCCTTGAGGGTCATCGAGTTGATGATCGCCTCCATACGCACCAGCACCTTGTCATCCATCTGCGCTTTTACGTTGTCAGGGATCTGGCCCATGCCCGGCAGTTTGCCCATCAGGCTGGCCATGCCGCCCATGTTTTTCATCTGACGCAGCTGCTCAAGGAAGTCGGTAAGATCGAAACCGTCACCTTTTTTCAGCTTGCTGGCCAGCTTCTCGGCCTGCGCGCGGTCAACCTTGCTCTCGATATCTTCGATCAGCGACAGCACGTCGCCCATGCCGAGGATACGGGAGGCAATACGATCCGGGTGGAACGGCTCGAGCGCTTCAGTTTTCTCGCCCACGCCGAGGAATTTAATCGGCTTACCGGTGATGTGGCGAATGGAGAGCGCCGCACCGCCGCGGGCGTCACCGTCCACTTTGGTCAGCACCACGCCGGTTAACGGCAGCGCTTCATTAAACGCTTTTGCGGTATTCGCCGCATCCTGACCGGTCATGGCATCGACAACGAACAGGGTCTCTACCGGGTTGATAGAGGCATGCACCTGCTTGATCTCGTCCATCATCGCTTCGTCAACGTGCAGACGACCGGCGGTATCCACCAGCAGCACGTCGTAGAATTTCAGCTTAGCTTCTTTCAGCGCCGCGTTAACGATGTCGACAGGCTTCTGCGCCACGTCGGACGGGAAGAAATCTACGCCGACCTGCTCGGCCAGGGTTTCCAGCTGTTTGATCGCCGCCGGGCGATAGACGTCCGCAGAGACCACCAGCACTTTCTTCTTGTGCTTTTCACGCAGGAATTTACCCAGCTTACCGACGCTGGTCGTTTTACCCGCACCCTGCAGGCCCGCCATCAGCACCACGGCCGGCGGCTGAGCCGCCAGGTTAAGCACCTGGTTCTCTTCGCCCATCGCCGAAACCAGTTCATTACGAACGATTTTGACGAATTCCTGGCCCGGGGTCAGGCTCTTGTTAACTTCATGACCAACCGCCTTTTCTTTTACGCGGTTGATAAAATCACGAACAACCGGCAACGCGACGTCTGCTTCCAGCAGCGCCATGCGCACTTCGCGCAGCGTTTCCTTGATGTTCTCTTCAGTAAGGCGTCCGCGGCCGCTGATGTTGCGCAGCGTGCGCGACAAACGATCGGTTAAATTATCAAACATTGTCTCTCGCCTGAGTAGAAACGTTGGGCCGCCATGGGCGACACATACACAGAATTTTGCCGGAGTATAACATGAAGGCGCCTTTGTTGTTATGCAACGGTTGGAGCAGGCGTCACGTAACGTTATACTGCTTCTCTTTCTTATTAAGACAACTGTCGATGCCTATATGCCTGTTTTCGCACTGATCGCCCTTGTTGCCTACTCTGTCAGCCTCGCGCTGATCGTTCCCGGCCTGCTGCAAAAAAACAGCGGCTGGCGGCGCATGGCTATTCTTTCCGCGGTAATCGCACTGATTAGCCACGCGTTTGCGCTGGAATCACGCATCATTCCCGGCGACGGCAGCGTGCAAAACCTGAGCGTCCTCAACGTCGGCTCGCTGGTCAGCCTGATGATCTGTACGGTAATGACCATCGTCGCGTCTAAAAATCGCGGCTGGCTGCTGCTGCCGATCGTCTATAGCTTCGCGCTGATCAATCTGGCTCTCGCCACCTTTATGCCTAATGAATTCATTACGCATCTGGAGGCCACTCCGGGAATGCTGGTGCATATCGGCCTGTCGCTTTTTGCCTACGCGACGCTGATCATCGCCGCGCTTTACGCCATGCAGCTCGCCTGGATTGACTATCAGCTGAAAAACAAAAAGCTGGCGTTTAACCATGAGATGCCGCCGCTGATGGTCATTGAGCGTAAGATGTTCCACATCACCCAGGTAGGCGTGGTGCTGCTGACGCTGACGCTCTGCACGGGCCTGTTTTACATGAAGAACCTGTTTAGCGTGGAGAATATCGATAAAGCAGTGCTCTCCATCATCGCCTGGTTTGTCTATATTGTCCTGTTATGGGGCCATTATCATGAAGGCTGGCGCGGTCGTCGCGTGGTCTGGTTCAACGTCGCGGGTGCGGGGATTCTCACCCTTGCCTATTTTGGCAGCCGCTTCATACAGCAATTTGCTGGCTAAGTAACAAAAGGAGTTCCCCCTGGAACACATCTCTACCACCACGCTGATCGTTATCCTGATCGTCATGGTGGTCATATCAGCCTATTTCTCCGGCTCGGAAACCGGCATGATGACCTTAAACCGCTACCGGTTACGTCATCGTGCTAAACAGGGTAACCGTGCCGCCCGTCGCGTTGAAAAACTGCTCCGCAAGCCGGATCGCCTGATAAGCCTGGTGCTCATCGGCAACAACCTCGTCAACATTCTGGCCTCCGCCCTCGGCACCATCGTTGGGATGCGCCTGTACGGCAACGCCGGGGTGGCGATTGCCACCGGCGTGCTGACGTTCGTGGTGCTGGTGTTTGCCGAAGTGCTGCCGAAAACCATCGCCGCGCTTTACCCTGAGAAAGTCGCCTACCCGAGCAGCTTCCTGCTGGCACCGCTTCTGATCCTGATGATGCCGCTGGTCTGGCTGCTGAACATGGTGACGCGCGTCCTGATGCGGATGGTGGGGATCAAAGCCGATGTCACCATCAGCAGCGCGCTCAGCAAAGAGGAGCTTCGCACCATTGTGAATGAATCCCGCTCGCAGATCTCCCGCCGCAATCAGGACATGCTCCTGTCGGTGCTGGATCTGGAAAAGGTGAGCGTGAACGACATCATGGTGCCGCGTAATGAAATCGTCGGTATCGACATCAACGACGACTGGAAAGCCATCGTCCGCCAGCTGACGCACTCCCCGCACGGGCGTATTGTGCTTTACCGCGACTCGCTGGATGACGCCATCAGCATGCTGCGCGTGCGCGAAGCCTACCGTCTGATGACCGAGAAAAAAGAGTTCACCAAAGAGGTGATGCTGCGCGCCGCCGACGAGATTTACTACGTGCCGGAAGGAACCCCGCTCAGCACGCAGCTGGTGAAATTCCAGCGCAACAAGAAGAAGGTCGGCCTGGTGGTCAATGAGTACGGCGATATTCAGGGGCTGGTGACGGTCGAAGATATTCTGGAAGAGATTGTAGGGGACTTTACCACGTCAATGTCACCTTCCCTCGCGGAAGAGGTCACCCCGCAAAACGACGGCTCGGTGCTGATTGACGGAAGCGCGAACATTCGCGAACTCAATAAAGCCTTTAACTGGCATTTACCGGAAGATGAGGCTCGCACGATTAACGGGATGATTCTGGAAGCGCTGGAAGAGATCCCGGCGGCGGGCACGCGGGTACGCATTGAGCAGTACGATATTGATATCCTGGACGTGCAGGACAACATGATTAAGCAGGTGAAAGTCCTGCCCGTAAAACCCCTACGCGAAAGTATCGCTGAGTAAGGCTGTAGGCCGGGTAAGGCGAAACCGCCACCCGGCACTACGAATGGCAAATTACGCTTTCGCTTTCGCCACGGTCACCATCGCCGCGCGAATGGTACGGCCGTTCAGGGTGTAACCTTTCTGCATCACGCCCAGCACTTTACCGGCTTCCACCTCTTCGGACTCCACCATTGCAATCGCCTGGTGGACGTTTGGATCCAGCGGTACGTCGGTATCGGCAATCACTTCCACACCAAACTTACGCACCACGTCGAGCATGGACTTCAGCGTCAGTTCGATACCTTCGATCATTGCCGCGTTGTCCGGATTCGCTTTGTCAGCCACTTCCAGCGCGCGATCGAGGCTATCAATTACCGGCAGCAGTTCGTTGACAAACTTCTCCAGCGCAAATTTATGCGCCTTCTCAACGTCCTGCTCGGTACGACGACGCAGGTTTTCCATTTCCGCCTTGATGCGCAGAACACCATCGCGTTCGCGATTCTGTGCTTCTACCAGTTGGGCTTCCAGATTCGCAATTTTTTCATCGCGCGGGTCCACCTGCTCAGCAGATGCGTCTGGCTCTACAGCCTCAACTTCATCGTGCTGTTCCGTGATAATTTCTTCAGGGGCTTGCCCCTCAGGCGTTTTCTGTTCTTTACTACTCATGAATTTCTCCGCGTTTTTCTGCATTCATCTCGCTAACTTCGCTTATTATGGGGATCAGTTTCCGGGATTCAAGGGAACAAGACAGATTGTCATCATTCATCAGGCACAAGGACCTCCAGAAAATGAATAATCATTTCAGGTGTATTGGGATCGTCGGGCATCCGCGTCACCCTACCGCACTAACGACACATGAAATGTTGTATCGCTGGTTGTGTAGCAAAGGCTATGAAGTGATGGTCGAGCAGCAAATTGCGCAGGAGCTGCAGCTGAAGAGCGTCAAAACCGGCACGCTGGCGGAAATTGGCCAACAGGCCGATCTCGCCGTGGTGGTGGGCGGCGACGGCAACATGCTCGGCGCGGCCCGCACGCTGGCGCGTTATGACATTAAGGTCATCGGCATCAACCGTGGCAATCTCGGCTTTTTAACCGATCTCGACCCGGACAATGCGCAGCAGCAGCTGGCCGACGTGCTGGAAGGCCACTATATCAGTGAGAAACGCTTTTTACTGGAAGCGCAGGTGTGCCAGCAGGACTGCCAGAAGCGCATCAGTACCGCGATTAACGAGGTGGTTCTTCACCCCGGAAAAGTGGCGCACATGATCGAGTTCGAAGTTTATATCGACGAAATCTTTGCCTTCTCCCAGCGTTCCGACGGGCTGATTATCTCCACTCCGACCGGCTCAACTGCCTACTCGCTTTCTGCCGGTGGCCCGATCCTGACGCCCTCGCTGGATGCCATCACCCTGGTGCCGATGTTCCCGCACACGCTCTCCGCCCGTCCGCTGGTCATCAACGGCGACAGCACGATACGTCTGCGCTTCTCGCACCGCCGTAATGACCTGGAGATCAGCTGCGACAGCCAGATAGCGCTGCCGATCCAGGAAGGTGAAGATGTCCTTATTCGTCGGTGTGATTATCATCTGAATTTGATTCACCCGAAAGATTACAGCTATTTCAACACATTAAGCTCGAAGCTTGGCTGGTCAAAAAAATTGTTCTGATTTTGCATCCAGTACTTTACTGTATAAAAAACCAGTTTATACTGTATGAAAACACAGTTATGGTTTTTCATACAGGAAAACAATTATGCTGGCACAACTGACCATCAGCAACTTTGCCATTGTTCGTGAGCTTGAGATCGATTTCCACAGCGGCATGACGGCGATCACCGGGGAAACCGGTGCAGGTAAATCCATTGCCATTGATGCCCTCGGCTTGTGCCTTGGCGGCCGCGCAGAAGGCGATATGGTGCGCATGGGCGCAAACCGTGCCGACCTGTGCGCTCGTTTCTCCCTGAAAGACACCCCTGCCGCCCAGCGCTGGCTGGAGCAGAACCAGCTTGAAGATGGACGTGAGTGTTTACTTCGCCGCGTGATCAGCAGCGACGGTCGTTCACGTGGCTTTATCAACGGCACGGCGGTCCCGCTCTCCCAGCTTCGCGAACTCGGCCAGCTGCTTATCCAGATCCACGGTCAGCACGCGCACCAGCAACTCGTCAAACCTGAACAGCAGAAAGCGCTGCTCGATGGCTATGCGGGTGAGTATGCGCTTACTCAGCTTATGGCGGAACACTATCGCCAGTGGCATCAGAGCTGCCGTGAACTTGCCCAGCATCAGCAGCAAAGCCAGGAGCGCGCCGCACGTGCGGAGCTGCTGGCGTACCAGCTTAAAGAGCTAAACGAATTCAACCCGCAGCCGGGTGAGTTTGAGCAAATAGACGAAGAGTACAAGCGCCTGGCGAACAGCGGTCACCTGCTCTCAACCAGCCAGAATGCGCTCAACATGCTGGCGGATGGCGAAGACGTGAACCTGCAGAGCCAGCTGTATAACGTCCGCCAGCTCATTACCGAACTGGTCGGCATGGACAGCAAGCTTTCAGGCGTCCTGGATATGCTGGAAGAAGCGGCGATTCAGATCTCCGAAGCCAGTGACGAACTGCGCCACTACTGTGAACGTCTGGATCTCGACCCGAACCGTCTGTTTGAGCTGGAGCAGCGCATTTCCCGTCAAATTTCACTGGCGCGCAAGCACCACGTCACGCCGGAAGAGCTGCCAGGATTCTATCAGTCTCTGCTGGAAGAACAGCAGCAGCTTGACGATCAGGCTGACTCGCAGGAGACCCTCTCTCTGGCGGTGAACCTGCACCATGAACAGGCGCTGGCGACAGCGCAAAAGCTGCATGAAATCCGTCAGCATTACGCCCAGGAGCTAAGCCAGCACATCACCGACAGCATGCACACGCTGGCGATGCCGCACGGTATCTTCACCATCGATGTTCGCTTTGAAGAGAACCACCTGACGGCAGAAGGTGCGGACCGCATCGAGTTCCGCGTCACTACCAACCCGGGGCAGCCGCTGCAGGCTATCTCCAAAGTGGCATCCGGCGGTGAACTGTCGCGTATTGCGCTGGCGATTCAGGTGATTACCGCGCGTAAAATGGAAACCCCGGCGTTGATTTTCGATGAAGTGGATGTCGGCATCAGCGGCCCAACGGCGGCAGTGGTGGGTAAACTGCTGCGCCAGCTAGGCGAATCAACGCAGGTGATGTGTGTCACCCACCTGCCGCAGGTCGCGGGCTGTGGTCATCATCACTTTATCGTCAGCAAAGAAACCGACGGTGAAATGACCGAAACGCACATGAAGCCGCTGGATAAACGTGCGCGTCTGCAGGAGCTGGCTCGCCTGCTCGGCGGCAGCGAAGTCACCCGTAATACGCTCGCAAACGCGAAAGAACTGCTGGCGGCATAAACTTTTTCGGGATCTCAGGGTCATACAGAACAACAAAAACGCCGCCAGACCGGTTTCAAAGTGGGGCAAGGTCTATTATCATCGGCATATTACATATGAGCCGCGTTCTGCTCGGGCCCGAAAAGGAATCAAATCACTATGCGTTGTAAAATGCTGACCGCTGCCGCAGCGGTTCTTCTGATGTTGACCGCAGGCTGTTCCACTCTGGAGAAAGTGGTTTACCGTCCTGACATCAACCAGGGGAACTACCTTACCCCTAACGATGTGTCCAAAATCCGTGTGGGGATGACACAACAGCAGGTCGCTTATACACTGGGAACCCCGATGATGTCCGATCCGTTCGGCACTAACACCTGGTTCTATGTATTCCGTCAGAAGCCGGGCCACGAAGATGCGACCCAGCAGACCCTGACGCTGACCTTCAGCAGCGCCGGTGTGTTGACCAACATCGACAACAAGCCTGCCCTGACCAAATAATCAGAAGTCAGAAATGCAAAAAGGTGCTCATTGAGCACCTTTTTTGTTTTTCTTTTATCCCCTCGCCCCTTTGGGGAGAGGGTCAGGGTGAGGGGAAAACACGCTACTTACCCGATTTCTCCGCACGCTGACGTCGCAGCTCTTTCGGGTCAGCAATCAGCGGGCGATAAATCTCAACCCGGTCGCCCTCTTTCAGCACATCACCCAGCTTCACCGGACGGCTATAAATCCCGACCTTATTTTTCGCCAGGTCGATATCGCTGCGAAGTTCGAGGATGCCGGACGCGCGGATAGCCGCCTCAACGGTTGCCCCCTCTTCCAGCGTCACGCGCCGCAGATACTGCTTCTCCGGCAGAGCGTACACCACTTCTACAGCAATCTTATGCGACACTGTAAACCTCTTTGGCGCGGGTGGTGAACGCCTGAACCATATTCGAAGCCAGCTCTTTAAAGATGCGGCCAAACGCCAGCTCAATCAGCTTATTGGTAAACTCAAAGTCCAGCTGGAACTCGATGCGACAGGCGTCAGCGCTCAGCGGCGTAAACTTCCAGCCCCCCATCAGGGTTTTAAACGGACCATCCACCAGATGCATCAAAATACTCTGATTGCTGGTCAGCGTATTGCGGGTGGTGAACGTCTTGCTGATCCCCGCTTTGGAGACATCCACCGCCGCGGTCATCTGCGTCGGGCCGGACTCCAGAACGCGGCTCCCAGTGCATCCCGGAATAAATTCTGGATAAGACTGAACATCGTTCACTAACTGGTACATTTGTTCCGCGCTGTAAGGCACAAGCGCAGTACGGCTAATCTGAGGCATAGCATTTCCCATGGTCACACAACGGACAAATAATAACATTTATCACCTGTTAAAAAAACGCTAAGCCTCATCTCGTGCTAAGATAGCGCGTTAGACCTCACAGGACGCAATGAGGTGACTTTTTGAAATCAGATTACCGACGGCTTTACGACACTTATGACGAAGAAAAAAGCACATAAACCAGGCTCGGCGACCATTGCGCTCAACAAGCGTGCTCGCCACGAGTATTTCATTGAAGAAGAATTCGAAGCTGGCCTTGCGTTGCAGGGCTGGGAAGTAAAATCGCTTCGCGCCGGGAAAGCCAACATCGGCGATAGTTACGTGATCCTGAAAGATGGCGAAGCCTTTCTGTTCGGCGCGAACTTTACGCCGCTGACCGTCGCCTCCTCGCACTACGTGTGTGACCCAACGCGCACCCGCAAGCTGCTGCTGAACAAGCGTGAGCTGGAATCCCTCTACGGACGCATCAACCGAGAAGGTTTCACCGTAGTCGCCCTGTCGCTGTACTGGAAAAACGCCTGGTGCAAAGTGAAAGTTGGCGTCGCGAAAGGTAAAAAACAGCACGACAAACGTACTGACCTGAAAGAGCGCGAGTGGCAGCTTGATAAAGCGCGCATCATGAAAAACGCAGGACGTTGATTCTGCACACTTATTGTACTATTCAATAAGTTAGCGTTCCGGGCTGGTATCCAGGAAGTGAAATCTGGTATACTTGGTTCAACACTATTGGGGCTGATTCTGGATTCGACGGGATTTGCGAAACCCAAGGTGCATGCCGAGGGGCGGTTTGCCTCGTTAAAAGCCGCAAAAAAATAGTCGCAAACGACGAAAACTACGCTTTAGCAGCTTAATAACCTGCTCTGAGCCCTCTCTCCCTAGCTTCCGCTCTTAAGACGGGGATCAAAGAGAGGTCAAACCCAAAAGAGATCGCGTGGAAGCCCTGCCTGGGGTTGAAGCGTTAAAACTAATCAGGCTAGTTCGTTAGTGGCGTGTCTGTCCGCAGCTGGCGTGCGAATGTAAAGACAAACTAAGCATGTAGTACCGAGGATGTAGAAATTTCGGACGCGGGTTCAACTCCCGCCAGCTCCACCAAAATTCTCCATCGGTGATTACCAGAGTCATCCGATGAAGTCCTAAGAGCCCGCACGGCGCAAGCCCTGCGGGCTTTTTTGTGCCCCATTCCCACAGTTCCGTCCATCCCTTTGACAAACATCAACACCCTCGACTCCCTCCTGTGCAAAATTACCCACACCACCCAGCGCTACGGAATAGCCGCTCAACCCGGAAGGAACTCCACCATGTACAGACCCATAACCGTTATTATCTTCATTCTCCTGACCCTCGCCGCCCTCGCGGAAATAGGCGTTTTATCCTTTGGATAATCCTCAGGCGAAATACCCCTCATCAGGGCATGTTGATCTGATTACAGTTTTTTCCTAAAGCCATCCCGTTTCGCCTGTGCCATGCTGAATCACGCTCATAACCGATAACGTTAAATGAGGATATTATGAAAAAAACAATTATCGCATTATCTGCCGTTCTGCTGGCTTCCCCAGTATTTGCTGCGACCACACATGCAACTGACGATACCGTCGCGGCGGCGAACGCAAACGCCAACGAGGCTAAGCAAAAACTGCACGAAGAGCAGAACAAAGGTGAAGAGCTGAAGCTGAAACAGAAGCATGCTGCGGAAGGCAAAAGCGAGAGCCTGGGCAGCAAGGTCAGCGAAGATTCCCAGAAAGCCTGGCATAAAACCAAAGAAGGCACCGAGAAAGGGTGGGATGCCACCAAAGAAGGCGCTGAGAAAGGCTGGAACAAAACCAAAGAAGGTGCCAGCGAGCTGGAAAAGAAAGTCACTGAGTAAGTAGTTATACTCACGAAAAGGTCGCGCTTGCGGCCTTTTTTATTTCTTCGAATATAATTAGCACCTCGGGCGTTTACGCAGTGCGCACTTATCGGAGAAACCACTATGTATCGCCTTTTGGCCTTTCTGACCGTTCTGCTGTTCTGCCCTTCCCTGCATGCTGCCCCGAAAAGCTATCTTATCGACACCGATAACACCGATATTCGGCTATCGTGGCACGCCTTCGGCGGTATCCTCTCCTGGGCGACATTCAGCGGCGTGACGGGCGCCGTGACGCTCAACCCGGAAAATGACGTCGACGACCATATTCACGTCACCATTCCCGTAGCGACTCTTGTAGCCTCAAACAAGCTGCTCACCTGGCAGCTGAAAAGCGACATGTTTTTTGAATCCGAGCGCTACCCGACTATCGAGTTCATCAGCTCTCGCGTGGTTGCCCAGGGCGACGGGCGGTTCAGGGTGTTCGGCACGCTGACCGTGCGAAACATTGCCCGCCCGGTGATCCTGGAGGCCGTCGTGAAAGACCCGCACGCGCAGGCCCTTACGCTGGATGCCACGACGGCGATCTCGCGCGCGTCCTACGGGATGGATAAGTTTGCGCTGGTCGTGGACGATCGTATTGCCATCGCAATTGCGATTAAGACAAACGACGTGCCGTCATCCTGAGATGAGCCGCTGTAGCTGCTCCGCGTTTCCCCGCAGGTGAGACGGCGGGTTGCGGCCAATCAGGACAAACTGGTAGCCCGCCTCCTGCCACCACGCCAGGTTCATGCCGTGCCGCTGCTCCTGGCGCAGAGAGGCCATCGTCTTCTCATCTACAGGAGAGATACAGAGCGCCATCGGGCCGTAGTCGGCGTTGATCCAGGCAATCTGCGCGATCGAGGTGGTTTCATAGCGCAGCATTCGCACCATTTTCAGCTCTGCTCCCTGCAGGACAAGCTGCGACATGCGCAGCTTCATGCCGATGTCCTGCGCGGCCCGTTCCAGCCCGTGCTGCAGGACCGGCGTTGCGCTGTCCATATCCAGCAGCGTCTCGACGCTGTACAGGGACATATATTGCGCTTCGAGGTCGCGAATATGGGCATTCTCATCCGCTGGCGCGGAAGCGGGCCGCAGCAGATAGCCCAGCCCGGATCCGACCATCAAAAAGCTGACCGATGCGGCAATCAGCGCCCGCCTGCTGACGCCAGCCGGCGTGGAGGATTGTGGATCGGGAAGTGCCGCCAGACGCGCCTGCATTGTCTCCAGAGGTGCCTCATCCAGCAGGGGGGCAAACGCCCCGGCGAAATCCTGGCTGCTTTTCATCAGTTCGGCGGTTCGCCCGGAGAGGCGTTCGTCACTTTTCAACTGTTCTTCAAATTGCTGCGCGTCGGCGCGGCACATCTCGCCATCTATCCATGCCACGATAGCGTCGTCGTTATAGGGCGGTGCAAAACGGTGCGAGTTCAAGAGCGTTTCTCCTTTACCGGAGGCAGTGCTTCAGCGGACCTGGCAAGCCGAGCCCGCGCCGTCGCCAGCCGGCTCATTACGGTACCGATAGGCACCCCCAGAGTTTCCGCCGCCTCCTGGTAGGTAAAGCCTTCGACATAAACCAAAAATACCGCGTTGCGCTGGGCTTCAGGCAGCGCGTTAACGCGCTGCATCACCTTCATGTAATGCAGGCGCGTCTCATCCTGTTCGCAGGTATCCGGCGCCAGAAGCTCGTCGCTGGCCACAAATCCCTGCCCCTGACGCACGTATCGGGCCCGAAGCTCAGAAATCCAGATAGAGTGCAGTATCGCGAACAGCCACCTGTCGATGAGCGTGCCCGGCGTATACTGGCTGCTCCGTTCAAGCGCACGCACGCAGGTGGACTGAACCAGCTCTTCGGCGATATCCCTGTTTCGCGACAGCACCAGCCCATAGCGCCAGAGACGCGGCAGGTGTGCGGCTAACTGTTGACGAACCTCACTGGTAGCGATGTGTTTCCCCTCCACGAGAAAATCAGGATTCCGGATGTCCGTTGATAGCGGCCTGCAGGTCACGGTACTCCTCGCAGGACTGGCCACAAATACCGGCAATCACCTTCAGCTGTTCATTCGCGAGGTCAGGACGTCCTTTTACCATCCACGCTTCACCGAGATATTCCCGGGCTTTGGCATAATCCGGTGCGATAGCCAGCGCGCGCTGGTAGTAACCAATCCCTTCGTCCGTGCGGCCAAGCTTGCGCGTGGCGAACCCGCGATAGTTCCACGCTTCAGCCGTATTGCCATTTTTCAGCGAATCAAGCAGGTTGAGCGCCGCCTGGTACTCGCCTTTCTTCGCGAGATGGTACGCATAGTTGGTTTTGTCCTGGTCGCTGAGGCTGCTGCTCTTGTCCGGCACGCATTTCTGGGTGGCGCTGTCATACACCTGTCCGGAAGGACAATCGGGCGTTTTGCTCTCGGTACTATTATTGCCCATTGCCAGCGCCAGGGGGGACAGCAGGGAAAAAATCAGCACCGGGATCAAACGGAACGAGGTCGTGTTCATATAAAGCTCCAGGGTAAGAAGGAAGTGACGTCAGTAAACGCCCGACTGACGATTTTTATTCATTCTCCCCGTAATTTTTTTGTTGTCGCAAAATCATGCTGTTGTCGTAACCCCAATGGAAATGAATCAGCTTATTTTACCCTTTCCTTAACGCTATTATTTTCGCGCAATAGCAGAATTTTAACCCCGCGTAAGAATATATTTTATTGTACAAGCGATATAATATATCTTATATCAAAAACGTTACCCTAACTTAAATGCATATTAAGCGCACTTAAACAATAACGTTTTACAGTATATTAAAAATGTCTCCTACCAATTATCACACTGCGTAAATCATATTTAAAATCAACATCGCAAGACAAAATCAAAATCATTAAAAACAAACAGTTAAACCAGTTAAATTATTAACAAACCCAATGTATTAATGCCCTCTTCATTGTTTTGGCACTTATTTACGAAAGCTTAATTTGCACAACCATCGTTTTCTGTCTATATCATTTTTATATTCTTGAAAATAATTCTTCTATTAATTACAGGGTTTTATTAGACACAAAACACCCAAAAAACTGTTCTCTTTATAAGTCATTAGATTCGCTCTGATGTTGCCACTCTGAATTCTGGCGGGCATCGTGCGCGCTAAAAACAACGGTCAGTGCTGCGTGATAACAGCGACTGCGCCGGGGGCGCCCTTTACCTTCTGCAGAGATGGCTCGTCTTGCTCGCCGTTCATGATACATCTGCTGGAGTAATGCCTAAATGAGCCAAATCTCTGTTATATCAAAACTTACTGGCGTGGAAACGACCACGGAAGGCACACAGGTTACGCTGAGCCATTCCTCTATCGTTGAGCTTCATGTCGAGCGAGCGAGCGTCTCCCATTTCGCGCGAAATGGTAACGATCTGCTGGTTACGCTGCACTCCGGCGAGGTGATCACCCTTAAAAATTTCTATGTCACCGACGCGCAGGGCGTGAGCCAGCTGGTACTGCAGGACAGCCAGGGCGCATTATGGTGGATTGAAGATCCGACCGGAGCCGCCACGTACGAATCTATCGCGTCCACGGACGTGCTGCTTGCGGCCTCCGGGAGCGACGCCGGTGGTGCCGCCATCTGGCCATGGGCTCTGGGCGGCATTGTCGCAGCGGGCGGCATCGCGGCGGCGGCAAGCACCGGTGGTGGCGGCGGTGGAGATGACGGCAATAATAATAGCCCCAACCCTAACACCCCCGTCGATCCTGCCGATCCGGATACAACGCCGCCGAACGCGCCTTCCGGCCTTAAGTTCTCTTCAGACGGCAAAACCGTCACCGGTACCGCCGAACCCGGCAGTACCATCACGCTGAAAGACGCGAACGGGAATGTTATTGGCTCAGGAGAAACGGGCAGCGACGGCAGCTTTACCGTCTCTCTCGGCACACCGTTGACCAACGGCGAACAGGTGACTGCCACCGCGACGGATAACGCCGGGAATACCAGCCCGGGCACAACGCTCAACGCACCGGACACCACCGCGCCCGATGCGCCAGCAATCACCAGCGTAACGGACGATGTTGCTCCGCAGACGGGGGCCGTCAGCAACGGCGGCAGCACCAACGATCAGCGTCCGCAGCTTACCGGTACCGGCGAAGCGGGCTCGACCGTGACGATTTATGACGGCGGAGTCGCTATTGGTACGGCGGTTGTCGCCAGCAACGGCACCTGGACCTTTACCCCGTCGGTTGACCTGAGTGAAAGCACTCATCAGATTACCGTGCGGGCAACCGACGCCGCGGGCAACACCGGGCCTGCCTCACCGGTGTTTACCCTGACGGTGGATCTTACTCCGCCGGACGCACCGACCGCGATTGTGCTGACCGACGATACGGGCGTTATCAGGGGAACCATCACGTCGGGCGCGCTTACCGATGCTTCACTGCCGCTCCTGGCGGGAACCGGCGAGCCCGGCGGAACCATCACCATTTACGATAACGGCGTGGTGGTTGGCACCACAACGGTTCAGCCCAACGGCACCTGGAGCGTCACGCCGAACGGTCCGCTCCCGGACGGGACACACTCCATAACCGTCACTGAAACTGATGCCGCCGGAAACCTGAGTACGGCCTCAGAGCCTGTCATCTTCACCGTGGACACCACGCCGCCGTCTGCCCCGGGTAATCTCGTGGTGTCGAATGATGGCGGCACCATCAGCGGCATTGCGGAAGCTGGCAGCACGGTGACCATCCGTGAAGGCGATATCACCCTTGGCACGGTTGTTGCTGACAGCCAGGGTAACTTCAGCCTGACGCTGACCCCGCCAAAAGTTAACGGTGAAATCCTGACCGCTGACGCCACAGACACGGCGGGCAACACGGGACCAACAACCTCCGCGGCGTCACCGGATATTACCTCGCCGCAGATGCCAGTTATTGTGTCGGTGATTGATGACGTGCAGGCCACCACCGGCCCCGTGGACCAAAATGGCCTCACTAACGACACGACGCCGACGCTCACCGGCACAGCTGAACCGGGTTCAACCGTTACTATCCGTCTGGACGGAACTGATATTGGCACAGTGCTAACCGACAGCAACGGTCAGTGGTCTTATACGCCCACCACGCCGCTTGTCGAGGGCACTCACACTTTTACCGCCGTTGCTACCGATACGGCGGGTAACACCAGCCTTCCGTCGGAGGGCTTCACCTTGACCGTCGATATTACTCCGCCACCGACAGCGACTATCGCTACCGTGACCGATGATGTCGGCGGCGTTCAGGGTCCGCTTAGCAGCGGCGATACCACGGATGACACCAAACCGCTGCTGCAGGGCACCGCTCCGGCTGATGCGGTAATCACCGTTTATGACGGCGCAACCCTGCTCGGCACCGCCACCCTTGACGGCAGCGGCGGCTGGAGCTTTACGCCAACGACTCCACTCACCGACGGCCTGCATTCGCTGACGGTTCACGCCACGGATGCCGCAGGCAATACCAGTATCTCCAGCCCGTTCGCACTGGTAGTTGACACCACGCCACCGCTTGCTCCGGGTAATCTCGTGGTGTCGAATGATGGCGGCACCATCAGCGGCATCGCAGAAGCTGGCAGCACGGTGACCATTCGTGAAGGCAACGTCATCCTTGGCACAGCTGTTGCCGACAGTCAGGGTAACTTCAGCCTGACGCTGACCCCACCAAAAGTTAACAGTGAAATCCTGACCGCTGACGCTACCGACACGGCCGGCAACACCAGTCCAACCACCTCCGCGGCGGCACCGGATATTACCCCACCGCAGACGCCAGTTATCGTGTCGGTGATTGATGACGTGCAGGCCACCACCGGTCCCGTGGGCCAGAACGGCCTCACCAACGACCGGGCCCCGACCGTGAACGGAACGGGCGAAGCGGGCTCGACCATCACGATTTATAACGGCAGCGATGTCCTCGGTACGGTGGTTGTTTCCTCCTCTGGCCTGTGGAGCTTTACGCCGCCCTCACCGCTAACCGATGGCACGTACGTGCTGACGGCAACGGCGACGGATCCCGCCGGTAACCCGAGCGGGTTATCAGACTCGTGGACAATCAACGTCGACGGGACGGCACCTGGCGCCCCGGTGATTTCACAAGTCGTGGACGATGTTCCCGGGCGTACCGGCTCGCTCGATATTAATGAGACCACCAACGATGCCACCCCGACGCTCAGCGGTACCGCCGAACCAAACGCGACGGTCACCCTCCGCGTGGACGGTGTTGCTATTGGTACGACCGTCGCCAATGGCCTTGGCGTGTGGATCTTTACCCCAGACACCCCGATCGCTGAAGGTCCACATACCCTGACCGCCGTCGCAACTGACGCGGCGGGCAACACCAGCCCCGTCTCCAACACCTGGACTCTGACGATTGACAGCGTCGCGCCTGCCGCCCCGGTCATTACCCAGGCGCTGGACGATGTGCCGGAGCGCCTCGGCGCGCTCACTTCTGGCGACAGTACCAACGACACTACGCCAACGCTCAACGGCACCGCGGAGCCGGGCTCAACCGTCACCATTCGCCAGGACGGCGTCGATGTCGCAACGATTGTGATCGACAGCAGCGGCACGTGGACCTATACCCCGACCACTCAGCTTGTTAACGGCACCTATACCTTTACCGCCGTCACCACCGATGGCGCGGGTAATACCAGCCAGCCGTCAGGTGGCTTCACCCTGACCATCGATACCACACCGCCAGCGGCGGCAACCATCGCCACCGTGACCGATGACGTCGGCGGCGTTCAGGGCACGCTTAACAGCGGCGATACCACGGATGACACCACGCCGCTGCTGCAGGGCACCGCCCCGGCTGATGCGGTAATCACCGTCTATGACGGCGCAACCCTGCTCGGCACCGCCACCCTTGACGGCAGCGGTGGCTGGAGCTTTACGCCCGTTACCCCGCTCACCGACGGCCCGCATTCGCTGACGGTTCACGCCACGGATGCCGCCGGCAATACCACTATCTCCAGCCCGTTTGTGTTGACGGTAGATACCGTCGCGCCTGCCACGCCGGACATCCCGGCAATCACCGTCAATCCTGACGGAACAGAAACACCGTTGAACCCGGGCGAAACCACCCGCGACACCACGCCGACCCTGAGCGGCACCGGCACG
>NZ_JADCKW010000021.1:4979-94624 GCF_014982155.1 Enterobacter cloacae complex sp. P16RS2 | reverse complement strand
AATATGATATTCCCATCTTATCGTGTTCATTATAAATGCGTATATATTAAATATAAACGTCTTAAGCACTAGCAATAAATAAACAATACTGCTACCTATAATACAATATGTGAATGATATTATTCCATTTTTTATCTCTGTAGTTAGAGGAAGTATTTTAAATACATTTGACCCCACACCTTTTGGCTGACAAAATAAAATAACAAACAAATAGAGGAAAGTACAAAATATAAAAGCAATAAAAACTTTCATAAATGACACAAAGTTGTATTTTAGTACTGGCATTTTAGTTTCTGGATGTTCATAGGCCATCATTGTCAAAAACATGTCAGGTTTAGACAGTGTCGCAAAAATTGTAAAACCAGCAATTAAAAAACCCAATGTAGTTACAGTGAAATTAAAACCTAAGGAAGACCAGTTCCTTATATCAGTTATTAAAACATTAGAATCCTTTTCTAAAAAGAAAGAGTTAGAAAAAAGCAGGATAAATACAGATAATAGAGAACAAAGAGTAGATGTGCTCATTTTAATCTTGCAAGCCAAAAGATAAACATCCCAAAGACATTTTTCTTTAGTTATATCACCTGCTTTAATCTTTTCGATCATTCCGAGAACCTTTCAAAAATTCGACGAAGTATTCCAATTGTTTTTTGTGGAAGTTCAGCAGGTAAGCTAATCTTTCGGAGGTTAACTAACTCCTCAAATTTTGTATATGCTTGCGTAGCAGCTTCTATAGTGTCAGTTGCTAACTCCTCAATTTCACTAGTTAAGCTAAATGTATTATTATCTCCCTTAAGATACTCGCCACCATCATCATAACCTTTAATATTTATGGCTGAATTAGCTAGCTTTGTAGCCGATGTTAATTGTTCGAGAACAGGCTCAGCATTAAGCCCCTGGGAATTATTCGAGAATCTCATTGTTGTATTATTACTTCCAGTAGACTCTGAAGCTGAATTTACTGCATCCCAGAAGCTATCATTATCAATTTCTTCTTGATTAGTTGGTAATAGCTTTACAGTGACGTTATTAATTTTTTCAAAGGAATTAATAAAATCTTCTAATGTTTGAGCATCTGTAAGGGTCGTAACTCTTAATTTTGGCGCTGGAGTTTCCTCACGAAGAGATTTTTTTGTTATTCTCGGTAAATCTGGATTTTGCTCTCTAAACTCAACTTCAGCCAAATATAATTCATTTATGTAATTTTCATATTGCTTATTGAGGCAATATTGGCTAGTTGACTGGAAGTTTTGGATTGTCGGAGCATTAGCAACCTCTTGACATAATATAAGTCTATGCGTATTTAATATAAGTAAGAAAAAAGAACTCGGAGCAGTCTCCATTTCATCATGATCTTCAACAAGAACAGAACCATCAAATATCTGGTCTCTTGAAAGAACAGTATTTTTTACAATTCGTCCTTTGATACCCAATACAGGTGGATCATTTTCAGGATTCAATACAACACATTCAGTATCAATGAAAAAAAACTCAGACTTATCTCCAAACTTTCGAATGTGATTCATTTCTAAAAATGAAGGAAAGACTATATCGTCGTAATAATCTAATAAAACTTCCTCACCAAATCTCAAAGTATAATTGCCAAACTCGAGCTTTTTTACAAAAACCATAACGAACATCCTTATTGAAAAATCCAACAATTCTTTATGAATTTTCTAACTTTCGACTAAATGACTTAAGATCTAATATCCTATTCTCTTAACTACATTTTTATCAATTATAATTGATGTCTAATTCAGTGATCTTGATCAAGCTTCAATCGTTTGATTTCGTTTTTTCCTAAAGTCTTAAGCCAATTCCCCAAACTCATCCCTGCATCCTTTGCTGCGGCCTCAAATTGCGCCTTCAACTCCGGCGTAATACGAATTTGAAAAGTTGGTGCTTTTCCTGACTTAGATTTGTTAGGGTCGCGTTTAGCTGTTGACATGTACGTACCTAAGAGAGCAAAATATCCTCAGTGAGGTACGTACCTTAACATACGAAAACCTCAAATTGAAACGCCCTCGTCGGGTACTCGCAATACCGGACGAGAGCTAACCTCACCAACTATCAAGGAGTTGATTATGGCTGATTCGCATTCTACCCCAGACACCGACCAATCCGGAACCGAGCGTTCGTTAATTGTGGGATACCGCCCGAATGTTTTCGACAAATCCACGCCGAAAATAATCCTTTCAGGCAAGTGGCTGCGCACGGCGGGTTTTGATACCGGACAGCAGGTCACGGTAAAGATCATGAAAGGGTGTATCGTTCTGGTGGCGTATAACGAGCAGGAGCAGAGGTTGCAGGATGATTATAAACGGACGAAGGCAAAGCTCATTGAGATAGAGGACGCGCTTGCCGCGATCCAAACTCCACGTCCCGGAAAGCGCCTCGCAAAATCAAATACAAGCCACCTGGCTTAACGACTGTTTCTGGCATACAACCAGCCATGCGTGTTAGACGATGTAGATGGGGAGACGACATGCAAAGAAAGACGCAACCCCATCGCCGTGTTCGAACCATCAATTAGCATCTCGTAAATAGAATTTCTGATGGCGAAATTGATCAGCATCCAAGTATCCGGAAATTCCGGATACTTGGCCAGGAAAGGAGACATCAGATTTCTAGTGAGAGATCACTACAATCTCAAAGCAACACTCGTAGTTACGCTCAGCTCGTGGCACCCAGTTTCGCCTTTACCGGCCATACGGCTATTAAACTAATACACAACGGATCTAACGCCCTCATTCTCACGCTCATACAATATCTAAATTGATAGCCAATCATTATTCATGATAAATATAATACAAGGTTAAAATCCCTGTTATTTTTATTAAAGATAAATTATTGCGATATGCATCACAGCAGAACACCAATATTAATAGAAACTTGTGCCTATGTTTACTGTTAAAGGGTGCAATATGTATTATAGCGACTCATTAATAACATCAATAGATGCACATAAAATATTGGCTTTAAAGTTAGAACATGCCTTAACTGGCGTAAAAGATGAAGTATTAAAGCAAGCACAACTGTTAGATGATGGGGCAACACGATTAAGCTATCAACTTTCGTGCTTTACTGAAAACTATCAGGACGTATGTTTACGGTTACGCAAAGAAGACTCAAGATTTTTGATAGGTATTGTCCAGTTAATAAAACACAGAGACGTTATCTTTAAGATGCTCTATATTTATATTAAAAGTCTATTAAGCAACAAGAGTGAAAAAAGAATACATAACATACAACGAAATCTTATGTATTTAGGCATATCAATTTCATCATCGATGCTCTCCAGCCAGGCTTTTATATATTCGGCAACTATTGCAATTTGTAGTAGTGTTCATACCAACATTTGGATGAAAGAAAAGATCACATCGTTTTCTACTTATGCTGTCCTTGGTTTAAAAGTTTATGGCATCGTTGAGCAGGCATCCAGAAGCGCCAACCATCTAAAAAACTATAATGCTTATTACTATAATCTCCTTTATCAGGAAGAGCTTGAAATGATGTTTTTCTTGATTGAGCCCATAATAATGAGGTCCCCCATACTTAACCAAGCTTATGCTTCAGACAGCGACATTGCATATGCGATTTCAAGGATGATAAAGGGATGATCAAAGCTATTAAATACTGGCTAAAAGGCCAACTCATATTCTTCCTGAGAGGAGCAATTCCCCTTTTATTCGTCATAATATTTGCACTATTTGCCGTAACCTGGCTACCCGAAAAAATCGTAATGAATGCAATATGGTCAATTGTAGTTATTGTAGGCCTCTATATCCTTTTACATAAAAAAAGATAATGACTATTTAACAGGAGTAAATTATGTCAATTCCCGCTCATCTGTGGTTGTTTGATGAAAATGGTTCGCCCATAGTTGGTCCATCCTTGCTGCCAGCGAGATTAGGATCGTTTGAAATCCGTTCAGTTATCCATCAGGTATGGATCCCTGAGAGCTCGAATACGGGTCGTTTGACAGGTACGAGAGTTCATTCCCCCTTAAACTTGCATAAGGAATTTGATGCTGCAACGCCTGTTTTGTATCGTGCAATGTGTGAAGGAAGAATATTCCAAAAAGCAGTTTTGAAAATGTATCGAATTCTTGACCAGGGTGTTGAGAGTGAGTATTTCAATATGATAATGGAGAACGTAAAGATCACCTCTATATCACCCCTGTTGCATCCCACCGGCTTAACAAGCACGCATCTCGAAGATATTCAACTCCGTTACGAGAAGATTACATGGAAACATTGCGATGGGAACATTGCCTACACTGATGAATGGAATAATCGTGCTACGTATTAGGGCATCTAAAATGAAAGTAATGATATTTTTGGCTGCACTTCTATTCCTGGTTCAAAATACATCAGCAGCCCAAATGTCCGGCTTCGCAGCCAGGTATTATCAGGATGATGGAACAACGCCGGAAGAACCCACAACAATGCCCCTCTATCCCACTATTACCATCGGTAAGAAAACCGTGCAAATGGAGGTTACTCACCTGTCAGATATCACCAGCACACCAGTCAACAAAGACAGTTCCGCTCGTTGGGTCTGCCTTCATGACGACGATGGCACGAATTACTGGTTCATCTCGGATAACGAAATGGGTGCAGGATTGTTAACTGCGCTAGCTATTGCCAGGGATGGCATCCATGAAGGGTGTGCTAAAACAACGGAACCTGTCAGAGTCTCAGTCGCTAATGTTCCATTATTAAACGCGACGCATGGGAATTTAGTCACATTGTTCGGCAAGAAAGAGATCGCCAAAAAGAAAGCGATGCTTTTTTATCAGGAGACGCCAGTACAGAATGGATTCATCCAGAGTAATACGGTCTCTTATTACTTCGATGGCGATAAAGTGCGAGGCGTAATCATCGGGCAAATTACCAGTAACTAGCTTGCAGACTCCCTCTCCAGAGGGAGAGGGAGAGGGAGTTAAGCCTGTCCACCCAACCGCATATGCAACAACGGAAACGGATTCCCCTGCCCATCCAGTTCCGAGCGTCCGACCTGCTCAAACCCCATATGGCGATAAAACGCGACGCCCTGCGGGTTCTGCTCATTCACGTCCACCTCGTTCGCGCCGAATGCCGCGATGGCGTGTTGCATCAGCAATTTCCCGACGCCCTTCCCCCGGCTCGCGTCGTCAACAAACAGCATTTCAATGCGGTTTTCATCCACGCCTAAAAAGCCGTGAATGTCGCCTGCTTCATCGCGAGCGATCACGACCTTGAGGTGAGGCAGATAGGCGTTAAGCAATAACGGGCGCAGCGCCGCAATATCGCTTTCCTGTAAAAAGTGGTGAGTGGCGCGGACTGAAGATTCCCAGATCGCAACCAGACGTTCGAAGTGTGTGGGGAGTGCGGTTTCTATTTTCATGGGGGGATCATGTGCGGTTTAGAACGTTAATTCAAGTAACTCAGCGCGCCCTGTTCCCCCTCACCCTAGCCCTCTCCCTCAGGGAGAGGGAACCGATTGTGCGGTTTGTCCCCCCACACAGCTCGCGCTAAACCCTAATCTCCATCACCGCGTACACGCCGTCCTTCGGCACCACCACGGTGACGTTTTCCACCGGCACGCCCGCCGCGAGGTGAATATCCTGCAGCTGCTGTAACGACCTAGGGTGAATATCCTCCCAGCCGATACCGCGCAGCACAAAATCAATTTGCGGGCTGTTGGTGAGCATGTTTGACACAATCACCGCCCCGCCGGGCTTGACCAGCCGCAGCGCGCGCTGGAGAAAAATCACCGCGTCGGTATCGTTGAAGTATTCGAAAATCCCCAGCGCGTCGACCAGTTCGGCCTGCTGCTCGCCCAGCTCCAGCAGCAGGTCTTCGTTACGCACCAGCGTATGGAGCAGGTTGCGCCTGAGCAGGGTCAGCTGTTCCCCCACTACAATCCCTTCCTGCGCCGCCATGGTTTCGGCCCAGCTGAGCGCCACCGGGTCTTTGTCCACCAGCGTGAGATACACCCGCTGGCCGTCGAGCTTTGCTTCGCGCAGCGCCTCCAGCACCGGAATGGCGGCACCGCTCGCCAGGCTGACCCAGTTGTTCTCGCTCTCATTATGAATGTACTTATCCACCAGCGCGGCCAGCACCCGGGCGCGGGAGCGCACGCCAATCGCATCGTTAGCGTGGATAAACCACTGGCGGCTGTCGCTGTCCATTTTCGTGCCGTCGGGCAGGCGGTCTTCCAGCGGGTTTTGCACCACAAACAGCGCCAGCGCGGAGGGCACCAGCCGGGTGCGCCACGCGGTGAGCGCCGGGCGGTTGCGGAAGGCCTGTTCGGAATAGCGGTTCTGGGGAACCAGCACGGCCTGCCCCCCTTCGTCGTATTCCACCCTCGGGGGCCGGAGCGCTGGCTCGGCTTTCAGGGCGCGGTCAAGGGAGGCGATCTCGCGGGCAGCGTCGTCTTTCATCGGCCACTGGTCGCTGACGTCGGGAGATGACGCGCTGAAAATCGTCATATTTTCCGGTGCATCGCCGCGAAAAGGCTGCCAGTTCATGTCGTCTTCCCTCCGTTAGGCTTTTAACGGAAGTCTATCCAGGCGAGCCAGTAATACCCTACGAAGAAAGCACGAAATAGGTGCATCAGTTCTGCGACGTGCGCCATACCCCCGGCGTGCAGCCGTACTCGGTCTGAAAATGACGAATAAAGTGGGCGCAGTCGCTAAACCGCATCCGTCGCGCAATATCCGTAACGCTTTGCTGAGAGTTTTTCAGCAGCCAGCAGGCATAGCGCAGCCTGGCGCTGCGAATAAATTCCCGCGCCGTTTTGCCAAACTCGGCGTGAAACAGGCGGTTAAGCTGGCGCTCGCTCAGCTTAACGTCCTGCGCGAGCCTGGCGGCGTTCAGCGGGTGAGTCAGATACTGTTCGACGATCGTCACCGCCCTGCGCAGCCGTGAATCAGGGATCATGGCGATATTCGCGGGCCGCGGCGTGGCGGCGTCATGCGGAGGAAGGGACAGCCGCCGGGAGGTGGTGGCCGCAATGTCGTCTCCCCCGTGGGCTCGGATAAGCGCCGTTACCAGGGTGAGCGTTGAGATCCCGCCCGGGCAGGTCAGCAAATCGCCTTCGTCGATAAAATCGAGGCCTTGCTCAGCATAAACCTGCGGAAACCGTTGGGTGAAAACGTCATGGTGATGAGGATGAATCGAGGCGCGGCGCTCGTTCAGTAAGCCTTCCTCCGCCAGAATAAAGCTGCCGGTACCAATACCTATCAGGGGAACGTTGTTGTGATAAGCATCCGTGAGAAACGCTCTGTCGCCACGGTGTCCCTGGTGAAGATGCTCCAGACCCCCGCCGATAGCCGCAATATAGTCAAAGTTGCCGGGCGGCGCATGGGCGGCCTCCGGCCGCAAGCTGAGCCCTGAGCTGCTCACTACCGGTAAGTCGGGATAAGTGCTTATATGACTGAGTTTAAAGCGTATTTTCTGGCTACGCTTCTGGACGCTGGATGCAATGCGTAACGCCTCTATTAATCCTGAATATGCGAAAAGCGAGAAATGGGGCCACAGGAGTAAACCCATATGCAGGGATTTATTCCGTGCAGGCGTCATTCTGACGCTATCATCAATTATATTTTTCATTAACTTGCCGAAGAATAATTACATTATCGCAACATTATTGTTGCTGTTATATTTTCCTAAGATAGGTCCTGGCTGTTAAATCAAGCATAAATGATGCCCGCAAAAACTTAAAAACATTTCTCCCTGTCGCTATCCGTTTTTTGACGTGTGGCACACATAGGTCGGCAGCGTCCCCAGAATAAATAAATAATTCTCATTCTGCTGTTTCTTAATACGCATATAAATATTCTTATTCGGATAGATAAAAAATAAGGGCTCGTACTTCTCCAGCCAGCTATCGCTGATGTTGTCGTCCGGAAATTTCATATTGCGTATGGACGTCAGATTATAGACGCTGTCTTTGCGCTCAATCTGAAAGAAAACTTTGCGATTCAGGGTCTTCGTGGGATCGCTTTTCAACCGGCCATTCATGCTGAGTATTCCGCTGTTACCCTCCACGGTGTAATTCAGCCACAGAGAGAGCGTCTCATCACGGTGATGCTGAATAAAGTTCGCCTGACAGGAAAAGGGCTGAATGTAATGGCGATGCCAGAGGTAATACGCCGCCACGACAGCCCCCATCAACAGGCACAGGCAGAGCGCAACAAGCGTTTGACGGTAGCGAACCATACTAGCGATCCTCTATAAAATAATCGGACATACAGCGGTTGGGTTCCGTCATCGGTCTGTCACAGCGAATGACCGACGCGCGAGGCAGCAGGATGTATCCGCTGACGTACACCCAGGGATAGTTCGCGCACTGGTCCTTAAACGGGGCGGCATAGGCCAGGGCTTTATCCCGGTCGCGCTGCGTTTCAATATCGCGAGAAAAATAGAGCTGGCATTCGCCCATCTTCATCGCGAAGCGGTACCCGTCGACGAAATAGCTGTCATGCAGCAGGTTATGGCTGATAACGCTCACGCCAGCCAGCATCAGCAATAGCACCAGCGCGCCCGGCAGCCAGAAGCGGCGCGTCGAGTCGGTCGGGGCGACGGTCTCTTCGCAGACATCCGGAGCAGCACGTTCTTCCTCATCAGCCTGCGGCTGCGTCTCTTTAACGGTGATTTGCGTATCGCTTGCGAGCGTCAGTCCAATCCGCGGGATAGTGACAATCGGATCGGTTTCAAACCCCACTTTCTTCAACCCCTTACGCAGAATAGAAATATTCTGGTAGTAGGTATTAGGCGAAACCAGCATCCCCCGGCGCTGCCAGACAATATCCATGCACTCCTGTTGAGTCACAATACTTCCGACTCTTTCTATTAATAACAACAAACAGCGCCCCGCCGGGGAATTTAATACCACCACCCGGTCAGGATTGTTGAGATCGCGTAATGTGCTGGCCGCTGGATGAAACTCTACCAGGCCATTAATAATGTAATGCTTATGCATAGAATGGGCTAAATACCTCCGGTCAACGCCTGTTGCTCCAGTAGATTCCCTTCACGGTTAACATGCGTATCCCTCGCCTGTGTAAGGATTAATGTGACGGATAAATGCGCAACTGTATATCCTGGCGCCTGGCGAAAATTCTTATTTTTCCTTTCTCTTTATCTGACGGGTCTAAAGTTTTCTTAACCGCTATTTAAAGCCGTCTTGACACTGACAAAACTCGACAAATCCGCCCGTTGAACGGTTTAGCCATCATTGTCTGAATTATTCAGCACCCTTAATTTGTTTTTTTAACAAAAAGGAGAGAGGACGGGCGTTCCCGGCGGGTTTCGAAATTATGCCCCATTCGAAACCTGTCGTCTTAATTAACAATTTCGGCACGGAACTGTTAGTCACCGTCAGTAACAACCCGCGTCGCATGACGTCCCCAGACTATTTCCTTACAAAACATTTATTAAAGCTAACTTTTCAGTAAAAACTATCGGTATGATTATTTACAGGCAGATAAGCAAAAGCCGGTTCAGCGAGGAGAAATTGACGCTACACCTAAACCGTACTTAAAACAAATTAAGATTAATTCAGGTTACCTCTTTTACGCCCTGAGTATAGTGGGCTCACACCGTGCAATGCTTAATTGCTTCGAAAATACAGGCATCGTTCTGCCAGACAGACGAGTCTCATTACAATTATAAATCGAGGGAATGACATGGCGAATAAGCTCAACAACACACGTCATTTAAATATCGCGCTATTGGGTGGAGATCACTTTGCGCGCCAGGGGATCGCCGCGTTATTAAAAAATATTGTCCCGGCTATGCAGATTACGGCATCGATCGATAATTACGCGGAGATCGAAACGACACTCGCGGCCGCACCGGTAGACGTGATTTTTTTATCCGGCATGGAGAAATATCACGCGGGATATGACTGCCTGAAATATATCAGGAAGATGAAAGTCCTTTATCCCGACGTACTTATTTGCATGTATTCCGCACCGGCAAATTCCTGGCTGTGGATACGCGGTGAAATAGACGCCTATCTCTCGCTGCAGGACCCGCTTTATCACTGGCGAGCCAGCGTATTAAAAATGGTCGATAGCCGTTATCGCCCAATAAAAAAACCCACGGCGTTATCGCTGACGCCGGGTGAATGGAGGGTATTGAAGGAACTGCGAAAGGGTCTGGATATGCGTTACATCGCCGAAACAGAGCAGCTTTCTTACCGTCGTGTCAGCGCGTTAAAAAGCTCAGCGATAAGAAAACTCGGGCTCAGGAACAAGACAGATTTGCTGGTCTTTTTAACCAGTTAGACCTGCTGCTTTCAGAGCAAATCTCGACATAACACCATAATGGAATCAGGACAATGAAAGCTCAATTCAATAATAAAACGCTGCTCGCGATCGCTATTGCGGCATTACTACCAGCGGGCACGGCCCTGGCTGCCGGCACCAGCGGCGGCACGGTGAACTTTAGCGGCAAAGTGGTGACTTCCGCCTGCGCCATCAGCGCAGGAAGCGCCAACATTGACGTGGATATGGGTGAAGTGCGTACCGCAACGCTGGCGACCGCCGGCAGCGAAGCCAGCACGGCAAAAGCGTTTGCCATCACCCTGGAAGATTGCGAAATCGCCGATACATCAGCCTCTACGGATGAGAACCCGATTGCCGCCACAACCGTGGCTGTCACCTTCACCGGCACGCCGGACACTTCCGATGTTAATAGCTTGTCCGTCGGGGCAAACGGCAGCGCCAACTCTGCGCAAAACGTGGCTATTCGCCTTTATGACGAGCAGGGCAACGTGGTGAAGCTGGGTGAACCCGCTTCGGCCATCCCTCTGCGTAAGGGTGCCAACACCCTGAACTTCAGCGCGAAATATTACTCGCCGAAGGGCGGCGCCACCGCGGGTGATGCCAGCGCCGTCGCAACCTACACAGTGACCTATTCGTAATCTTCAGGCCCGGTCTGCGAGCCGGGCCTGTCTTATCTTTCAGGAGTAACACTATGCGCGTAAACACATGGATTTGCCTGGCGGGCGCGTTATGTTCCTCCGCCGTCTATGCCGGCGGCGTGGGGCTGGGCGCAACGCGATTGGTCTACTCCAGCGCCACCAGCCAGGCCATGATGCAGGTGAGAAACACCCATCCCGACGCCACGTTCCTCATCCAGTCCTGGATGGAGAATGAGAAAGGCGAACGCACCAACGACTTCGCGATCACGCCGCCGCTGTACGTCATGAAACCGGCCAGCGAAAGCGCGGTGAAAATCATGTTTACCGGTAAGGCCCTGCCAGAGGATCGGGAGACGCTCTACTGGATGACGGTCAAAGCCATCCCCCAGCAGGCGAAAAGCGGCACCGGGAATACGCTGCAGTTTGCGTCGGCTAACCGCATCAAGGTCTTTTATCGCCCGGAGGGACTCAGTGAGACCCCGGGAGAGGCGTGGAAAAAACTGACCGGTGCCTATCGCGCCGGAAAAGTCACGCTCAGCAACCCCACGCCGTACTACCTCACCACCATCAACGTGAAAATTGACGGTATGCCGGTGCAGCCGGTGATGGTGCCCCCGAAAGGCAGCGTGACGCTGGCCGAAACCTTCAGCCATGCGGGCAGCATGAGCTATCAAACCATTAACGATTACGGGGCATGGACCCCCGCCACGCGCGCGTCGTTATCCCAATAATAAAAACAGTAAGGCGTGACCACGTGAAAATAAAAATCCTGTGCGCCACGGTGATCTCCCTGGTGATTCGGCAAGCCGTGGCTGCTGAAAGCGAGCTGCAATTTAACCCCGCGTTCCTCAACGGCGAGAGCGCAAACAGCGCCGATCTCGCCTGGGTGAACGCCGGGAGCGCGTTGCCGCCGGGTGATTACAATCTCAACGTGTATATCAATACGAATTATGCGTTCACGGGAAACGTCACGTTCCGCCTTGCTGAAGACAGCACGGGTGAAGCGCTGCCCTGCCTCACGCCTGAACAATTCGCCGCGCTGGGCATCGATAGCCATCAGGCGAAGGGCGGAGCGCTGCCGCTGGCGCAGCGCTGCATTTTCTTAACGAAGGCGTTTGCGGATACGCAGTTTGATCTGGACCAGAAGACGCTCACCCTGAGCTTCACCGTACCGCAAAGTGCGATGCGAAATTTGCCGCGCGGGTACGTCAGCCCGGAAAGCTGGGAGGCGGGCATTCCTGCCGCGTGGCTGAATTACGTGGTCAATGGCTCGAACAATGAGTATCGCGGCGAGACGCGCACGCGGGAACAGCAGCTGTTTGCGAGCCTCAACAGCGGCGTCAACCTGGGCGCGTGGCGGCTGCGTGATTTCACCACGTGGACCAAAGACAGCAATGAGCTTACCCACGTGCAGACCTGGCTGCAGCGCGATATTCACGCCCTGCGCGCGCAGGTGTATGCCGGGGAAACGTACACCTCGGCGCAGGTGTTCGACTCCGTGGGCCTGCGCGGTATCGCCCTGAAAACCGATGACAACATGCTGCCCGCAAGCCTCAGCGGCTATGCGCCTGAAGTCCGGGGCATCGCGCGCAGCAACGCCACCGTGACGGTTCGCCAGAACGGCAATATCATCTATCAAACCTCCGTTCCACCAGGGGCGTTTGTGCTGAAAGATCTCTACCCGACCTCCTCGGGAGGGGATCTGGCGGTCACCATTCAGGAGAACGACGGCAGCAAAACGCAATACACGCTTCCCTTTGCCAGCGTGCCGAACCTGGTGCGTAACGGACAGGTGAAATATGCCCTCGGCGCCGGGAAATACCGTCCAACGGGCAATCAGGATGCGCCCTCTTTCGCGCAGGGCGAGCTGTTCTACGGCTGGCGATACGGCCTGACGTTTTACGGCGGGGCGCAGTTTGCCGATCGCTATAACGGCCTGGCCCTCGGGTTTGGGCAAAACCTCGGCCGCTTTGGCGCCTACTCCATCGACCTGACCCACGCCCGCAGCCAGCTGGCGGACGATCGGCACTATACCGGTGATTCGGTGCGCCTGCGCTACAGCAAGCTGCTGAACGACATTGGCACGCGGGTTAACTTCTTCTCGCTGCGCTACTCCACGAAAGGGTTTTATACCCTCAGCGACACCACGTACAAAGGCATGTCGGGCGGATCGCCAAAGCAGACGGTGGAAGACGATGGCACCGTCACCACCCAATACGACACCGTGTACAACCTGCGCATGTCGCGCAAGGCAAAAAACCAGCTGCTGCTGTCGCAGCCGATGGGACAATACGGCTCGCTGTCACTGTCATGGGATCAGCAGACCTACTGGAACACGTCAAATACCACGCAAAGCCTGCAGTTTGCGTGGAACGCCACGTTTCGCAACGTGTCGCTTGGCGTCAGCGTCCAGCGAAGCTCGAGCCTGTATGACGACAAGAAAGATAACATCCTGTCGATGTCAATTTCGGTCCCGCTGGGCAACCCGACGCTGTCGACCCGCGCGCGCTTTACCACGACCCATGCGGACTCCACCGGCACCACCACCAGCACGGGCGTGAGCGGCTACCTGCCGGGTGAGGAGAATCTGTTCTACAGCGTCAACCAGCGCTACAGCTCCCGACAGCACTACGGCGGCGATGCCACCCTGCAGTACGAAGGCGCGTGGGGAGACTACAACCTGGGCTACAGCTACGCCAGCGACTCCCGCAACCTCAGCTACGGCATCAGCGGCGGCGCGGTAGTGCATGAAGATGGCCTGACGCTGAGCCAGCCGCTCGGGAACACCAACATTCTGGTAAAAGCGCCGGGAGCCAGCAACGTCGCCGTGCTTAACCATAAGGGCATCAAAACGGACAGCCGGGGCTACGCGGTGATCCCGTACGCCACGCCGTATCGCGTCAACCAGGTCGCGCTGGACGTGACGACCGCCGGCAATGACGTGGAGCTGGAAAACGCCATCGCCAACAAAACGCCTACCGATGGCGCCCTGGTTCGCGCCACCTTCATCACGCACCAGGGGGCTAAAGCGATGTTTATCGTGCGTCACGGCAACGACGTGCTCCCCTTCGGCACGCTGGTCTCGCTCGATGATGACAAAACCAGCGGCATCGTCGGCGATGGCGGCAGCCTGTATCTCTCCGGTTTGTCAGAGAAGGGCACGCTGAACGCCGTGTGGGGCCGCGGCAGCCGCCAGCGCTGCGCCATTACCTACGCCTTAAACAAGCAGAACTATAACGCCCGCACCGGTCTCTATTCTCAGGAGGTGGTATGTCAGTAACGTTCCGGATCGGCTGCATCGCACTGCTGGTTTTCGCTCTCCCCGTTCGCGGGTATGACGTGCTGGTCTCCGTCACCGGCAATGTGATTGGCAACACCTGCGTGGTTGCAGAGGGCTCTGAGGTGCAAAACGTGCCTCTGGGCACCATTGGTATTAAACAGTTCAGCCGTGCCGGAGCCGTCAGCAATATCAAAACGCCCTTTACGCTCAGGCTTGAAGCGTGCGGGCCAACCTTTGCTGGCGTAAAAATCCGCTTCAGCGGTACGCCGGATGATGCCAACCCGCAGCTGCTGAAGATTGCTGACGGTGGCGCTACCGGCGTGGCGGTGCAGATCCTCGATAAAGAGAGCGTACTCATTCCCCTGAATACAAAGACCACCGCATACGGAACCGCGGGAGATGACAGCGTACAGATGACCTTCTATGCGCAGCTGGTTGCCACTGGCGCACCCGTGAGCGCCGGCGATGTGTCAGCCCTCGCCACCTGGACAACGGAGTATCTATGATGCGTTTAGCGTTTCTTCTCAGCGGATTTCTTTTCTGCGCCAGCGTGCAGGCTCTGGACTGGAAATCGGACATTACGCTCTCCCCTCAGCCGATGACCTACAGCGGGCCGGCGGATTCCGTGGTGCCGGGCAGCATTATCGGCTCGACCTGGAGCGCCACCGCCAGCGTGCAGCAGGTGTTCTGGTGCGGGATTGTTTTTACCTGCAACAAAGGCACGCTGCAGCCCAGCAGCAGCGCCATCACGAGCGGTGCGACGGTCACCGTCGACGGGGTGAACTACACCGTTTTTGAGACCGGCGTACCGGGCGTGGGGTATATCATCGGGCTGAAGGATTTTAAGGGAACAAAATACATTCCCCTGCAAACCGGTATCACGCAAAGCTACCCGGCAGAGGGCACCAGTGGGTTTGCCCAGGATCTGGGCTGGTCGGCAAAGGTCACCTTTATTAAAACCGGTGCCGCCCTGAAATCCGGCGTCTATAACATCCCGACCATCAACGCCGCGGTGCTCACCGCCTATAACAACGAAACGAAAACGGCGCAGGTGATTATCAGCCCGACCAGCATCACGGTAACCGCCAGCGGATGTACGGTTGGCAGCAAAAACGCCAGCGTGGCGCTGGGTACCATCGATATGCGTACCCTGCCCACGGTGGGAAGCACGTCGCCATCGGGGGCGTTTACCGTTGGCCTGACCTGCGACGCGGACGTGGCGGTTCACGCGGTGATGACCGATCAGACCACGCCGTCGAACACCTCGTCGGTGGTGACCCTGACCGGAGACTCAACGGCGTCCGGCGTTGGGGTGCAGTTTTTCTATAACGGCACCGGACCGCTGACGATGGGGCCAGACAGCTCGGCCGCGGGCACGACCGGCCAGTTCTTTATCCAGAGCACCACGGCGGCGCAGACGCTCACGTTACCGTTCCAGGCGCAGTACATCAGAACCGGCGAACTGGTCCCCGGCTCGGCCAACGCGCTGGCCAGCATTACGTTTTCCTACCAGTAGGGGCTACTGCTTCACCCACACCAGCTGGTCAACCCGGAAGCCCAGACTGCGCGCGGTGTTCAGGTAATCCTGCTTCACCGCATCCGGAATGGTTGGCGTGCGCGACAGGATCCACAGGTAATCGCGGTTCGGGCCGCTGACCAGGGCGTACTGGTACTTATCGTCCAGCCTGATCACGTTATAGCCGCCGTAGAACGGGCCGAAGAAGGACACCTTCAGCGCGGCCGTGGTCGGTTCGCCGGTAAAGTACGCTTTGCCTTCGCTCTCGTTCCACTTGTTCTTCACCGGATCGTAGCCCCGGTTGAGCACGCTGATGCCGCCGTCGCTGCGCTTGCCATAGGTGGCGGTAACCTGCTCCAGCCCGCGTTCAAAGCGGTTTTCCAGACGGGCGACCTCGTACCATTTGCCAAGATAGCGGCTGGCGTCAAAACCGGAAATCGGCTGCACGCCCTTCGGCGGCGTGGGGGATTTACAGGCGACCAGCGTCAGCGCAATGGCAACACCGGTCACAACAGGCCATAGCTTCATGAGAATTCCTTTCATTTGCACGGTTGGATGTTAAGTGTAGTGCACCGTTTCGGCGCTTCATCCCGTTCGGGAAAATTCGTAGTATATTGAGAGTATTCCTCCACTCTGGACACGGACATGGCTTACTCCATCGGCGAATTCGCCAGACTCAGCGGCATCACCGCCACCACCCTGCGGGCGTGGCAGCGTCGCTATGGTTTACTCAAGCCACAGCGCACGGAGGGCGGCCACCGCCAGTACAGCGACGAGGACGTCCAGCAGGCGCTAAAAATTCTCGACTGGGTCAAAAAAGGCGTCCCGATCGGCCAGGTCAAACCTCTGCTGGAGCGCCCGACGCCGGGTCGGACCAACAACTGGCAAACCCTGCAGCAGAACATGCTGCAACGCCTGCAGGACGGCAAGGTCGAGTCCCTGCGCCAGATGATTTACGACGCCGGACGCGAATACCCCAGGCCGGAGCTGGTCGCGAACGTGCTGCGCCCGCTGCGCAGCCAGGTCTCGGCCAACGTCGCCGCCGCCATGACCCTGCGTGCGATCCTCGACGGCATCATCATCGCCTACACCTCGTTTTGCCTCGAAGGCGATAAAAAAGCGCCGGGCGATAACATTCTGCTCAGCGGCTGGCACCTGAACGACCCGTGCGAGATTTGGCTCGAAGCCTTAACGCGCACCGGACAGGGCCACCGAATCGACATCCTGCCGGTTCCGCCTGACGCGCTGGCACCGGAAATTTTCCCGGAGCGCAAATGGCTTCTGGTCACCAGCGGCAAACTCACCGCCGGGCGGAAAAAACAGGTGGAGCAGTGGCAGCAGCAGGTATCGCTTGAAGTGATTATCCTCTGATAATTTTCTCCTGCGGGAATCTTCACGAAAAGTTGAATATTTTCCCGCGCCGCAGATGCTAACGTTTTCCTGTGACGAATAACTCAACAGGAAAACACCATGAAAAAAACTGCCCCTCTGCTGATCCTGGCCTCGATGGCCTTTGCCCCTGCCGCCTTTAGCGCCCCTGCCGGCACGCTGAGCGTCCACATTCTCGACCAGCAAACCGGGATGCCGCCATCGGACGTGACCGTTACGCTGGAGAAACAGCAGCAGGACAAATGGACCCCGATTGCCAACGGCAAAACCGACCACGACGGCCGCATCAAATCGCTCTATCCGCAGGATCAGGACATGCAGCCTGGCGTGTATAAAGTGACCTTCAAAACCGCAGAGTACTTCCACGGTAAAAAGCTGGACTCCTTCTTCCCGGAGATCCCGGTGCTGTTTACCGTGACCCGCACCAACGAGAAGCTGCACATCCCGCTTCTGCTGAGCCAGTACGGTTACTCGACCTACAAGGGTAGTTGAGACCCGTTGATTTTAAAGGAATAAAAAAAATAGTTCCTCTAATACTTGGACAAATTAGTCATGTTGTGTAAGTTTTAATTATATGAACGGGAGGACTACACCATGACAACGAAACCTGTGCTCGGTATTAGCGGATGTTTGACCGGATCCGCCGTTCGCTTTGACGGCGGACACAAGCGTATGGGCTTCGTCATGGATGAGCTGGCCCAGTGGGTGAATTTCAGGCCCGTCTGCCCGGAAATGGCTATCGGTCTGCCGACGCCTCGCCCGGCCATACGCCTGACGCTGACGGACAGCGGCGAAACGCAGCTCCGTTTCAGCAAACCGCCTCATGATGACCTCACGCAGAAAATGGCCGAGTTCACGGCGGACTATCTGCCAAAAATCGGCGATCTGTCGGGATTTATCGTCTGTGCAAAATCCCCAAGCTGCGGCCTGGAACGCGTGCGGCTGTACGATGAAAACGGCAACCGGGGCCGCAAGGAGGGCGTCGGGCTGTTCACCGCCGCCCTTCTTGAAACCTACCCGTGGCTGCCCGTCGAGGAAGACGGTCGGCTGCACGACCCGGTGCTGCGGGAAAACTTTATCGAGCGGGTATTTGCCCTGCACGAGCTAAACACGCTGCGCGCTAAAGGTCTCACGCGACGTGGGCTGCTGGATTTCCACAGCCGCTATAAATTGCAGCTGCTGGCGCACCATCAGGCGGGCTACCGTGAAATCGGCCCGTTCGTTGCCTCGCTGCACGAGTGGGAAGACCTGGACGCCTTCTTCGTGGCGTACCGGGAAAAACTAATGACCATCCTGAAAAAACCCGCCTCGCGGAAGAATCACACCAACGTGCTGATGCATATCCAGGGGTATTTCCGTAACCAGCTGAACACCCGCCAGCGCGGCGAACTGCGCGACGTGATCCTGCACTATCGCAACGGACAGTTGCCTATTCTCGCCCCGATCACGCTGCTGAAGCACTACCTGGCCGAATACCCCGACCGGTATCTGATGACGCAAAACTACTTTGATCCCTATCCTGATGATTTGGGTCTGCGTCTGGCAGTCAAGTGATCATAAAAATGCGAAGGCCCCATTGACCCGTAGAGGCCCAAAGCAGTACCCCGTTTAGACGACATCCTCACTGTCGTCTCTTTTTTGCATTTCACCTCAAAGACTGTGATTATATACAGGCTTATTCTGCGAAAGGGGCCTGCCTGTGATCAACACCCTGCACATTCAAAACTACCGCTCCATCCGCGACATGTCGCTGGAGCTGGAGCAGCTCAACATCGTCTTCGGGCCGAACGGCACCGGGAAATCCAATATTTACAAGGCGATACACCTGATGCACAGCGCCGCCCAGGGGCAGTTTTCCCAGGCGCTGGCGAACGAGGGCGGCATTCTGAAGGTGTTCTGGGCAGGCAAAACCCGTAGCGACCAGCTACGACGGATGAATCTGGCCGTGGAAACAGAGTCCTACGAATACGAGCTGCAGGTCGGGTTTGTGGAGAAGCTGCCCTATCCCTCGCAGTTTCAGCTCGATCCGGTGATCAAAGAGGAGTCCATCTGGCTGAGCGGCCAGCACCGTCGGCCTTCATCACAGCTGATGAAGCGTAAGAACCAGGCGGTGTTTCTCAACAACGTGCATCACGAGAAAGTGACCCACAGCGGCACGCTGTACGAGAACGAATCGGTGTTCGGACAGCTCGGCGAACCGCATCTTTATCCGGAAGTGTCGCAGATGCGTGAGTCCCTGCGTAACTGGCGCTTTTATCATGAGTTTTCTGTATCAATTGGCTCGGCGATGCGCGCCCCGCAGGTCGGCTTCCGCTCCCCGGTGCTGGCCAGCGACGGCGCCAACCTGGCGGCCGCGTTTCAGACCATCGTCGAGATCGGCGACGAGCTGCTGCTGATGCGCATCCTTGACCAGGCCTTCCCCGGCTGCGTGTTTTACAGCGACAACACCGGCGGACGTTTTCGCATGATGATGCAGCGCGAGGGGCTGAGCAGGCCGCTGGAACCGGCGGAGTTCTCCGACGGCACCCTGCGCTTTCTGTGCCTGGCGGTAGCGCTGTTAAGCCCGCGCCCACCGGCGTTTATCGCGTTGAACGAACCGGAAAACAGCCTGCACCCGCAGATGCTGCCCGCGCTGGCGAGCTTAATTGCCGAGGCCAGCCGCTACTCGCAGATCTGGCTCACCAGCCACTCGCCGGAGCTGGCAAAGTTGATTGAGAAGCAGAGGTCGTTTTCGCTGTATCAGCTATCGATGGTTGAGGGGGAGACGCGGGTGGAGAGGCTGGGGTAAGCCGCATTCTCTTCCTTTGAAGCCCAATAAAATGAAATCTTCATTTTTTCTCTTTCACCTGCAGGGACTGCCCCCCTCCAATGATGAACCCTGCGCCTACAGAGATTTTGAGCGCAGTAATCAAGTCGCTCCACTTGAAATCAAAATCATTAAGGAAGAGATACGAGGCCGCTGCAATTAGCAGACGGCCTGCAGCCATAGTGATAAAGAGGCCTGACATCCAGAGTAATACCAGTAACAGGAAAAGTTTTATTCGAGGATTAATCATCATTTCTATAACTACCACAATCGCTTTCGTGATATTGATATTTCGTTTGGCAGTACGTCGAGATTGAGGCTCTCTCTATCCACATTTGCTTCAACGTATCATTCCAATAAAGAAACCCAGATACCCGGCCCGACTTAACCATAAAAAGGGGCTAGTGAGGCTGGACAACCTGAGACTGGTCAATTCTCTCATGGGTGCAAGCCCATCATTTTTGATAACGACATTTTTTGCGCAATAGCGACAGTGCATAATTAGAAACAAAATCCCGGCGATCACGAGACCAAAATAGCTTTCTCGACTCCCCCAAAAATGTGCGCTTAATTTTAAATAAGTTAATCCCCATACGCTTAGTAAAAAGACAATAAACGAACATGCTGCGATATTCATGTCTCGCTTACTGCCCAGCCCAAAAAAGAGCGCATCAAAGAAAAACATAGAGGTAAAAGGTGACTGGACGCTTCTTCCCGTCACTTTACTAAAGCGAAGAAACACGGCCGTTCCAACTGCAAAAGCGAAAAGTGCAATTCCTAATAATACATAAATCATTTCATGAGTCCTTTTTGCCACCTCATTCAATGTACCTATCTGTTCTTCGACAGGTAAGAAATTATATTATCGGCATCAGGTTTGTTTGGTTGAGACTTAGTACTCAACACATTTTCTTCTGCCGCTATATGCTCTCCTGTATCAGGCTCCTCACCCTGCTTAGTATCATTAGAACAGCAAGTACGCCCAAAGGTGCATTGGGTCACGCCATCGTCTGGTTGGCATCATTCATCGCATCACCGGTATTGTTGCCAGCAACCGAGAGTGGAGAGGCTGGGGTAGTACAATCTCTTCCTACCCAACTTACCGGGGTGGGTCTTCGGATCGGTTCTTTTCCTTTGCCATAACGCACTGTATTCCTCCAATGAGGATCCCACCACTAATGGCAAGGGTAGTAGCTTCAACAAGATCACTGATTGGAAAATCAAATTGTCCGATGAAAAAGAAGCTGACCAGGGCAATCAACAAACGTCCAAATAAAAGCGTGGCAAATATTCCTGCTATCCAAACAGCGGCCAGTAACAAGAATAATTTTACCCTTGTAGTAATCATTATTTTTCCTCTGCCTGAAGGCGGCAAACTGGTGAAGGACTGTAACCACTAGCTTCTGTAGGTTCCTGAATGCTCAAATTTCTTAACCTTTCGTTATTACAGAACTTTCACGCTAGTTCTGCAGACGAAACGTCTTTCGCCACTCCGCCGGACTGACCCCAAAACGCGCCTTAAACTGCTGTCGCCAGGTGACGGCGGAATTAAACCCCACCAGCTCGGCCACGCGCTCAATCGGCATATTTCCGGCTTCAAGCAGGATCTGGCTGCGCCGCAGGCGTTCGGCGGTAAGCCAGTCGGCAACGCTCATTCCCGTGGCTTTAATAAAATGGCGGGTCAGGGTGCGGCGGCTCATCGAAACCACCTCCGCCAGCGAGTCCAGGCTATGCGGTTCGGTGATGTGCTGCTGAAGATAATCGATCAGACAGTTAATACGTCCGTCGCGGGTATCTTTGGGTACCGGCTGGGCGATGAACTGCGCCTGCCCGCCTTCGCGGTGGGGCGGTACAATCATCCGGCGGGCAATCTGGTTGGCAACCACGCTGCCAAAGCGCTGGCGAATGATATACAGGCAGCAGTCCAGCGCCGCCGCGGTACCGGCGGAGGTGATGATATTGCCGTCATCCACGTAGAGCGCGTTGATATCCAGCTGAACGTGCGGGAAAAGGGACTGGAACTGATGCTCGAACTCCCAGTGGGTGGCCGCACGTTTGCCGTCGAGGAGCCCCGCCCAGGCCAGCACAAACGACCCCAGACACAGCCCGACGATTTCCGCGCCGTTGTCTCTCGCCTGCACCAGGCTGTCGAGCAGCGTCTGGGGCGGTCGTTCAAGGACGTGCTGCCAGTAGGGAACGACAACAATATCGGCCTGGCCAATGGCGGTGTAATCCTGCGTGGCGTTGAGGGCAAATCCGTCTTTTGAGGTGAGAAAACCCGGCGTTTCGGCGCAGATCGTCACGTTAAAGCGCTTTTCGCCGGAGACCGAATCGCCAAACAGAATGCAGGGAACGGAGTAGTGGAACGGGCTGAACCCGTCTACCGCGACAATCGCGACGTTGATTAGCGACATCTGTCTCTCCTTTCCCTTTAACGCACTCAGAATATAACGGTTTCGCCATCCTGGGGAATGCTCACTGCGTCACTCACCTGATTGGCTTCAACGTACTCACGCAGCGCGCTGCGGGTCAACAGGCAGTGGTTAATCGCCTCCATATGGATCGCCACAATGCTGGCCTGCGGCAGCAGGAAATGAACGTTGAGCACATCCTCCTGCCCCATAATAATGGGCCCAAAACCAATGACGTGGGCATAGCCCGCGTTCAGCACCACCACGTCCGGCTGGTGCTTTTGCAGGTCGGCCGCCACTTCGTCACGCCAGATGGTATCCCCGGCAAGATAAAGCGTCTTCTCATCGGGATGACGCAGCACCACGCCGCAGGCCTCGCCCAGCCGCTCCGCCAGCTCCGGCACGGCGTAAGCGCGATCGGTGCCGTGCTGCCCGCCGTGGGTTTTCGTAATCTGAATATCGCCGAAGAAGGTCGCGTCGGCCATGACCGTCAGGTTGCTGAATCCCTGGCTTCGCAGCAGCGCGGCGTCACGATCGTTTTGCACGTAGATAGGTTTATCTTTGGCGATCAGCTCCGCTGCGGTGCGATCCCAGTGATCGTCATGGGTATGGGTGACGATCACCGCGTCGGCGTCCAGCAGCGTGTTGACGTCAACGGGGAGTTCGACCGTCGGGTTACGACGTTCGGCATACGCCGTGCCGGGAAAGCCCGGATAAGCCCCCTTCGGGGCCAGCATCGGGTCGATTAAAAGACGTTTTCCGGCGTAGGTAATCAGCTGGGTGGCGTTGCGAATGTGGGTAATGTTCATGGGCTATCCTCCGGTGGGTGTGATAAGGAGGATAGCCAGCCGTCACTATTGGCGCTGTGGGCTAAAGGGCGATTACCGATGGAATCGGGCCAATTTAAGCCACCCGTTTTCCGTCAGATCGTTTACCAGCCCGGCACCGCCCCGCCGTTAAAGATCGTTTCAGCCGCTTTTGCCACTTCAGGCGACTGATAGGACTGGATAAATTCCTTCACGTTCTCCGCGTCTTTGTTGTCTTCGCGCGTCACTACGATGTTCACGTACGGCGAGTTTTTGTCTTCAATAAAGACGCTGTCATGCACCGGCGACAGCCCGGTTTGCTGAATATAGGTGGTGCTGATAATGGCGACATCCACTTTTGGGTCGTCCAGCACGCGCGGCAGCTGTGCCCCTTCCAGCTCCATAATTTTCAGCTGTTTAGGGTTGGCGGTAATATCCAGCGCCGTCGGCAGCAGCCCGGTGCCCGGCTTCAGGGTAATGAGCTTCTCCTTTTGCAGCAGCAACAGCGCGCGGCCAAGGTTGGTCGGGTCGTTTGGAATGGCAATGGTCGCCCCGTCCTTCAGGTCAGAGACGGATTTGATTTTGCGGGAATAGCCGGCCATCGGAAAAACAAAGGTGTTCGCCACGGCCACCAGCTTGTAGTTATGCGCCTTGTTATCCTCAGCGAGGAACGGGCGATGCTGGAAGACGTTAGCATCCAGTTCCCCCTGGTTGGTGGCATCGTTAGGCAACAGCGAGCCGCTGAAGCCGACCAGCTCCACGTCCAGGCCATATTTCTCTTTTGCCACCTTTTTGGCGACTTCCGCCACGTCCTGTTCAGCGCCGTTGATGACGCCCACTTTAATGTGTTTGGCATCGCTGCCACTTTGATCGCACCCTGCCAGCAGCAGGCCAGCAAGTACCAGAGCACCCAATTGACGTTTCACAAGACAGTTCCTTTTGCTAAATGTTGTAGTGACTATATCGACAACGAGGCGGTGGAATAAAAAACGAAAAAGAATCAATAAGAAGGATAAGTTATATGCGGGTTTTGCCGGGTGGCGCTGCGCTTACCCGGCCTACGCGCGGAGATGTTGTAGGCCCGGTAAGCACAGCGCCACCGGGCGATGGGCATCACGCCTGCCGGCGCAGCGGCGCCTCGCGTAAAAACCATGACAGCGCAAACGCCAGCACCATAATGCCCGCCGCCAGCAGGAACACCGCATGAATGGCCGAGCCGAACGCATCAAGGTAGTCCAGCCTCAGGGCGTCAGGCAGATGATGAATGGCGGTCGGGTTCAGCTCGTGCGGCAGCTCTGCCCCTTCAGGCAATCTGTCCATCAGCCCCGCCTGGAGAACATGGGTGAACACCGCGCCAAACAGCGCAACACCGATCGCCCCGCCGATGGAGCGGAACAGCGTGACGCCAGAGGTCGCCACCCCGTATTGCTCGGCAGAGACGCTGTTCTGTACCGCCAGCACCAGCACCTGCATCACCAGACCCAGCCCCATGCCCAGCACGCTGGTGAACAGATACAGCTGCCAGGTTGGGGAGGTGAGCGAAATGCGCGTCAGTAAAAACATCCCCACCACGCCGAGCAGGGTGCCGAGGATCGGGAACAGGCGGTATCTCCCGGTATGGCTAATAATGCGCCCGCTGATAATGGAGGTCAGCAGCAGCCCGCCCATCAACGGTATGAGCTGCAAACCGGCCTGCGTTGGCGTGGCGTCTTTCACCACCTGCAAATACAGCGGCAGGAAGGTCACCGAGCCAAACAGCGACATGCCGATGATAAAGCCAATCAGGCTGCAGAGCAGGAAGCTACGGTCGCGGAACAACGACAGTGGGATAATCGGCTCCCACGCCAGCCGCTCCTCGTAGATAAACCCGGCAATGCCCGTCAGGCCAAAAGCCAGAATGCACCACAGCTGTGGGTCGCTCCATTGACGAACGGTCCCGCCTTCGGTGGTGAACAGGATGATGCAAAGCAGCGCCATGCTGAGGTAAATCGCCCCCAGATAGTCAATCTCATGCTTGCTGCGCCGCGCGCTGCCGTGGAATACCGCGCCGATGACCAGCAATGCAAACAGCCCCAGCGGCAGATTGATGTAGAAAATCCAGCGCCAGGACGCGTGCTGGACGATAAACCCGCCAATGAGCGGCCCGATGACCGTTGCCAGCCCAAACACGCCGCCAAACAGCCCCTGATAGCGCCCGCGATCGGCAGGCGGGATCACGTCCGCCACGGCGGCCATGCTGATGACCATCAGGCCGCCGCCGCCCAGGCCCTGAAGGGCGCGCATCAGCACCAGCTGGGTCATGTTTTGCGCCAGCCCGCACAGCGCGGAGCCCACAAGGAACAGCACAATGGCGATTTGCAGGACGATTTTACGCCCAAACAGATCGCCAAACTTTCCGTACAGCGGCACCACGATGGTGGAACTGAGGATATAGGCCGTGACCACCCAGGAGAGTTTATCCAGGCCGCCCAGTTCGCCGACAATGGTCGGCAGCGCCGTGGAGACAATTGTTTGATCCAGCGCGGAGAGCAGCATCACTAGCAGCAGCGCGCTGAACAGCAGCTTGATCGACGGCGCTTTCTGCGCGGGTTGAGCCATTACGTCAGACTCCATAAGACATTACTTGAAATTAATTAATCGTATAATTAATATTTGTGGAAGTGATGAATAAGATCAAGAGATACTGTGGCCATGCCAGCACAAAAGGACAATTCTGAACCGCGCCGCCCGGGCCGCCCTCGCGGGGGTAAACGCGTCACCGCCAGCCGCGAACAGCTGCTGGATATCGCCCTGAACCTCTTTTCTCGTCAGGGGATCGCCAATACCTCACTCAACGCCATTGCCAAAGAGGCGGGCGTCACGCCCGCGATGCTGCACTATTACTTCAACTCCCGAGAGCAACTGCTGGATGCGATGATTGAGGAGCGTTTCCTGCCGTTACGCGAGCGGATCGGAACGATTTTCGCCGATAACCGGGATTCTCCGGTCAACGCCCTGACGGAAATGGTAAAGGTGCTGGCAGAGCTGGCGGAACAGTATCATTGGTTTGCGCCGCTGTGGATGCAGGAGGTGATTGGCGAAATGCCGGTCCTGCGCACCCATCTGCAAGCGCGGTTTGGTGATGAGAAGTATCAGGCGACGCTCGCCACCCTCAAAGGCTGGCAGCAGGAAGGGAAGCTGAATCAGGCGCTGGCACCCGAGCTGCTGTTTACCACATTACTGAGCCTGGTGCTGGTGCCGTTCTCACGCATGCGCAATGACGAGAGGCTAAAATCCCTCTCGCCGGAAATCATTGTCCGTCATGCGCTTGCCGTAATCGGCACCGGGATCGGCGGTTAAAGCGCCTTTGCCAGATAGTGGCGCTGCATGCCCGCATAGGGGTAATCCTGCAGCGACATCTGTAGCCGGTAGCCCTGCTTTTCATAGAACGGGCGTGCCTGGAAGCTGGCGGTATCGACCAGCGCGTGCTTGCAGCCCTGGCGTCGGGCTTCATCTTCTGCCGTTTTGATGAGCTCGCTGCCGACGCCGGAACCACGCACGCTATCGCTAACCCACAGAAAATCAATATTTAACCAGTCGCCTTTACGCACCCCAATTAGCCCGCCGAGCATGATTCCTTTTTCGTCCCGCACGTAAACGCCAATATCCCCGCTGAAGTTCGCCAGATCTAAAAACTGCCCGTTATAGGCTCTCAGCCCCGTTAATAACTCTTCTTTCTCTTCGGGTGTGACTTTTTTAGTAATGCTCAATTGCATAATGTTCTCCTTATTTTCAGCGCAATCTGAATATCTCACAGCTTAACCTTCATAAAAACTCCTTATTTCCTCCATTGTTTAATCCAGGAAATATTCATTCAATATGTAAATAAAAAAAGCCTTTCCAATACGCACCTAAAACGTATAATGAGAACGATCATTCTCACTTTTACACGGTAGCCGACGATGAGCACAAAGCTGGAAGAACGACAAAAATTGCGCCAGGACGAGATCATCACCGCCGCGCGCCGCTGCTTTCGCGCCAGCGGGTTTCACGCCGCCAGCATGTCGCAGATCGCCAGCGAGGCGAAGCTCAGCGTCGGGCAAATTTACCGTTATTTCAGCAACAAAGACGCGATTATCGAAGAGATGATCCGCCGCATCATCGACTCGCGCATTGAGGAGATGCAGGGTAAAACCCTGGTAGAAGGGATGCCGCAGGCACTCGCCTGGCGACAGACCCTCAACGAAGATGACGATGCGCTGATGCTGGAAATGTCCGCGGAGGCCACGCGTAATCCGCAGGTGGCGACGATGCTGATCGAAGCCGAATCGCGCATGTTCGCCAACGCCTGCGAGCACCTGAAAAAACAGTTTCCCCACCTGAGCGACGAGCATATTCGCTGCTGCGTGGAGATTACCGCCGTGATGATTGAGGGGACGATTTATCGTCGATTAACCCCCTTAAAAGTCCCGTCAGAACAATTAGAACCCCTTTATCAGGATATTTTAAATATGCTTTTCTCTGCGAAGTAATCGCATATGAATAATTAGCGGGAATTAGTAATTCCCCTTTTTTACATTTCTGGCTCTGCCAGAGATGCGGTATCGCTGTGCCTTTAAATAGCCCTCCTCCCTGTTAAGCCATTAACGGGGCAGGCGTCGTTCACCCTGGAAAAAGATTATGAAAAACATAACAACCTCCATCGCGGCATTATTTCTCCTGACCGGGTGCGATAATGCGCAAACATCTGCTCCCCAGCGTCCTCTTCCGGAAGTGGGGATTGTCACTCTCATGAGCCAGCCTGTTTCCGTCGTCAGCGAATTGACCGGCCGCACCGCCGCAGCCATGAGCGCCGAAGTGCGCCCGCAGGTGGGCGGCATTATCCAGAAGCGCCTGTTCACCGAAGGCGATACGGTCAAGGCCGGGCAGGCGCTGTATCAAATTGACCCTTCCAGCTACCGCGCGGCGTTTGATGAAGCCGCCGCGGCGCTGAAGCAGGCGCAGGCGCTGGTAGCAGCCGACTGCCAGAAGGCCCAGCGCTATGCGCAGCTGGTGAAAGACGACGGCGTGTCGCGCCAGGACGCAGAGGACGCGAAGTCCACCTGCGCGCAGGACAAGGCCAGCGTCGAGTCAAAGAAGGCCGCGCAGGAGAGCGCGCGCATTAACCTTAACTGGACCACCGTGACCGCGCCGATTGCCGGACGCATCGGCATCTCATCCGTCACGCCCGGCGCGCTGGTAACCGCCCAGCAGGATACCGCGCTCGCCACCGTTCGCGGACTGGACAGCATGTACGTCGATCTCACGCGTTCCAGCGCCGATCTACTGCGTTTACGCAGGCAAACCCTCGCCACCAATAGCGATACGCTAAGCGTGTCGCTAATCCTCGAAGACGGCAGCACCTATAGCGAGAAAGGCCGTCTGGCGTTAACCGAAGTGGCGGTGGATGAATCAACCGGCTCGGTCACGCTGCGCGCCGTCTTCCCGAACCCGCAGCATCAGCTCCTGCCGGGCATGTTTGTTCGCGCCAGGGTGGATGAAGGCATCATGAACGACGCGATCCTGGCACCGCAGCAGGGCATCACCCGCGACGCCAAAGGCACCGCCACCGCGCTGGTGGTGAATGCCAGCAGCAAGGTTGAGCAGCGTCAGCTGGAGACGGGCGACACCTACGGCGACAAATGGCTGGTGCTGAGTGGCCTCAAGGCGGGCGATAAGCTGATTGTGGAAGGCACCGACAAAGTGACCGCCGGGCAGGAAGTGAAGGCCGAAGAGATGAAAGCCAGCGGAGGAAACGCCTGATGTTTTCCCGCTTCTTCGTGCGTCGCCCGGTCTTTGCCTGGGTTATCGCCATTCTTATCATGCTCGCCGGGATGCTGGCGATCCGCACGCTGCCGGTGGCGCAGTACCCGGACGTCGCCCCGCCGTCGATCAAAATCTCCGCCACCTACACCGGCGCCTCCGCGCAGACGCTGGAAAACAGCGTGACGCAGGTGATCGAGCAGCAGCTCACCGGGCTGGATAACCTGCTCTACTTCACCTCCACCAGCAGCTCGGACGGGTCGGTGAGCATTACCGTCACCTTCGAGCAGGGAACCGATCCGGACACCGCCCAGGTGCAGGTGCAGAACAAGGTTCAGCAGGCGGAATCGCGCCTGCCGACCGAGGTGCAGCAGTCCGGCATTACCGTCGAGAAATCGCAGAGCAACTTCCTGCTGATCATGGGCGTGTACGACAAAACCGACACCGCCAGCAGCTCGGATATCGCCGACTGGCTGGTGAGCAATATGCAGGACCCGCTGGCGCGCGTGGAGGGTGTCGGGAGCCTGCAGGTGTTCGGGGCGGAATACGCCATGCGCATCTGGCTCGACCCGGCGAAGCTGGCGTCCTACTCGCTGATGCCGTCCGACGTGCAGAGCGCGATTGAAGCCCAGAACGTGCAGGTTTCCGCCGGTAAAATCGGCGCGTTGCCCTCGTCGAACGCCCAGCAGCTGACCGCCACCGTCCGCGCCCAGTCGCGCCTGCAGACGGTCGATCAGTTTAAAAACATCATCGTGAAGAGCCAGTCCAGCGGCGCGGTGGTGCGCGTCAGCGACGTTGCCCGCGTGGAGATGGGCAGCGAAGATTACACCGCCACCGCGAAGCTCAACGGCCACCCGGCTGCGGGTATGGCGGTCATGCTCTCACCGGGTGCGAACGCACTCAACACTGCGACGGCGGTAAAAGACAAGATCGCCGAGTTCAAAAAGTCGATGCCGGAAGGCTACGACGTGGCCTACCCGAAAGACAGCACCGAGTTCATCAAGATCTCCGTTGAGGACGTAATTCAGACCCTGTTCGAAGCCATTATCCTCGTGGTGGTGGTGATGTACCTGTTCCTGCAAAACATCCGCGCGACGCTGATCCCGGCGCTGGCGGTGCCTGTCGTTCTGCTGGGCACATTCGGCGTGCTGGCGCTGTTCGGCTACTCCATCAATACCCTGACGCTGTTTGCGATGGTGCTGGCGATAGGGCTTTTGGTGGATGACGCCATCGTGGTGGTGGAAAACGTCGAGCGTATTATGCGCGACGAAGGCCTGCCCGCCCGGGAAGCTACTGAGAAATCGATGGGCGAAATCTCCGGCGCGCTGGTCGCCATTGCGCTGGTGCTCTCTGCGGTATTTCTGCCGATGGCCTTCTTCGGCGGCTCCACCGGGGTGATTTACCGTCAGTTCTCGGTCACCATCATTTCAGCGATGCTGCTCTCCGTGGTGGTGGCGTTGACCCTGACGCCCGCGCTCTGCGGCTCGATTCTGAGCCACACGGCACCGCACAAAAAGGGCTTCTTCGGCGCGTTTAACCGCTTCTACAGCAGGACAGAGCGCGGCTATCAGAACAAGGTGCTGCGCGCCCTGCGCCGTTCCGGCGGCATGCTGGTTATCTATGCCCTGCTCTGCGGCGCGATGGGCTTCGCCATGCTTAAGCTGCCGGGCAGCTTCCTGCCAACGGAAGATCAGGGCGAAATCATGGTGCAGTACACCCTGCCAGCGGGCGCAACGACGGTACGTACCGCCGAAGTCAGCCGCCAGGTGCGCGAGTGGTTCCTCACGAAAGAAAAAGCCAATACCAACGTGATCTTCACCATTGAAGGCTTCAGCTTCAGCGGCAGCGGCCAGAACGCCGGGATGGCGTTTGTCTCCCTGAAAAACTGGTCCGAACGTAAAGGCGATGAGAATACCGCGCAGGCCATCGCCCTGCGCGCCACGCAGGAGCTGAGCACCATCCGCGATGCGATAATCTTTGCCATGACGCCGCCCGCGGTGGACGGCCTGGGCCAGAGCAACGGCTTTACCTTTGAGCTGATGGCAAGCGGCGGCACCGACCGCGACGCGCTGCTGAAGCTGCGTAACCAGCTGATTGGCGAGGCCAATCAGGACAGCTCGCTGCACGCCGTGCGCGCCAACGATCTGCCGCAGATGCCGCAGCTTCAGGTGGATATCGATAACAACAAGGCCGTGTCGCTGGGGCTGTCCCTGAGCGACGTTACCAACACCCTCTCCAGCGCCTGGGGCGGGACCTACGTGAACGATTTTATCGACCGCGGCCGCGTGAAAAAGGTCTACATCCAGGGCGACAGCGACACCCGCGCCGTACCGTCGGATCTCAACAAATGGTTTGTGCGCGGCAGCGACAGCACCATGACGCCGTTCTCCGCCTTCGCCACCACCCGCTGGGAGTATGGCCCGGAAAGCCTGGTGCGCTACAACGGCTCGGCGGCGTATGAAATACAGGGCGAAAACGCCAGCGGCGCCAGCTCCGGCACGGCGATGGGCAAAATGGAGCAGCTGGCAAACAGCCTGCCGTCCGGCAGCACCTGGGCGTGGAGCGGTTTGTCGTTGCAGGAAAAACTGGCGAGCGGTCAGGCGATGAGCCTCTATGCCCTCTCGATCCTGGTCGTGTTCCTGTGCCTGGCGGCGCTGTATGAGAGCTGGTCGGTGCCGATTTCGGTCATCCTGGTGATCCCGCTTGGCGTGCTAGGCGCGGCCGTCGCCGCCTCCCTGCGCGGCCTGAACAACGACGTCTACTTCCAGGTGGCGCTGCTCACCACTATCGGCCTGTCGTCGAAGAACGCGATCCTGATTGTCGAGTTTGCCGAAGCCAAAGTCGCTGAAGGGTACTCTCTGACGCGTGCCGCCCTGCGTGCCGCCCAGACGCGCCTGCGTCCGATCATCATGACCTCGCTGGCGTTTATCGCAGGGGTTACGCCGCTGGCCGTGGCAACCGGGGCAGGCGCAAACAGCCGCGTGGCGATTGGTACCGGCATTATCGGCGGAACGCTGGCCGCGACGCTGCTGGCGATCTTCTTCGTTCCCTTATTCTTTGTACTGGTGAAACGTCTGTTCTCCGGTAAACACGCGAACCGGAGGTCATAATGTTTCGTGTATCTGTTTTAGCGTTAGCCCTGCTGAGCGCAGGCTGTGTGTCGTTAGACCCAACGTATCAACGCCCGGACGCCCCCGTCCCGGCAACCTTGCCCGGCGCGCACGGCGAAGCCACCGCCGTGGTGAGCCAGTGGCAGCAGGTAATGAGCGATGCGCGGCTGAAAAGCGTGGTGACGATGGCGCTTAACAGCAACCGCGACGTGCAAAAAGCGATTGCCGATATCGACGCCGCCCGCGCCCAGTACAGTGAAACGCGCTCGTCCCTGTTCCCGACGGTGGACGCGGAGCTGAGCCATACCCGCAGCCGCACGCTGGCAAGCGGCGTCGCGACAAGCGACCAAGCCAACGGCGCGGTCTCCAGCTTCGAGCTGGATCTGTTTGGCCGCAACCAGAGCCTCTCCCGCGCCGCGCGTGAAACCTGGCTTGCCAGCGAGTTCACCGCGCAGAACACGCGCCTGACGATGGTCAGCGAGCTGACCACGGCCTGGGTGACGCTGGCGGCGGATAACAGCAACCTGGCGCTGGCGAAATCCACGATGGAGAGCGCCGCGAACTCGCTGAAGATTGTGAAGCGCCAGCAGGAAGTGGGCGTGGCGGCGGCGACGGACGTCAGTGAAGCGATGGCGGTGTATCAGCAGGCGCGCGCCAGCGTGGCGAGCTACCGGACGCTGGTGATGCAGGACAAAAACGCCCTTAATCTGCTGGCGGGCAATACGGTGCCGGAGAACCTGCTGCCCGGCACGCTGGAGAGCCTGAGCGATAACGCCATCACGCTGATCCCGGCGGGCGTCAGCTCCAGCGCGCTGCTGCGCCGCCCGGACATTCAGGAGGCCGAGCATAACCTGCTGAGCGCCAACGCCAACATCGGTGCGGCGCGCGCCAACTTCTTTCCGACCATTTCACTCACCGCCAGCGCGGGCGTCGGCAGCGATTCGCTCTCCTCCCTGTTCAGCCACGGGATGAAGGTCTGGTCGTTTGCGCCGTCCATCACCCTGCCGCTGTTTAGCGGCGGGAACAACCTGGCGCAGCTGCGCTACGCGGAAGCGGAGAAGAAGGGGCTGATCGCCACCTATGAGAAAGCCATCCAGAGCGCGTTTAAGGACGTGGCCGACGCGCTGGCGCGACGAGAAACCCTGAGCGAGCAGCTCGACGCCCAGCGCGAATACGTCGCGGCGGAGCAAAAAACGCTGGACGTGGCAACGCGCAGCTATAAGGCAGGCGCGGGGGATTATCTGACGGTGCTTACCGCGCAGCGGTCGCTGTGGTCGGCGCAGGAATCGCTGATTGCGCTGCAGCAAACCGACCTGGAAAACCGCATCACGCTGTGGCAGTCGCTGGGCGGCGGTATTCAGTAGCGCTTGCCGGGAAGTTCATGACAGGCGGTGAAGAGAAAATTCATACTTTCGGCTGGCGTCGCTACACTGAATGTAACGATATATTTCATGGGAAGCATGTGACTTCTAAAAGGGGGTTGTTGATGAAAGCTGCGCACCTGGTCTGCCTGCTGGTTTGTCTGCTCTTCGCCGCGTTTGTCCATGCTCAGGAAAAGGATGACCCCGCGAAAGAGGCGCAAATAAAGCAGCAGGTCCTTAAAGATATTAAGAAAACCTGTACGCCACAGAAAAAAAAGAGCGATAAAGCCTGGCAGGAGATGATTTTGTCGTCCGAGGCCAATCAGCTGCTGATCAAAAATGCCATCACCGCCGTTAAGCGCGACAACCTGGATGCCTACTGGGGGGCGATTGGTCAAGTGGATTGTATGGAAGATTATTGAGTTCCCGCCGGGTGGCGCTGCGCTTACCCGGCCCGGAAAACATTTTTAACGCTTCCGCATGTCCGGAATAATCAAATCCCCGCGCAGAACATAGGACCCGAGCATCTGCGTTTTCTCCGTCAGCCAGCTCACAATGCGCGCCGCCATCGCGTCCATGGAATATTCAATCGCCGGGATCACCGGAATACCCGGCAGGTGCAGCGATCCGGCCAGGCTGAAGACCATGATGTCGTCCGGCACCGATTTGTTAAACGCCTGCAGCTGCGGGATCACCCGCTGGGCTTCCTGCTCGTCGGCCACCAACAGCGCGTTGAAATTCAGGGTGCTGGCGTTGTTCAGCAGCTCCTGCAGCGCAACGGACGAAGAAGTCGCGTCCATAAAAACCAGGCTGCGATTAAAGGGCAGGAAATTTTTCTCCAGCGCGTGCTTGTAGCCGAGCAGGACCTGGTCGGCAAAACCGCTGCCGTGGGGGTGGATCAGCGCAATCTGGCGACGCCCCTGGCTGGTGAGGTAGTTACAGGCGGTTTCGGCGGCAAAGGCGTGATCGAACTGGATGCTGTTGGAATTATCAGACTCCATGCAGTCCACCAGAATGACGTTGTCCATATCCACGTCCAGCGGGAAACGGGCGCCAATCACCAGGATGTCATCGCAAAGCCCGCAGGAGAGTTCTTCAAGGGCGTGCATCACTTCCGCTTTGCTGTGTGCGAAGCGCAGCAGGAGATGTTTTTGATGCTGGCTGAGCTGTTTTTCCAGCGCGTAGAGATAACCGGTGGTCTGGTTAATGTTTTCCTGCGCGCAAATCACCCCGATACAGCCCGTCGACTGGCTCAGCAGCGACTGGGCAATCACGTTAGGCCGGTAGTTGAGCTCATCCACCGCTTTTAATACGGCCTGACGGCTGGCTTCCTTAACGCCACGCGACCCGCTCAACACTCGCGATACCGTGGCTTTAGACACCCCGGCAAGACGTGATACATCATTGATTGTCGACATCTCTTTCCCCTGGCAGGCTTACCTCGCGCCTGCAAATTCCATGACCGCTTCGGCTCACATTATAGCCAGAACGGAGTATATCCGTTTCCGTTTTCCATGGAAACCGATTTTCCGTTTCCACTCAAAATGATCTCAAAACAGCCAAATTATGTGATGCACATCCGGTTAATTAGCCTCATAAGTAAGGGATCTTGATGGGTATCACACTTCTGTCTTTTATGAATGGAAACCGGTTTCCGTATCATGTCCAATCATCCTCGCAATAACTTTTTACATTTAGAGGATGGTTGTCGATGTTCAGAATTATGCTGTGCTGCTCTGCCGGGATGTCCACCAGCCTGCTGGTCAGCAAAATGATCGATGTCGCGAAAGAACGTGGTTTGCCGGTGAAGATTGATGCGTACGGTGTTTCCGAATTTGATACGCAGTTTCCGCAATACCAGGTTGTCCTTCTCGGACCGCAAGTGAAATACATGTTACAGACACTCTCAGACAAGGCGGCTACGAAAGGCATTCCGGTGCAGCCCATCGATATGATGGACTACGGCATGCAGCGTGGCGATAAAGTACTGGACTATGCTCTGTCGCTCATCGAAGCGGCACACTAAAAGGTGTTCACATGAGTTCGTTATATCAATCCATGGTCGCGGTGATTGAGCAGTCAATTACCCCGCTGGCCGCGAAGCTGGGTCAGCAAAAGTATGTGATTGCCATCCGCGACGGCTTTACCGCCGCGCTGCCGTTTATGATCATCGGCTCGTTTATGCTGGTGTTCATCTTCCCGCCGTTCTCGGCGGATACCACTAACAGCTTTGCCCGCGGCTGGCTGGATTTCTCCCAGACCTACCGCGAACAGCTGATGCTGCCGTTTAACCTCAGCATGGGCGTGATGACCTTCTTCATTTCGGTGGGGATTGGCGCGAGCCTGGGGCGTCAGTTCAACCTCGACCCGGTGATGTCCGGCCTGCTGGCCTTTATGGCCTTCCTGCTGGTCGCCGCGCCGTATGCCGAAGGCAAGATCTCGACCCAGTATCTCTCCGGCCAGGGCATCTTCACCGCGCTGATCACCGCCATTTACGCCACCCGCGTCTACGCGTGGCTGAAGCAGAACAACGTCACCATTCGCCTGCCGAAGGAAGTCCCAACCGGTGTGGCGCGCTCGTTTGAGATCCTGATCCCGGTGATGGTGGTGATCGGTACGCTGCACCCGCTGAACCTGTTCATCGAAGCGCAGACCGGAATGATCATCCCGCAGGCGATCATGCATCTGCTGGAGCCTCTGGTGTCCGCGTCTGACTCCCTGCCCGCGATTCTGCTCTCCGTACTGCTGTGCCAGATCTTCTGGTTCGCCGGTATTCACGGCTCGCTGATCGTCACCGGCATCATGAACCCGTTCTGGATGGCGAACCTCTCCGCAAACCAGGCGGCGCTGGCGGCCGGCGCGGCGCTGCCGCACGTTTATCTTCAGGGCTTCTGGGATCACTACCTGCTGATTGGCGGCGTAGGCTCCACCCTGCCGCTGGCGTTCCTGCTGCTGCGCAGCCGCGTTACCCACCTTCGCACCATCGGCAAAATGGGCGTGGTGCCGAGCTTCTTTAACATCAACGAACCGATTCTGTTCGGCGCGCCGATCATCATGAACCCGATGCTGTTTATCCCGTTCGTGTTCGTTCCGCTGGTTAACGCCTGCCTGGCGTACGCGGCAACCAAACTCGGCTGGCTGGCGCAGGTTGTGTCGTTAACCCCGTGGACCACCCCTGCACCGATTGGCGCTTCGTGGGCAGCGAACTGGGCGCTGAGCCCGGTGGTGATGTGCCTGGTCTGTATGGTGATGTCCGCGCTGATGTACCTGCCGTTCCTGCGCGCCTATGAGCGTACGCTCATCAAAAACGAAGAGCAGAAGGCCCAGGCAACCGTCGGCGCCGCCGAGACCGCTAGCAATTAAGTCAAAGAGGAAGAGTCATGAAATACGCATTTCCCGATAACTTCTGGTGGGGCAGCGCAAGCTCCGCTCTCCAGACCGAAGGGGCAAGAGAGGGCGAAACCACATGGGATTACTGGTTTGCCCGCGAGCCGAACCGTTTTCACAACGGCGTGGGGCCGCAGCAGACCTCCACGTTTTATCAGCACTGGAAAACGGACATTCAGCTGTTAAAGCAGCTGAACCACAACAGCTTTCGCTCCTCGATTAGCTGGGCGCGCCTGATCCCCGACGGTATCGGTGAAGTGAACCCGGAAGCGGTCGATTTTTACAATCAGGTCATTGATGAGCTGAATGAACAGGGCATCACGCCGTTTATCACCCTGTTCCACTTCGACATGCCGATGGCGATGCAGGAAATCGGCGGCTGGGAAAACCGCGACGTGGTGGAGGCCTACGCCCGCTATGCGCAGATCTGCTTCGAGCTGTTCGGCGATCGCGTGCTGCACTGGTTTACCTTCAACGAGCCGATCGTGCCGGTGGAAGGCGGTTATTTGTACGACTTCCACTACCCCAACGTGGTGGATTTTCGTCGGGCGGCCACCGTGGCGTATCACACCGTGCTGGCCCATGCGAAGGCGGTGCAGGCCTACCGCGCCGGACACTACGCGGGGGAAATCGGCATCGTGCTGAATCTGACGCCGTCGTATCCGCGCTCGCAGAACCCGGCGGACGTGAAGGCGGCGCACATCGCGGACCTGATGTTTAACCGCAGCTTCCTCGACCCGGTCCTGCGCGGCGAATACCCGGCGGATCTGGTGGCGCTGCTGAAATCCTGCGATCAATTACCCGCCTGTAAACCGGAAGACGGTTTCCTGATTGCAGAAGGGAAAATCGACCTGCTCGGCATTAACTACTATCAGCCGCGTCGCGTGAAGTGTCGCGACAGCGCGGTGAACCCGCAGGCGCCGTTTATGCCGGAGTGGTTCTTTGATAGCTACGAGATGCCGGGCCGCAAGATGAACCCGTATCGCGGCTGGGAAATCTACGAGCCGGGTATTTACGATATTCTGGTCAACCTCCGCGACAATTACGGCAACCCTCGCTGCTTTATTTCTGAAAACGGCATGGGCGTCGAAAACGAGCAGCGCTTTATTGAAAATGGCCAGATTAACGATCAATACCGCATCGAGTTTATTTCCGAACATTTAGCCTGGCTGCATAAGGGTATTAGCGAAGGGTGCAATTGTCTTGGCTATCATATGTGGACGTTTATTGATAACTGGTCGTGGTGCAACGCGTATAAAAATCGCTACGGATTTATCCAGCTCGATTTAAAGACGCAGAAACGCACCATTAAGAAAAGCGGAGAGTGGTTTGCCGCCACCGCGTTAAATAATAGTTTTGATAAAGAGTAATGATGATGATCGCATTAGAAGAAGCCGTAATGGAAATTATCGTCAATGCCGGACAGTCCCGCAGCCTGTGCTTTGAAGCGCTGCACGCGGCACGTCAGGGCAACATTGACGAAGCCAAAAGCCTGCTGCGCGAAGCCGACGGCTACGCGCGCCAGGCGCACAAGATGCAGACCAAACTGATCGAGCAGGATGCGGGCGAAGGCCGCCAGCCGATGACGTTAATTATGGTGCACGCGCAGGATCACTTAATGAATTCCTTATTAGCGCGTGAACTGTCCGAAGAAATTATTCATTTATATCAGAGATAGTCTATGGCGAAATAATTACTGTAATACCTCTGTACCCTAAATAGAGATCCACTTGTTCTGATGATAGCGACATACTCTGTCAGATCGGAGCGGGATGGTTATTGTCTGAATAAAACTAAACTATATTGAGATAACCATGAATACGATTAAAAAACTTCCATTAACCATGGCGGTTATCGCCGCGCTTTGCCCAATTTCCGTGCTCGCGCAGGAATTCACCCAGGAGCAAATCGACGCCATTGTGGCAAAAGCGGTGGATAAAGCCCTCGCCGAACGTCAGGCTAAAATGGATGCGGCGGTCGCGAAAAAAGCGGACGTGGTGACCGAGCCGCAAAGCGCGGCGCAATCTCCGGATATGGCGATCCCGTTCGGGATTAAATTTACCGGCTATGCCCGCTACGGCGCGCACTTCCAGGCCGCCGACCAAAAATACGTGGCGGTGGACGGCTCCTACAACGGCGCGTCCGCCATTGGTCGTCTGGGCAACGAAGGCAACGGCGGGGAATTCCAGCTCTCCAAGGCCTTTAAGGGTGAAAACGGCGCCATCTGGGACATCAACGTGATGATCGACCACTGGGGCGACGAAGTTAACCTGAAAAAAGCCTACGCGGGGGTGACCAACATTATGGCCTCCAACCCGAACGCCTATTTCTGGGCCGGTCGTGACTTCCACCAGCGTCCACAGCAGGGCATCAACGATTACTTCTGGATGAACCACGACGGCCAGGGCGCCGGGGTGAAGAACTTCGACATCGGCGGTGTACAGTTCGACGTGGCCGCCGTCGCGGCGGTGGAATCCTGTAGCCCGGAAGTGATGGAAGACGAAGCCAACCCGTCGCGCATCACCTGTACCGGCGGTTCCGGCACGGGCGACAAAGGCAACTACGCCGCGACCTCAAAAATCCACGGCATGAAGCTCGGCCCGATCGACATGGAGCTGTACGCCAACTACGGCTTTGACTCCAAGGCGGTGGAGAGCGACGAGCGTCTGAACGCGTGGCAGGGGGGCGTGGTGCTGAGCCACACCAACGACAGCGGCGTGAATAAGGTGATCGCCCGCTACTCCGATAACGCGGACAACAGCGTGTTCAACAAAACCGAGGATCTGACCACGGTCTACGCCAGCTTCGAAGGGCTGTACAAATTCACCCAGGCGACGCAGGTAGAGTACATCCTCGCCTTCCACGACTACGACAACAGCCGCGATAAGACCGACAACCGCAAGAACTACAACGCCATCGTGCGTCCGATGCACTGGTGGAACGACGTTCACTCCACCTGGCTGGAAGCGGGCTGGCAGCACGTTGACTACGACAACGGCGGTGACAACAAGGGCTGGAAGCTGACCCTGTCGCAGAATATGTCTATCGCCATGGGGCCGGAGTTCCGCCCGATGCTGCGCTTCTACGTGACCGGCGGCAAGGTGGATAACGAACGCACCGCGCGCGTGAACAACACCAAAGACGAAACGCTCGACGACTTCAACGTCGGCGCGATGTGGGAAGCGTGGTTCTAAGCAAGGTAGAAGCAAAACGGCAACGAGAGTTGCCGTTTTTAGTGTTTGCTCCCTCTCCCCGTGGGAGAGTGCCGGGGTGAGGGCATCAGGCCGCACACAACCATGCTATGCTGTTGACCGAATTAACGACAACATCGCAGGGGAGAACATGGGTTCCACACGTAAAGGGATGCTGAACGTCCTGATCGCCGCCGTTTTATGGGGCAGTTCCGGCGTTTGCGCGCAGTACATCATGGAGAAAAGCCACATTTCTTCGCCTTACCTGACCATGGTTCGCCTGCTGTTTACCGGCGTGATCCTCCTGACGCTCTCCTTCGTTCACGGCGACAAGATTTTCTCGGTCATCAAACACCGCAAAGACGCCCTCAGCCTGCTGATTTTCTCGCTCGTCGGCGCGCTCACCGTGCAGCTCACCTTTCTGCTGACGATTGAAAAATCCAACGCTGCGACCGCCACCGTGCTGCAGTTTCTGTCCCCGACCATCATCGTGGCGTGGTTTGCCCTGGCGCGGAAAAAGCGTCCCGGCGCGTTTGTGCTGTCGGCCATTTTAACGTCGCTTGTCGGTACCTTTCTGCTGGTCACCCACGGCGACCCAACCTCGCTCTCCATCTCGCCTGCCGCGTTGTTCTTCGGTATCGCCTCGGCGTTTGCCGCGGCGTTTTACACCACCTATCCGTCAACGCTGATCGCCCGCTACGGCACATTGCCAATTGTCGGCTGGAGTATGTTGATTGCCGGATTGATGTTGACGCCGTTCTACGCCGGGCGCGGGACCACGTTCGTCATTGACGGCAGCCTGCTGCTGGCGTTTTTCTATCTGGTGGTGATTGGTACGGCGCTGACGTTCAGCCTGTATCTGAAAGGCGCACAGACGATCGGCGGGCCGAAGGCGAGCATTCTGAGCTGCGCCGAGCCGCTGAGCAGCGCGCTGCTGTCGGTGGTGTTGCTGGGCGTGGCGTTCACCCTGCCGGACTGGCTGGGGACGCTATTGATTGTGTCGTCGGTGGTGCTGATTTCGATGGATTCGCGGAGACGGGTTAAGGCATCGGCGTGATTTACGAATAATAGTGATAGCGGCACATCAAAATAGTAAGAGCGCTATCCGACACCCCGTAAACCAGACGATCGGTATCGTTGATTCGGCGAGACCAGTATCCGGAAAGATTACCTTTTAGCGGTTCCGGCTTACCCAGGCCATCGAAGGGTTGACGCTTCGCATCTTCAATCAGTTTATTGATTCTGCGAAGCGTTTTCTTATCCTGCTCCTGCCACCACAGGTAATCATCCCAGCCATTATCAGTCCAAATCAGTAGCCTGGTCATCTATCAGATCCCTCTGCGTGGTTTTTCCGGTATTTGCCTGTGCGATTGACTCCATCAGTCGGCTGGCGTTAGCAGGCGAACTCATCAGATGGATGGTTTCCATCATTGAGTTGTAGTGCTGCAGAGACATCACTACCGCATCACCCCCGTTGCGACGGCTGATGATGATGGTCTCCACATTGTCATTCACGTCGTCCAACACATCTTTGAGTCGACTTCGTGCTTCGGTAAACGTCACAACCTGCATATTTCCTCCTGTACAAGTTACGGTACAAGTATATCGATGAAGTGACTATTTATCAATCAACGTGCCTTAACCTTCCCTGCCACCAGCAGTGCCGTCAGCAGCATCAGCGTACCGGAAATCACCAGCGGCGACGTCAGCCCCAGATGGTCGAGCGCCACGCCGCCAATGGCCGCGCCGCAGGTGTTCGCCAGCTGGATCACCGCCACCTGAATCGAACCGGCTTTTTCCGCCTGATCGGCCAGCGTGCGTGTGATCCACGTCGACCAGCCCACCGGCACCAGGGCAAAGGCAAAGCCCCAGATAATCGCGATGGCAGACGCCACCCACTTATCGCTGCCCCACAGCACCAGTACCGCCGCGCTCGCTGCCAGCACCAGCGGCGCACCCGCCAGCGCCACCTTCAGGGAGCGTTTCAGGAACTGAGACGACAGCGAGGTGCCGACAAAGCTGGCGATACCGAAGCTCAGCAGCACCAGCGTCAGGCCGTCCACGTCAAAGCCCGCCATGGTCATAAACACCGGGCGGATGTAGGTAAAGAAGGCAAACTGCCCGGCAAAGGACATAAAGATGGCGGTCATCCCCGCCAGCACGCCGGGGCGCTTCAGCAGCGCGAACATGTTCTGTTTGTGGTGCGCCGCTTCGCCCGGCAGCGACGGTAGCGCTTTCCACACCCAAATGATGCAGAGCAGGCCCATCACCGCCGCCGCGTTGAAGACGTTACGCCAGCCGATAATCCCGCCGAGGAAGCTGCCGAGCGGCGCGGCAATCACCAGCGCGATAGAGACCGCACCGAAGATAACGGAAAGCGCTTTTGGCACCGTACGCGCGGGCACCAGGCGCATGGTGAGCGAGGCCGACATCGCCCAGAAGCCGCCGAGCCCCAGCCCCAGACAGGCGCGACCGAGCAGCAGCAGGGTGAAGCTTTCAGCAAAGGAGACCAGCAGGCAGGAGAGCGTCAGCAGCACGCTGAACAGGATGACCACCCTGCGACGGTCGATAGTGCCAATCACCTGGGTGATAAACAGGCTGGCGAACATCGCCACAAACGCGGTGACGGTAACGGACTGCCCCGCCACGCCTTCGGAAATGCCCAGATCCTGCGCCATCGGCGTCAGCAAGCTCACCGGCAGAAACTCAACGGTAATCAGGCAGGCGACGCAGAATGCCACGGCGAAAACGGCCGACCAGTTGGGGCGTGAAACCTCTTTGGTCTGCGGTCTGGTCGTGGGCTGGATATGTTCTGTCATGGCGTCACCTGAAGATAAAAACGTGCGGAAAAGTCGCGCAGTTTATCATCAAAAGTGTGACGAATTTAACGTTTAGACAACTTTTGTGATTTTTAGAGGGGATCAGTGCAGGTAAAACACGCCCTCTTCCGGCAGGAAGAGCTGGTTGTAGCGCAGCTGGAAGGCGTTTAGCTCCTGCGGATCGGGCTCCATCTCGCGCATAAAACCGAGCGCCAGACGAATTTGCGCATCGGTGATCGGCGCGGCCAGGCGGGCTTTACGCAGCATGCGGTGCCAGGTGTGCAGGTTCTCTTCGCTACCGTCGACAATACAGACCTGCCAGATCAGCAGCACCTGCGCCGCGTTTTGCAGATGCGCCTCATCAGGGCGCTCAAGGTAGCGGATAAACTCATTGCCGGAGGATTTACCAAACTGGTCGATCATCGACTCGACCGGCATCGGGGTGATCCCCAGACGCTCGCTTAAACGTTTGATGGCGCGGCGGGAATCTGAGGTCAGGACGCGAAATCCCACCACAAACACCACGGCAAGCGTTGCCAGCATTATCCAGACCATGCGTTCTCCTTTGACTAGCCGCTCATCATAGCGGGAAACGCAGCGCCTCGACAGCGGGTGGCACCATAATAGTGAGCGGAAAAGATGTTGAAGAATTGGGAGAGGAGGAGTTAACGCCGTCGGGGTCAATATAAAAAAGCCCGGCATCACACACCGGGCAAAGAAGTTACCTGCACACTCAGGCTGTTTTTAATTTCTGCGCACGATTTTCACGGCGAATCTTACGTTCTTCCAGCACCGCGACCATCGCCATCAGGACGATACAGCCGATGGCCGCCGCATCCAGCGCCGCGAAGGTGCCCGCCCAGCCAGTGAGGCCGAAAATCGGCGTGCCGTCGGCGATCATCCCCAGGCCCAGCTTGGCGAAGCTGTCGCCGATCAGGTAGGCGAAGGTGCCTTTAATCCCATCGGCGGCGCCGATCGCTTTTTTCGGGACGAAGCCCACTGCCGCTACACCGATCAGCAGCTGAGGACCAAACACCAGGAAGCCGAGCGCGAACAGGGACGCCAGATAAACGTACTGGTTGCTGGCATGCTGGTAGACGCCAAGTGTGGCGATAATCAGCGCCAGCGCGACGCAGGCCACCAGCGCGCGACGGCCGTTGGCAAGATCCGAAAGCCAGCCCCACAGCAGCGTGCCGACCAGGGCGCCCACTTCGAACAGAGTGAAGCCCTGAATCGCCACTTCTTTAGATAGCTTCAGCTCCTGGAAGGCATACACGGTCGACCACTGATCGATGCCGATACGCACCACGTACAGGAAGATGTTTGAGAAGCACAGCAGCCAGATCACTTTGTTTTTCAGCACGTACTCAACAAAGATCTGCCATTTGGACATCTCGTTTTCTTCGGTCTCTTTGTCCTCTTCGCTGATCTCCTCGCCGAACAGCTCTTCGGCTTTGCCGAGGCCGTAAGATTCCGGGGAGTCGCTGCCGTAGCGCAGGCCGATAAAGCCGACGATCAGGGCGATAATCGACGGGAAGATAAACATGCCGATCACGTGGCCGTCGAACAGGTAGTTTGCGCCAAACAGCGCCACGCCAGCCGCACCCGCCCCGCCGAGGTTGTGGGAGATGTTCCACATGCCGAGGTACGAACCCCGCTTGCGGCGCGGCGTCCATTTGGTGATGGTGGAGTAGCTGCACGACCCGCCGGTACTCTGGAAGAAACCGCTCAGGGCGTAGAAGGCGATCATAAGGAACAGGCTGACAGACCCTGCGCCCATGCTAGCGCTGAAGCCGAGCATACAGATGGCGGAGAGGATCAGCATAAACGGCAGGAACTGCTTGGTGTTTTTGCCGTCCGCGTAGTAGGAAACGACGGTTTTACCCACGCCGTAGGTGATGGAGAAGCCCAGGCCAATCATCCCCAGCTGCGTCATGCTCAGCCCGTAGGTGGAGATCATGTCGTTCTGCGCGATGTTAAAGTTTTTGCGGATCAGGTACATGGTCAGGTAGCCGATGAAGACCACCAGATAGGACTGCATGAACGGTTTGAACCACATCTTGCGCCGCACGTCGAGCGGCAGATCCAGGGTCGGCTTGCGCACCTGATTTAAGAAGGCCAGCATGACTGAGTTACTCCTGAGCTGATTTTTGCAGCATTGTAAAAATCAGCCGGGAGAGATGCCTGAGACAGCGTCCAGGTAAAACCGGGAAAATTTCCTAGATTTGCGCCATTCGGGGCGAAAAGGTGAGGCGCATCACGCTTCGCTCACCTCGCGCGGCGCCTGCGCGTGCAGGAAGGGAAGCAGCAGCAGCGCGGAGATCCCCGCCGCGATGGCGATCACCGCGAAGAAACCGCTCCAGTGCCAGACGTCGATCACCCGTGCCAGCGGCCAGCCGGAGAGCGATGCGCCGAGGTAGGCAAACAGCCCGACAAAGCCCGTCGCCGCGCCTGCCGCCTCTTTGTGGGAACACTCCGCCGCCGCCATGCCGATCAGCATCTGCGGGCCAAACACGAAGAAGCCGGTGGTGAAGAAGCACGCCGCCTGCATCACGTAGCTGGCGAACGGCATCAGCCACAGCGAGCCGACGGAGAGCAAAATCCCGGCGGCGAAAATCAGGTTCATCGGGCCACGGTTGCCGTTGAACAGCTTGTCCGAGCCCCAGCCGGCCACCAGCGCGCCGATAAACCCGCCCAGCTCGAACATCGTCACCGCCGAGTTGGCGGTCACCAGATCCACGCCGAGCGTCTCGGACATGTACAGGTTGCCCCAGTCGTTGATCGCCGCGCGCACCACGTAGACCAGCACGTAGCAGAGCGACAGCAGCCAGATGTACGGGTTTTTCAGCACGTATTTGGTGAGGATCTCCCTGCGGGTCAGCCCCGCGCCCTCCTGCTGCTGGGCAATCTCCATCTCGTCGTGCCGCCAGTCGCCAACCGCAGGCAGGCCGACGGTTTGCGGCCTGTCGCGCAGGCGCCAGCAGAGGAACAGCCCGGCAATTATCGCCAGGCCACCGGCAATCATCATCCCCGCGCGCCAGCCGTAGTGCAGCGCCGCCGCACCTACCACCATCGGGATCAGCGCCCCGCCGACGTTATGCGCGGTGTTCCATATTGCCCACCAGCCGCCGCGCTCGTTGCGCGAATACCAGGCGGTGAGCAGGCGGGCGCAGACCGGCGCGCCCCAGCCCTGGAAAAAGGCGTTCAGCGCCCACAGCAGGGCGAAGGCCCACAGCGAGGTGGAGAAGCCAAACAGAATGTTGACCACGCCGGTGGCGATCAGCCCAACGCCCATAAAATAGCGCGCGTTGGAGCGGTCGCTGACGATGCCGGAGAAGAACTTCGACAGGCCGTAGGTGATGTAAAACAGCGTCGCCAGCAGGCCGATATCGGTGCGCGTCATCACGCCGCTGGCGAGGATTTCCGGCGCGGCGGCGTTAAAACTTTTGCGGGTGAAGTAGAACAGCGCGTAGCCGAGCCAGATGGCCATCAGGATATGGCGACGCCAGTAGCGGTAGCGGGCGTCGATTTCCGCTTTATCGCCAATCGGCGCGGCGCTGGCAGGGGTTTTAAACATAGTAACTCCGTAGCGGCAGGCTGACGCTGACGCGCGTCCCGTGGGTGCAGGAGAGGTTCAGCGTGCCGCCCAGCGCCTTGACGCGCTCCCGCATGCCCGCCAGGCCAAAACCCTGCTGGCCGGAGCCCGGCGGCAGGCCGCAGCCATCGTCTTCAATTATCAGCTTCAGGCTGTCGTCCTGCTGCCAGCCCTGGATCGTGACCGCGCTGGCGCTGGCGTGCTTGACGATGTTGTTCAGCCCTTCCTGACAGACGCGGAACAGCGTCACGCGCTGGCCTTCGCTGAGCGTAGATTCGTTAATGCGCCAGTCGAGATGGCTCACTATTCCGCGGCTTTCCAGCTCCATCTCGCGCATCAGGGAACGCACCGCCTGTTCCAGCGACAGGTCGTCAAGCTGGCGCGGGCGCAGTCGTCCTAACAGGCGACGAACGGAGTCATAGACGCCCAGCGAAAGCTGTTCGATATGCGCCCCGCCCTGCTTCACGCCCGCGTTTTCAGCCGCCAGGCGCTGGACAATGCCCGCCTGAGTGCGGATAGCGGTGATGGTCTGGCCGATATCGTCGTGCAGCTCGCGGGCGACCTCCTGCCGCACGCTCTCTTCGGTTTCCAGCAGACGCTCCGCCAGACGGCGGTTGCGCGCCAGCTCGGTTTGCAGGGACTGGTTCAGCTCGCGCAGGCGCTGAATGCCCGCTCCCAGCAGCAGCCCGGTCAGGCTTTGAGCCAGCAGGGAAAGCAGTAAATCAACAGGGTGATCGTGCCAGGTCTGGCTGGCGATCAGCGCGATGGCGTTCATCAGCGTGGCGATCAGCGCCCCCTGCCAGCCGTAGTGCCAGGCCAGGGCGATAATCGGCAGCGCCAGGCAGAACGGCGTGAAGCGAGAAAGCTCGGCGGGCAGGCCAAGCTGGAGCCACAGGCTCACCACAAACAGCAGCAGATACCAGATGAGGTGCCGGGCGCGCCAGTTCACCGGCTGGGAAACCAGCGCCGGGCCGAGCGGCTGCCAGACGGTGCTGGTGAGATAGTGCCAGATCACGAGGCAGGTTGGCGCCAGCGTCAGGCCGCCGGTCAGGGTCAGCAGCAGGGCGTTGAGCATCTCCTTCTCGCCGACCCACGGAAGCGACTGCAGCAGCGCGGCGGCCATCAGCGCCGCCCCCTGACGCAGCAGCGTGCGCCAGTCGCGCTGGTGGCGGTAGCGGGAGATGAGGGCAACCGGGAGAAGCGTGAGCAGGCTTCCGGTCATCAATAAGGGCAGGTGCGCGAGGGCCACCTCCTGCGCCAGCCAGACCAGCATCAGCCACTCTGCGCCCAGCAAAACGGGCCAGTAGCCGCGCGGGCACTGGAGCATTAGCCCCAGTCGCAGGCCAAAGGGAAAGAGCAGCACCGCCAGCTCAGGACGTTCCACCAGATGCAGGCTGATGCTCCACAGGCAGAACCACGCGGCGGAGAAGATAAAAAAGCTGGCAACGACGGCGATCAGCCGTGAAAAAGCGGAACTCATTGCCAGCTGTCAAACATGCGGCGCGCAAGCTCGACGTCGTTGCTGACGTTGAGTTTTTCCATCAGGTTGGCGCGGTGAACGTGCACGGTTTTCGGGGACAGATCCAGCTCGGCGGCAATCTCTTTTACCGACATGCCCTGCGCGAGTTTTTCCGCAACCTGGCGCTCGCGCCGGGTGAGCGGATCCTGGCGTCCGGCCGCCAGCTTAATGGCGATATCCGGCGTTAAATAGCAGCCGCCGGTGGAGACGGTGCGCACGGCAGCGATCAGTTCGTCGGGGCTACAGCGCTTGGAGAGAAAGCCGCGCGCCCCCGCGTTGAGCGCCTGCTCGACCAGCGCCGGGCTGTCGTGTACCGACAGCATAATCGTCGACATTCCTTTCGGCAGCTGGCTTAGCAGCTCCAGCCCGGAGAGATCCGGCATCGAAATGTCGCAGATACAGACCTGCACCCCGCGCCCCGGCAGGCCCGCCAGCGCCTCGCGACCAGAGCCAAACTCGGCCACAACCTGAAAATCCGGTTCGAGGTTCAGAAGCTGGGCAAATCCGGAGCGGACGATAAGGTGATCGTCTATAAGAGCGATGGTGGTCATGGCGCGTTCCTGGCGGGCGGATAAAAAAACGCGCTTACCTTAGCGATAAGCGCGCGGGTGTTCAAGCAATGAGCGATTTATTCGAAGAATACCGCAATTTTGTTAAACATGGTGGGATCGGACTGATTGCGCGCCACTTTGGTGACATCTTCCAGCTTGTCGATCTGCGCCATCATCTGCTCCAGACGCTGGTCGTCGTTGACCAGCAGCCAGATGCGGCTGTGCTCACTGCCCTGAATCGGCAAACAGAGAATGCCTTCCACGTTAAACGCCCGGCGGGCAAAGAGCCCGCAGACGTGGGTCATTACGCCAGGGTGGTTGCGGACGGTGAGTTCCAGAATGACGTTTTCATGTTGTTTCTGCATGGCTTATTCTCCCACCATCTCAGTATTTGCCGCACCCGGCGGCACCATCGGATACACTTTTTGTTCAGGGTCGATACGGACGTGGATCAGCGCCGGGCCCGGACGAGAAATCGCCGCCTGCAGCGCCGCGTGGGCATCCTCTTCCGCGTTCAGATCGCAGGTGTGCAGGCCAAAGCCAGCGGCAATCTGCATAAAGTTAATCATCCCCGGATAGGTCGCCGCAAACACGCCCTGCTTGTAGAACAGGCTCTGCTGCTGGTGCACCAGCCCCAGCGCCTCGTTGTTCATCAGAATGATTTTCACGTCTAACTGGTTTTCGGCCGCGGTCGCCATTTCCTGAATGTTCATCATCAGGCTGCCGTCACCGGAGAAGCAGATGACCTTGCGGTCCGGGTTGGCGAGCGCTGCACCGACCGCCGCAGGCAGGCCGAAGCCCATGGTGCCCAGACCGCCGGAGGTCAGCCACTGGCGCGGACGGTTCAGCGGGTAGGCCTGGGCGGTCCACATCTGATGCTGGCCGACGTCGGTGGTGATAATCGCGCTGTCGTCCACGCAGGCGGCAACGGCGTTGATAAGACCATAGTGGCTCAGCGGATCGCCTTCGGTTGGGATGGCACCCGGGAACTCGCGCTGCAGATCGGCCACCAGCTGGCGCCAGTCGGCGCGATTGGTCGCGTCGGTTTGCGGGATCAGCTGCGCCAGCACCTCGGCCACGTCGCCCTGAATCGCCACGTGCGGCTGTTTGATTTTGCCGAGCTCGGCGCGATCGATATCCACGTGAATGATTTTCGCATTCGGGCAGAACTGCTCGGTTTTGCCAATCGCCCGGTCATCAAAACGCGCGCCCATAACAATCAGCAAATCCGCCTCCTGCAGGATGTAGTTGGTGCTGCGCGCGCCGTGCATCCCCAGCATGCCCAGGGACAGCGGGTGCGCTTTTGGCAGCATGCCGAGCGCCATCAGGGTCATGGTAGTCGGCAGGTTGGCTTTTTCTGCAAACTCGCGGATTTCATCTGCGGCGTTAATCGCCCCGCCACCCAGATAGAGCACCGGGCGTTTGGCGGCGTTAATCATGGCGGCAGCGTCGCGCACGCTCTCAGCGCTGAATTCCGGCGCGGGGGCTCGCTCGCCCGGCTCCGGCAGAACGTCGATCTCGATCTCTGCGGTCTGGACATCCTTAGGAATGTCTATCCACACCGGGCCCGGGCGGCCGGACTGCGCAATGCGGAACGCATCGCTGATAACCTGAGGAAGCTCGCTGATATCGCGAACTAAATAGTTATGTTTGGTGATGGGGATAGAGATGCCGTAGGTATCCACTTCCTGGAACGCATCGGTGCCGATCATCGAGGACGGTACCTGGCCGGTGATGCAGATCAGCGGAATGGAGTCGAGGCGCGCGTCGGCGATGGCGGTCACCAGGTTGGTTGCGCCCGGCCCGCTGCAGGCCATACAGACCGCCGGTTTGCCCTGCGTACGCGCCATGCCCTGAGCGATAAAGCCTGCCCCCTGCTCGTGGCGCGCCAGCACGTGGCGGATCTGCGTGCTTTGGCTTAACGCATCGTACAGCGGCAGCACCGTGCCGCCGGGGATGCCCGCAACCGTGGTAATGCCCTGTCGCTCCAGCAGATGAACGATCAGCTGCGCGCCGGTAAAACGCGTCTTGGTGGATGTTGTGCCCGAACTTGCCATGCTCCAGTCCTTTTCTTCTGGGCCGACGTTCCGGGGAGGGTCCTAAACGAAAAACCCCGCCCGGTTTGCGCCGGCGGGGTTTTGGATTCGTGTGTTGATCCAGTCCCTACGGCGCATTGCCGACGACCACCACCACACGCACGACGACCACTGCGGCTGGTTGCGCAGTTTTTAGTAGGGTCGAAGTGAAGATGGATGAAGTCATTGGGGACCTGTGTTTGGAATCATTGATGGAATTTATACAAACACAGGTTTTCGGGCGTGACAATGGAAAAATATTCATCTGCGCAAAAATGCGTCAGGGATCACGTTTCGTTTGTTGAGAGATGAAAACAAAAAACCCCGCCGGAGCGAGGTTTTTATCAGGGTTTTGCGGTTGGTCGCCGCAGAACACACTGTGTTACGTCAACGCAAAAAAGTATACGCGATCGAAGACGAACGCGCAATTGAGGCACGGATTTTGACGTTTTTGAGTATGGATCGCCATCCAGATTTTGTCCACAAAATACTGTTCATACGTACAGTATTTATCTATACTGAGGGTGTTCGCAGTGAGCGAGGGGGCCGCAGTTCTAACGGCGCAACGAAGTCCTGGCTGAAACGGGTGGTGCCGTCAGTGCCTTAACCCTCTGAAGTGAGCACACTGTGTTACGTCAATCCAGGTGCTGGCAACAGGCGGCGGAAAGGTACGCCAGCATCGTGCTCCTTTTAACCAAAAGGAGACGCGTATGAGCGTAGTGGATATGGTGATACTTATCCTCAAACTCATTGTTGCTGTACTGCAACTGCTTGATGCTGTCCTGAAATTCGTTCGGTAATTCAGGTTCAAGTCGCACCTGAGAGGGGCGGGCAACCGCCCCTCTTTAATAACGAGGGAATGCTATGTCGCGTCTGTTAATTGAGCCTGTCACGCCAGACGAGCCGGGGTATATCGCCCTGAAGGCGGAAAGTATTGCACTGAATTTCAATATGCTGCGCAGGCTCGAAGAGAGCTGGCAGCGGGGTGAGAACCTCTTTAACGCGCCGGGCGAAAAGCTGTTAGGCGCGTTTCTCAACGGCAAGCTGGTCGGCGTGTGCGGTCTGAATCGCGATCCGTTCAGCCAGCGGCCGCGCGCCGGACGTATTCGCCATCTCTATGTCAGCGAGAAGTGCCGCGGGCTGGGAATTGGCAAGCAGCTTTTGACCGTGGTGATGGCCGATGCCAGCATCTGGTTTGATTTCCTGAATACCCACGCGCCGGAGAGCGCGTACGGCTTCTATCGCCAGGCGGGTTTTACGCTGGTTTCGGACGAACCGCGGGTGACGCACCGCCTTTTTTGTGCCGTGTAGCCGGCTGGCAGCTTCAGGGCGTGAATGTTACAGTTGAGTGACAATTCACCACCCGATACGCCATGACCATCACCGTATTCTGCATTTTGCTCTTCGCCGCGCTGCTGCATGCCAGCTGGAACGCCATCGTTAAGGCCGGAACGGACAAGCTCTATTCCGCAATAAGCGTCAGCGGATCCGCCACGGTTATCGCTCTGGTCTTACTGCCGTTTTCCCCACAGCCATCTGCAGCAAGCTGGCCGTTTTTGATCGTCTCCTGCGCCTTACAGGTTGTGTACACCGTGCTGGTAGCGAAGACCTATCAGGTCTCCGATATGAGCCAGACCTATCCGCTGATGCGCGGCACCGCCCCGCTGCTGGTGGCGCTGATCGGCGTGCTGGCGCTCGGCGATCGTCTCTCGTGGCTCGCCTGGTCCGGTATCGGAGTAATTTGCCTGTCGATTCTGGCGATGGCGATGCATGGCCGCATACGGTCACGCAAAGGGATCGGGCTGGCGCTGCTGAACGCCTGCTTTATTGCCGGGTATACGCTGGTGGACGGCACCGGCGTGCGGCTGTCGGACACCGCGCTGGGCTACACGCTGTGGACCTTCTTTATGAACGGCTTCTGCCTGTTGAGTTGGGCGATGGTGGCGCGTCGGCGCGAGGCGTCCAGCTACCTGCGCCTGCACTGGAAAAAGGGGCTGCTCGGCGGGGTGGGCACCATGGGATCTTACGGTCTGGCGCTTTGGGCCATGACGCAGGCACCGCTGGCGGTGGTCGCGGCGCTGCGTGAAACCTCGATTCTTTTCGGGGCGCTGATCGCGTTTGTCCTTTTAAAAGAGAAGGTTGCGGGCCTGCGTATCGCGGCGGCGCTGGGTATTGCCGGCGGCGCTATTCTGCTGCGCATGGCGTAAATCACTGGCAACATTAGTTGCCGATCTTGTTTACAAATCCTGCCTTTACCGGTTTTTTCATTCACCACGACAATGCTTAAATTGTCATCTCTCTGTGGTAGATTCCTCGCGCATTTATGGGAATGCGCAGTCACTTATTCTTCATTTTTCTCTTTTGGCAAAAGTATTCAGCGACATGAAAAAACAAAGGAACGTTAACTTATTGTTGATGCTGGTGTTACTGGTGGCCGTCGGTCAGATGGCGCAAACCATCTACATTCCGGCGATTGCCGACATGGCAAAGGAATTGAACGTCCGCGAGGGCGCGGTGCAGAGCGTGATGGCAGCCTACCTGCTGACCTATGGCGTTTCGCAGCTCTTCTACGGCCCGCTGTCTGACCGCGTCGGGCGTCGCCCGGTGATCCTGGTGGGCATGAGCATTTTCATGGTGGCGACGGTGATTGCCATTACCACGCACAGCCTGACCGTATTGATTGCCGCCAGCGCCCTGCAGGGCGTCGGGACCGGCGTCGGTGGGGTGATGGCGCGAACCTTACCGCGCGATATGTATCAGGGCACCCAGCTCCGTCATGCCAACAGCTTGTTGAATATGGGAATTCTGGTCAGCCCGCTTCTCGCCCCGCTGATTGGCGGCCTGCTGGACACGATGTGGTCCTGGCGCGCCTGCTACGCCTTCCTGCTGGTTCTGTGCGTGATTGTCACCTTCAGCATGGCGCGCTGGATGCCGGAAACGCGCCCGCAGGACGCACCGCGCACGAAGCTCATCACCAGCTATAAAACGCTGTTTGGCAACGGGTCGTTTACCTGCTACCTGCTGATGCTGATCGGCGGCCTGGCGGGCATTGCGGTGTTCGAAGCCTGCTCCGGCGTGCTGCTGGGCGCGGGGCTGGGCCTGAGCAGCATGGTCGTGAGTATTCTGTTTATTCTGCCGATCCCGGCGGCGTTCTTCGGCGCGTGGTTTGCCGGACGCCCGAACAAACGCTTCTCCACCCTGATGTGGCAGTCGGTGATCAGCTGCCTGCTGGCGGGTCTGATGATGTGGATACCGGGGCTGTTTGGCGTGATGACGGTCTGGACGCTGCTCATCCCGGCAGCGCTGTTCTTCTTCGGCGCGGGGATGCTGTTCCCGCTGGCGACCAGCGGCGCGATGGAGCCGTTCCCGTTCCTCGCAGGCACGGCTGGCGCGCTGGTGGGCGGTTTGCAGAATATCGGCTCCGGCGCGCTGGCCTGGCTCTCTGCGATGATGCCGCAGACCGGGCAGGCTAGTTTGGGCCTGCTGATGACGCTGATGGGGCTGCTGATTTTACTGTGCTGGCTGCCGCTGGCGTCGCGTGTTCCGCATCACGAGCAGCCGGTTTAACCGCATGATGGCCTGGCTTCTCGCCGGGCTTTTCACAGACGGGCGCAATCATCGCCTGCAACAACGGCTCCGGCGCGGGCCGCCAGGCCCCCTCTTCCCCGTCGTAAAACTGGAAATCCGCGTTCAGCGCATACGGGATTTTCGCCTTTTGCAGCTCGCAGGCCATAAAGGTGGAGAACGCCATTTGCGAAGCGGTTGGCGTGAGGTGGTTTGACTCTCCCACGCCCCAGCCCCCGACCCAGCTAACGTGCCCGGTTTTTTGCTGCCAGCGCAGCGCGGTATTGATGCGATTATGGATAGCCGCTTTCTCCGCCGCCGTGCCGGACGTCCACGGGTATTTACCGCTATTTTTCAGCGGCCCCCACGGGAAAATATGCCACTCCGCCAGCAGGTAGTTTTGACTGTGCGCGGGCAGCTTCAGGCTGGATAAATCCTCCGGGGCGGCGCGCAGGCGTGGCGCAACAAAGATCATGCGCTGCGGGTCCATGTCGTGGATCGCTTTAATGGTTTTTTCATACACGCGGTTTAGCGACGCGAGGTTGTGGTTAAGCTTGTCGGCCGGCTCATAGATGAGATCAAAACCCAACAGCGGGTAGCTCTGACCGAAATAGTGCGCCACGGCAATCCACCAGTTGATCGTCTCTTTCTCGTTATCGGCTTTCGGGTCGTTTTTATATTCATCAGCCTGATAAGCGATAATCGGGATCACGCCATACTGCTCGCAGGCTTCTACCAGCTTGCGCAGGTGAATTAGCCGCGCTTCCGTCGGCTCATCGGCGACGCGAATGCGCACGTGGGTAATGCCTTTTGCACGAAAATCGCGTACCACCAGCGGGTCGAATTCGCGTATGCCGCGCTCGGTGCGCGCCCAGTCCACATCCATCCCGACGCCCAGCTGCTGCGCATAACGGGCAGCCGTCAGCGGCGGCTCAGCGGCAATCGCCCAGCCGGAAGAGATCAGTAATGCACAGGCAATAAAAGGCTTTAACACGGTTTACCCTGGATAAATCGAAAGCATTACCTGTATTTAGCACGCTTTTTCACATTTGGTGTAGAGCGAAAGCGTAATAATTCTTCAACCTGCCAGTTCTTTCAGCCAGCCGATAAAGGCGTCTATTTTCGGCCACTGCCGGCCAGAAAGCGTCGAGATATAGTAGTGCTGATGGCATTTCAGGGTCTTTTCACCAAACGGGGCGATCAGCTCGCCCCGTTCGAGCCTCTTCTGCACCAGCCGCTTTCTGCCCATCGCGACGCCGACGTGGTTGATGGCCGCAATAATCGCTAAATCGGAACGATCGAAACCAATGCCCGACGATGACGGCATATTCACCGCAAAGTGTTGCGCCCAGCTCAGCCACTCATCCGTCCCGGAATCGTTGCTCCAGGCCTGACGGTCGTGCAGCAGCGTGCAGTGGCTGAGGTTATCGGGGTTTTTCAGCAGTTCATGCTCGCGGGCATACTGCGGTGAGCAGACGGGCAAAATCTCCTCGTCCATCAGGAAGTGATGAGAGAGATGGTTTGGCGGCGTATCGTCGAAATAGAGCGCCAGATCGACGCCCGTTCGCTGCATATTGACGTAATCATTGCCGGTCAGGATGGTGAGTGAAATCGACGGATAGCGGCGGGTAAAGTCCCCCAGCATGGGCACCAGCCAGCACTGGGCGATCGACGGGCGGGAGTAAACCGTCAGCGTGCCGGAGAGCGCCTGGTTTTTGATATCCAGGATCTCCTGATTCAGGGTATCGAGGGACGATTTCAGCGTCCAGTAAACGCGCTTTCCCTCCTGCGTCAGCTCGACTTTACGGTGCGAGCGGACGAACAGCTGAATACCCAGCTCCTCTTCCAGCAGGTTGATGCGGTGGCTCACCGCGCTGGGGCTGAGCGACAGCTCCTCCGCCGCCAGGGCGAAGGACTCATGCCGGGCGGCCACTTCAAAGGTGTACATTTTCGACAGCTGCCAGCCGTTTAACAGCCGGTTTCTGGCTTCATTTGCATCGGTCATCACAATTCTCGCGAGGGTTTTCTGCGCTCAGCATACCGTTCAAGGGTGAATTTATGTGAACCTAATACGAATTAAGTGCGCTTTTTAGAGCGCAGTCACTCAGTTGATCCAATCTGGCTCACCTGAACGCCAATTTATATCGTTTGTCAGCCCACGCCGTTTTTTCGTCCAATACCCACAGATGACATAAGGGTGAGGTGAGATATGGGATCTCAGGTCTGGGTTGTGGCAACGCTGCTGGTCAGCATTGTGTTGATTGTTTTAACCATCGTAAAACTGAAGTTTCACCCGTTCCTCGCGCTGCTGCTGGCGAGCTTTTTCGTCGGCGCGATGATGGGGATGAGCCCGCTGGATATGGTGAACGCCATCGAGAGCGGAATTGGCGGTACGCTGGGCTTCCTGGCGGCGGTGATTGGTCTGGGCACCATTCTCGGCAAGTTGATGGAAGTCTCGGGCGCGGCAGAGCGCATCGGGATCGCACTGCAGCGCTGCCGCTGGCTGTCGGCGGACGTGATTATGGTGCTGGTAGGCCTTATCTGCGGCATTACGCTGTTTGTGGAAGTGGGCGTGGTACTGCTGATCCCGCTGGCGTTTTCCATCGCCAAAAAGACCAACACGTCGCTGCTCAAGCTGGCCATTCCGCTCTGCACCGCGCTGATGGCGGTGCACTGCGTGGTGCCGCCGCATCCGGCCGCGCTGTTTGTGACCAATAAATTAGGCGCGGACGTCGGAACGGTCATTGTTTACGGTTTGATGGTGGGCCTGATGGCCTCGCTGGTCGGCGGCCCGCTGTTCCTGAAACTGCTCGGCAACCGTCTGCCGTTTAAACCGGTTCCGGCGGAATTTTCAGACCTGAAGGTGCGGGAAGAGCACACCCTGCCGTCGCTGGGCACCACGCTGTTCACGGTGCTGCTGCCGATTGCCCTGATGCTGGTGAAAACCATTGCCGAGCTGAATATGGCAAAAGAAGGCACGCTGTATACGCTGCTGGAGTTTATCGGCAACCCGATCACCGCCATGTTTATCGCCGTGTTTGTCGCCTACTACCTGCTGGGGATCCGCCAGCATATGGGCATGGGCACGATGCTGACGCATACCGAGCACGGCTTCGGCTCTATCGCCAACATTTTGCTGATTATCGGCGCGGGCGGCGCGTTTAACGCCATCCTGAAAACCAGCGGACTGGCGGACTCGCTGGCGCATATTCTCTCGAACCTGCACATGCACCCTATCCTGCTCGCCTGGCTGGTGGCGCTGGTGCTGCATGCCGCCGTCGGCTCCGCGACGGTGGCGATGATGGGCGCCACGGCGATAGTCGCGCCGATGCTGCCGCTCTACCCGAACGTGAGCCCGGAGATCATTACCATTGCCATCGGTTCCGGTGCCATTGGCTGCACGATCGTGACCGATTCTCTCTTCTGGCTGGTGAAGCAATACTGCGGCGCTACCCTGAACGAGACCTTCAAATACTATACGACGGCGACGTTTATCGCCTCGGTGCTTGCACTTGGCGGCACATTCCTGCTTTCCTTCATTATCTGAGCGCGAAGAGACGTATTATGGAAAACGCAACTATCACTACTTTAACCGCACAGTTTCCTCTGGTTGAGGATCTGATTGCTCTGAAAGAAACCACCTGGCTTAACCCGCGCACCACGACGCTTGCAGAAGGGTTGCCGTACGTCGGGCTGACCAAAGCCGACGTGGACGACGCCCACGCGCGCCTAAAACGCTTCGCGCCGTACCTGGCGAAAGCCTTCCCGGAAACGGCGGCAACGGGCGGGATTATCGAATCCGAACTGGTTGCAATCCCGGCGATGAAAAAGCGGCTGGAGAAAGAATCTGCGAAGTCTATTCCCGGCACGCTGCTGCTGAAAAAAGACAGCCATCTGCCGATTTCCGGCTCGATTAAAGCGCGCGGCGGCATCTATGAGGTGCTGACCCATGCGGAAAAACTGGCGCTGGAAGCCGGGTTGCTGAGCATCGACGACGACTACAGCATTCTGCTGGAGCCGCGCTTTAAGGACTTCTTCAGCCAGTACAGCATTGCGGTAGGCTCAACCGGCAACCTTGGGATGTCCATCGGCATTATGAGCGCCCGCATCGGCTTTAAGGTGACGGTGCATATGTCCGCCGACGCCCGCGAGTGGAAGAAAGCCAAACTGCGCAGCCACGGCGTCATCGTCGTGGAATATGAGCAGGATTACGGCGTGGCGGTGGAGCAGGGACGAAAAGCGGCGGAAAGCGATCCGAACTGTTTCTTCATTGACGATGAAAACTCCCGCACCCTTTTCCTGGGCTACGCCGTTGCAGGCGAGCGGCTGAAGGCGCAGTTTGCCGAACAGGGCCGCGTGGTGGATGCCGATCATCCCCTGTACGTCTACCTGCCGTGCGGCGTCGGCGGCGGCCCCGGCGGCGTGGCGTTTGGCCTGAAGCTGGCCTTTGGCGATAACGTCCACTGTTTCTTCGCGGAGCCAACGCACTCCCCGTGCATGCTGCTCGGCGTCTACACCGGCCTGCACGATGAGATCGCGGTGCAGGATCTGGGCATTGATAACGTGACGGCGGCGGACGGTCTGGCGGTAGGGCGCGCCTCCGGCTTCGTGGGCCGCGCGATGGAGCGCCTGCTCGACGGGTTCTATACGCTCTCCGATCAGAGCATGTACGACATGCTCGGCTGGCTGGCGCAGGAGGAAGGCATTCGCCTGGAGCCGTCGGCGCTGGCGGGCATGGCCGGGCCGGTGCGCGTTCATTCGCATACCAACGTTACCCACCTGGTGTGGGCAACCGGCGGCGGAATGGTGCCGGAAGACGAGATGGCGAAGTATTTAGCAAAAGGCCGTTAATCGTAGGCCCGGTAAAGCGTAGCCGCCACCGGGCTTACAGGCTCAAAATTTGCTGAATATGGGTTACCGCAAACAGCAGCGACAGCGAGAGAACAGCGAGCGCGATCAGGAACTTATCCCGAACCGCTTTCGGCTGTACAAAATCGTTCTGCGCCACGTCCATCAGGTTACGGCTGCGGGTATAGCGCCATAAAATAATGGCCACCAGCACCAGCACGACAATAGAAATCCAGAAGGGCACCCCGGTGCGGTGCCAGTTGTGCTTGATCGCCAGGGCAATCAAAGCGCCATACCCCAGCAGCGTGCGCAGCCAGGCGAGCGACGTCCGCTCCGGCTGCAGGCCGGGGTCCGCTTCGCGCCGCGCTTTGCGGCTATCCGCCATAGAACACCAGTACCATCACCACGCCCGCCACCGTCAGCAGAATCGTGCTGATAATCAGCAGCCCGCGCGTATAGGGCAGATCCTGCTTCAGACGCATCGCCTTCTCATTGCGCAGCCAGCGCAGGTAGCCGTAAATCGCCAGCACGCCCGCAAACAGGCACAGCAGCAGCGCCAGCACTTCGCGAATCAGCGGCGTGGCGAAATCGGGCGCGAGCTGATCGAGACCCACCCCTGCGGCAAGAAAGCCCAGCGCGGTGCGGATCCACGCTAAAAAAGTGCGTTCATTAGCCAGAGAGAAGCGGTAGTCCGGCGCTTCGCCGAGGCGGGAAATTTTCATGAGGGTTCCTTGTCGTACTACGGGCAGGCTTCAGCATAGCGTAAATCGACAAGGACAAGGAGACCGGCATCGGGCGATGCCGGTCAGGACGATTAGTGCAGCTCTGGCCAGTAGTCCTTATTGGCCGCGATCAGGTCATCCAGAATCGCTTTCGCGACGGACGCGCTCGGAACGGTTTTCGACAGGGTGATCGCCTGCCAGAGTTTCTGGTACGAGCGCTGCTCCCAGGCATCCACCACCAGTTTTTCCACCGCCACCTGCTGGCTCATCAGCCCTTTCTGGAAGTGTGGAATATCGCCCACCGTGAGCGGCTCCGGCCCGTTATGGCCTACCAGGCACGGGATCTCCACCATCGCGTCGGCATCAAAGTTATGGATAGCCCCGTTGTTAGGCACAATCAGCAGCATCCTTTCCTGGGTGTTGAAGGCAATCGCCGTCGCCAGATCGACGATGTACGACGCATGTTCGTCGATTTCCAGCTCACCGGCGGCGGAGTGACCAGCTTCGATAATCGCCCGGCAGGCGCTGAACACATGCTTCTCACGGTGATCCATCACTTCATTGGCGCGGGTACGCTCCGGGTTCGAGTGCGCGACCACGTAGTCCGGGAACAGATAATACTTCAGGTAGGTGTTCGGCATGGTGTCCGGATCCAGCGCCTGCACGTCTCTGGCTTTGGCAAAGGTATCGTTCCAGCTCGCTTCTGTATGCGCATCTTCCGAAGGCGGCACATAGCCGTTTTTAGCCACGTATTCGCGCAGTTTCGGCATCAGATCGTTGCCGTTGAGATCTTCAATCGACGTCCACCAGCCGAAGTGGTTCAGGCCGTAGTAGCGCACGCGCATCTCTTTGCGGTTTTTCAGGCCGACAATCTGCGCCATGCGCCCTTCAATGCCGATCGGCATATCGCAGATGTTGAGGATTTTGGCGTTCGGGCGCAGGCGACGCGTGGCTTCCGCAACAATCGCCGCCGGGTTGGAGTAGTTCAGCATCCAAGCGTTCGGGGAGTACTGCTGCATATAATCCACCAGCTCCAGCACGCCGCCGATAGAGCGCATGCCGTAGGAAATCCCGCCCGGTCCGCAGGTTTCCTGGCCCAGCACACCGTGGCGCAGCGGGATTTTTTCATCTTTTTCACGCATCGGGTATTTGCCCACGCGGATATGCGCCATCACGAAATCCACATCGCTAAACGCCGCTTTCGGATCGGTGGTATAGCTGAATTCAATCTCGGGTGCCTGCTCCCTGAGGATGATTTTGCATGCTTCGGCGATGGTCTCCTGACGCGCGCCGTCGTTGTCATAAAACTTCAGGGCGCGCAGCGGGAAGCGGTCACGGTTGGCTAACAGCATCAGGACGATACCAGGCGTAAAGGTGCTGCCGCCGCCTGCAATAACAACTGAGAATTTTTTCATGATATAGCCTCTGTCAGGGTGGTTTGTTCATTCGTTAAAGGGGTTTTCATCAGTGATTCCAGCTGGTCGCGTACCTGAGGAACGTGCAGGCCGACAATCACCTGAATGCCGTTGCCGCGTCGCACCACGCCGTGGGCGCCGAGGGCTTTGAAGACGTCATCGCTTTGGGTTTTCGCCATATCCACCAGCGCAATGCGCAAGCGGGTGGCGCAGTTGTTGATGCTTTCGATATTGGCCGCCCCGCCGAGCGCCTGCAGGAATCCGGCGGCCTGCCCTACCTGCTGGCTGGCCGCGGCCGGGGCGGTGGTTTGCCCCCGCGCTGCCTTATAGTCGGCCTTGCTGTAGAGTTTGATTTCGCTCTCTTCCCGGCCCGGCGTTTTCAGGTTCAGACGTTCGATCAGCGTTTTGAAGACCGCGAAGTAGATGCCAGTGAAGCAGACGCCGATGCCAATCTGGGTGAATACCGTCGAGGCGTGGTTGTGGAACATTGGGATCCAGTTTTGCGGCAGGAACTGGTCCAGCAGGCCGCCGCCCATGTTCCCGACCACGCCGAAGGCGTACATCACCGTTGCCATAGTCGCCGCCAGTACCGCGTGCACGGCAAACAGCAGCGGCGAGATAAACAGGAAGGTGAACTCGAGCGGTTCAGTGATGCCCACCAGCACGGCGGTGAGCGTGGCCGGCACCAGCAGCCCCGCCACCTTGACGCGGTTTTCCGGCGACGCGGTGTACCAGATCGCCAGCGCAATCCCGACCGAACCGAACACTTTTGAGTTGCCGTGCAGCGCGAACCCGCCTTCCGGGAAGAGGATTTTCAGCGGCAGGGTGCTCTGGCTGAATTCCTGCAGATGCTGCGCCCAGTAGACCTGAATCCCACCCTCAACCGCCGCCGGGCCGAAGATGAACGGACCGTAGACGAAGTGGTGCAATCCGGTTGGGATCAGAATGCGTTCCAGGAAGGTATACACCCACACGCCCAGCGCCCCGGCAGAGCGCAGGAACGCCTGCAGGGACTCAATGCCCATCTGCACTTTTGGCCAGCCTAGCAGCGTCAGCCAGGCGCAGGGGATCATGACGAAGAACGCGAGGATAACGACAAACGAGCTGCCCTGGAAAATCCCCAGAAAGACCGGCAGCGGCTTGTCGAAGTAGCGGTTGTGGATGGCGGTGACGATGCCTGAGATCACAATGGCGCCGATGATGCTGGTATCGAGCGTTTTGATGCCGGCAATCATCGCCAGCCCGCTTCCCGCCGTCGGTTCGGCGGAAAAGTCGACGCCGAAGAAGTGGCCCCAGGTCATCCCCATCGCGTTAATGAAGTAGTTCCAGGTCAGGAAGCTAATCAGCACCGCCAGACAGGCGCGGCCCTGCGCCTGCTTCGCCAGGCCAATCGGTAAGCCAACGGCAAAAATCAGCGGCATATTGCGAAACACCGCCCAGCCGCCCTCTTCAATGATGTGAACAATCTGCGCGAAAAGATGATCGGGGGCCGTTAAGGCTTCGCCAACAAACAGCGGGTTGCGAAGCATGATGGCGATTCCCACCACGATCCCGGCGAACGGAAACAGCAACACCGGGGTAAACATGGCACCGCCAAAACGTTGTATTTGACTGAGCATTTTTAAATCCTCATGAAACAACCTGTAGGGGTAGAGGCCTTTATGGTTTTTTGCTGGCCTGAGGTGAGCATAAGAACTTACTGATGCGCGAACATGGCGTGCCGCTGCGATTCGTGATCGCATTCATGGTTTTATTTTGACCAATCAGGTCTACTTTCCGGCATAAATATGGACATGTCAGGACACAATCCACGCCCTGATAAGGGCAGAGAGGTCTACTGGTGATCTACAAATCTATCGCCGACAGATTGCGGCTGCGGCTGAATTCGTCGGACTACAACATCGGCAGCCCGCTGCCCGGCGAAAAGGCGCTGGCGCAGGAGTTCGGCGTGGCGCGAATGACCATCCGCAAGGCGCTCGATCTGCTGGTGAGCTGGGGGCTGGTTGAGCGGCGGCACGGCAGCGGAACCTTTGTCTCGCGCAAAGACGTTCACCACGAAACCACCAACCTGACCGGGCTGGTGGAGGTGCTGCGGCAGCAGGGAAAAGAGGTGCAGAGTAAGGTCTTGCAGTTTGAAGTGATGCCCGCCCCGCCCGCTATCGCCAGCCAGCTGCGGATTCAGGTGGATGAGCGGATCTACTTTTCCCGGCGGGTGCGCTACGTGGACGGGAAGCCGCTGATGCTGGAGGACAGCTTTATGCCGGTGAAGCTGTTCCGCAATCTGTCGCTGGCGCATCTTGAGGGGTCTAAGTTTGATTACATCGAGAAGGAGTGCGGGATCACCATCAGCGGCAACTACGAGAGCCTGACGCCGGTGCTGGCAGATAAAACGCTGGCCGGTTATATGAACCTGCCGGAACAGACGCCGCTGCTGCGCATTACGTCTCTCTCCTACAGCGACAGCGGCGAGTTCCTCAATTATTCCGTGATGTTCCGAAATACCAGTGATTACCAGGTGGACTACCATCTGCGGCGCATCCACCCGGAAGATTTACTAGCTCATCCCCCAGAACAGCACCGCCAGTAGCTGCGGGGTGATGATGCGCAGGAACATCACCAGCGGATAGACGGTGGCATAGGAGAGCGCAGCCGCACCGCTGGTGGCGTGCAGGTTGTTGGCAAAGGCCAGCGCGGGTGGATCGGTCATGGAGCCCGCCAGCATCCCGCACAGCGTCAGGTAGTTCATTTTGGCGAACATCCGCGCCAGTATTCCCACCGTCAGCAGCGGGATCGCCGTGATAAAGATGCCGTAGCCTACCCAGCTCATCCCTTCGCCCTTGACCAGGGTATCGACAAAATCCCCGCCGGACTTCAGCCCGACCACCGCCAGGAACAGCACGATACCCAGCTCGCGCAGCGCCAGGTTGGCGCTCGGTGGCATAAACCAGTAAAGCTTCCCGATACAGCCGATACGCCCGAGGATCAGCGCCATAATCAGCGGTCCACCCGCCAGGCCCAGCTTGAGCGCCACAGGGAAGCCCGGCACGTACACAGGAATAGAACCGAGCAGCACGCCGAGCCCGATACCGATAAACACCGGCAGCATCTGCACCTGCTGCAGCTTTTGCTGGGCGTTACCCACCATATCCGCCACGGCGTCGATGGACGACGGGCGCCCGACCAGGTTGAGGATATCCCCGAACTGCAGGCTGGCCTCCGGGCTGGCGACCAGTTCAACACCCGCACGGTTAAGGCGAGAGATCACCACGTCATAGCGCTCTTTTACCTGCAGATCGCGTATTTTCTTGCCAAGAACGTGTTCGTTAGTCACCACAACGCGTTCCACGCGCATATCGGTGCCGCGGGTTGAGAGCGAAGTATCCACTTCCTGGCCAATCACCAGCCGCGCGTTGTTTAAATCTCCGGGCTGGCCGACCAGGTGCAGCAGATCGCCCTGCTGAATGACGGTGCCGGGGGCAGGCACCATCAGCATATCGTCACGCTTGAGGCGGGAGCAGATGATGTTGGCGCTGTTGAGGATCGGCACGTCCTGAATCGCCATATTGTTCAGGTTGGGGTTATCGACCCGAATGTTGATGGTTTTGATCGGCATATGGCCGTTGGTGAGCGTGGTTTCGTGGTCCTTCGCCTCTTTGTCGACGTTAATGCGAAACAGGACGCGGACCAGCCACATGGAAAGCAGAATGCCGCAAATGCCAAACGGATAGGCCATGGCGTAGCTCATCCCCATCTGGTCGACAATGCCGGGTTCGATACCCAAATCGCGAAGGATTTGCTGCCCGGCGCCGAGCGCAGGCGTGTTGGTGACCGCCCCGGAGAAAATGCCCAGCACCACGGGGAGCGGGATATCGAAGATTTTGTGCAGAATTGCGGTGACCAGCCCGCCCATTACCACAATGCCGAGGGCAAACAGGTTGAGCCGTAAACCGGAAACCCGAAGTGAGGCGAAAAAGCCCGGTCCCACCTGAATACCGATGGTATAAACGAAGAGGATCAGGCCGAACTCCTGAGTAAAGTGGAGCATTTCGGCGCTGAGGACCAGCCCGAGCTTGTCGGCGAAGTGCCCGACAAAAATGCCGCCAAACAGTACCCCGCCTATCCCAAACCCGACGCCACGGATTTTGATATTACCTATCCACAGGCCAACAACAGCGACCAGGGCCAACACGCTGACGGTTAACGCGATATCACTCATGACCCACTTCCTTATCATAACCTTAGTTATGCTAAGGATTCTCTCAGAGCCGGGGGCGGTTGTATGGGCGATGGCGCACAAAAAAGCCCTGCCGGGGCAGGGCTTTATCTTTTCACCCTCTCCCACAGGAAGAGGGCCGGGGTGAGGGCATCAGCCCGCACAGTGCTAACTGTTCAACGCCGGCCGCTCGCTAATGGCGATACGCTGCGGCGCGATGGCTTCCGGCACGTTGCGGATCAGGTCGATATGCAGCAGACCGTTGGTAAACGTTGCGCCGGACACTTCCATATGGTCTGCCAGGGTAAAGCTCAGGCTAAACGGCTGATTAACCAACCCCTGATGCAGCCATTTGGTCTCGGTCTCTTGTTTTTCCGGCGACCCCTTCACGGTCAGGCGAGTGCCTTCAAGCTGGATGTCCAGATCGTCCTGGCGGAAACCGGCCAGCGCAAGGGTAATGCGATAGTGGTTATCGTCGCTCTTTTCGATGTTGTACGGCGGAAACGTCTGTTGCTCGGTGGTGCTTTGCAGGGCGTTAGCCAGTTTGTCAAAACCAATCCACTGACGCAGCAGGGGGGATAAATCATAGTTACGCATACTAAATCTCCTTCTGAGAAGCGAGTTCGGCACAGTGTAATTTTGTGCACAGTTATTCCTGCAAATCCTGATGGATTCGCATATGCTCCCGTTACGGCAAGCAAGTTCGGGTGGGCCGCTCACGCGACCCGCGTAATTAGTTAATTTCGATACGGCGCGGTTTTTTCTCTTCCGGAATCACACGTTCCAGTTCGATAAACAGCAGACCGTTAACCAGGTTCGCGCCTTTAACGTGAATGTTCTCGGCTAACTGGAATTTGCGTTCAAAGTTACGCTCGGCGATGCCCTGATAAAGGTAGGTACGTTCTTTCTGCTCGGCCATATGGGAACCTTTCACCACCAGCAGGTTGTCCTGCGCGGTGATCTCCAGTTCGTTTTCTGCAAAACCGGCGACGGCAATGGCGATGCGGTAGTGGTTTTCGTCAACCAGCTCAACATTGTATGGAGGGTAGCCGTTGCTCTGGCTTTGGTTATTTTCTAAATGGTTAAACAGGCGGTCAAAACCAATTGCAGAACGGTATAGCGGAGAAAGATCGAAGTTACGCATAAATAAAACTCCTGAAATCAGCGAGAAATTGTAGCCTTCCACCATGGACAGGCCTTTGCGCCCCCGAACACCCATCAGGCGAGTTCGTTATCGGGCCACATTCTTAAAATGGGTCTGCAATCGGGCTTTTCAAGAACGACAGCTGCACTTTTTTTTGCACTTTCCTGCATCTCGCTTAGACTGGGACAACAGCACAAAGGGTTAAATTGCGATGGCTGCCACAGTGCGGGGTTATAGGGCTATCCATTTTGGATAAGGCTCGCTATAACCCTGAGTTGCATGTCTATGCAGTGCCATTAACGATGACTGAGTGATGATGAAAAATGTTCTGATAAAGCTGACGACGTTCAGCTGGGTAGTTTTACTTTGCGGGTGTTCGAGCGTGATGTCTCACACCGGCGGTAAAGAAGGAACATATCCGGGGACGCGCGCCAGCGCGGCGATGATCTCCGATGACGATACAAACTGGGGCACCAAATCCCTGGTTATCCTGGATATGCCGTTTACGGCCGTGGCGGATACGCTTCTGCTGCCGTGGGATATGTTTCGTAAGGACAACTCCGTGCGCTCGCGGGTAGAGAAAAGCGAGCAGGAAAATCTGGCGACAAACGCCGTCATCCCGCCCGCTGAAATGCCTCCACGCTAGTACTGCGCGGTTTCCGTTACCCAAAGCTGACGGAAACCGGCTGTCTCCTCCATCCACGCAATAACGCGCCCGTCAGGGGAAAAAACGACCGCATCAGCAGACGGCGGGTTGCCGTGATCGGACGTCAAAAACGTCACCTCTCCGGTCTGTGCGTCGCAGCAGGCGATCCGATTTTCGAGCACAAACCCCAGACGATCGCCGGAAGGATGCCAGTTAAATGCTGACTGAATATCGCTCCCGGTACGCGTCAACTGGCGCGGCTCACCTCCCTCAGAAGAGATCAGCCACAGCTGCACAATGCCGTTATCATCCCGCATCAGAAACGCAATCTGTGTCCCCTGCGGGTTGCAGCGAACCCAGTGACGCGGCATGTTCACCAGGCCCGGGTACGCCCTCTGATGCGTAAAGGTCAAACGGCGCTGCTTCACACCCGCAGGCGGCGCTGGCAGGGTCTCCGTCGTGCCCTGTAGCGGCGCATCGCCCGCACGCTTCCAGCCCTGCTCGTCTTCCGGCAGATTTACGATAAACAGTTCCGGTACTTTTTCGCCCTGCGCGGAGAGGGTATCGCCGATAAACGCCAGCCTGTCGTTGCCCACCCAGCCCTCTTCGTATGCGCGGTTGATTTCATCGCTGCCCGGCCGTGGGTTGGGCGTGGTGCGGCTAACCAGCACGCTCCAGAAGGTTCCCGAATATTCACGGGGATGGTTCCCCTGCGGGTTCACCGGGCCGTAAGGCGCAGCCACGCCGACGTTGCGTAAATCGAGTTTAGGATCGCGTTCGTGCAGAACATGGTCGTTATAGGTAAAGCTGACGAGCCGCCCGTTCGGGCTGAAGACATGGACGTGGCTGCCGCCGCGCAGCGCGCCTGCGGTGTAAGGCGCGGTGATATCCATCGCGTCCAGGTTGCTCACCTGACCGTTTTGTGCAACCACTCCCTGACGATGATGAAAATCGTAGTGCCAGTCCGCATCCGGGTTTTTCGGGCCGTGGATAAAGACATATTTCTCTTCTGCAGGATGAACGGTCACCACGCCGACATGCGCGCCGTCAGTGGCGCGATATACCACCTCTACCTCACCCGTAGCGACATTGACCCGCTCGATGGTTTCACCGGTAAACGACGCACCGGACGGGCGCACGTCGTAGACCAGCCACTGGCTGTCCGGCGTCCAGGTATTGATGTTGGTCAGCTGGTGGTTGCGGGAAGCGAAAGTGATTTGTTTCATGAGGATACCCTGATGCACGGTGAGTGCATCAGGGTAAAACATCCGCAGGGATTAGCCTACTCGTTTCACATCACCCACCAGCAGGATGTAGGAGAGTGCTCCGATCAGCGCCACGGCAGAAATATAGACCAGCGCCGGGCCGAAGCCGTAGTCCTGCGCCAGGTAGCCGATGACCAGCGGTACGGTGATCCCGCCCAGCCCGCCGACAAAGTTGAACACGCCGCCGGTCAGGCCAATCAGCCGCATCGGCGCAAGGGACGACACCAGCGACCAGGTGATAGAGGCGAAACCGTTACCGAAGAACGCCACCGCCATCAGGGTCATAATCCACACCGGATCGTTGGTGTAGTTGGCGCCCATGATGCAGGTGGAGATCAGCAACCCGCAGATGATCGGCGTTTTACGCGCCACGCCCAGCGAGTAGCCCTTTTTCACCAGCTTATCGGCCAGCCAGCCGGAGAGCAGCACGCCGAAGAACGCCGCGAGGAACGGCACGGTGGTCATAAAGCCCGCCTTCAGCGCCGTGATGCCTTTCTCCTGGGTCAGGTAGTTCGGGAACCAGGTAAGGAAGAACCACAGCGTGGAGGTTACCGCGAACTGGCCCAGATAAACGCCCACCAGCTTACGATGGAAGACCAGCTTCCAGTCCGCTTTGGTCAGCGGCTGGCGCGCCTCTTTTTTCACCGGCGCATCGCCGTCCACCAGGCCACCGCCGTCGCGGATGTAGTCCAGCTCGGCTTTGGTGATGCTTTTGGTCAGACGCGGCGGCTGGTAAACCTTGAACCAGATCAGCGACCAGATAATGCCAATCCCACCCGTGACGATGAATACCCAGTGCCAGCTCAGCAGCTCCTGGATCCAGATCAGCAGCGGCGTCAGGAACGCCAGGCCGACAAACTGCCCGGAGGTGTAAAAGCCAACGGCGGAAGCGCGCTCGTGTTCCGGGAACCAGCTGGTCACCATACGGTTGTTGGTCGGAAACGCGGGCGCTTCGAACACCCCGGTGATGGCGCGCAGGCCAATCAGCGACATCAGCCCGGTCGCGAAGCCCTGGAACAGGGTCGCCACTGACCAGCCGAAAATGGCAATGAAATAGGTCAGACGTGAACCCACGCGGTCAAGGAACCAGCCGCCCGGGATCTGACATAAAGTATACAGCCAGGCAAACGCCGAAAAGACGTAGCCCATTTCCGCTTTGGTGATGCCAAACTCTTCCTGGATATGGGCCGATGCCACGGCAAGGTTGGCGCGGTCTACATAGCAAATGACCACGGTAATAAAGATCATAATCAGCGTCAGGTAGCGGCGACGCCCGGTTTTTGTAGCGGTAACTGGAATATCCATCGCAATCTGTCTCCAGATTTTGGGCATAGCGAAGCCGCTCACCATGCCCTGTAATTTACAGAGGGTGTATTTGGTTTTTTTAATTAAAAACGTAAACAGAATGCGCTAAATAATTCGTGCTGGGGGAAGGCGGCAAGTTTTCGCATCCCCGGGAGCATACAAAAGTATATGACCGGGGTAAGAAAACGCAGCCAACGCATCACCAGCGCGAAGTATGACGCGCATTTACCATTCGGCTACGCTGCCATCCTCATGACGCCACAGCGGGTTACGCCAGTCTGGCGCATTTTTACTCAGCTCAATGACTTTGGCTTCGTCAATTTCTACGCCAAGGCCCGGCTTCGTTAACGGTTTAAAGAAACCGCCTTCCATGCAGAAGTCTTCTTTATTTTTCACAAAATCGAGCAGTTCCGCGCCCTTGTTATAGTGAATCCCCATGCTCTGTTCCTGGAACACCGCATTGCGGGAGATAAAATCAACGTGCAGACAGGCAGCCAGCGCGATCGGGCCTAGCGGGCAGTGCGGTGCCAATGCCACATCGTAAGCCTCTGCCATCCCGGCAATTTTGTAGCATTCAGTTATGCCGCCCGCGTGAGAGAGGTCCGGCTGCAGGATGGCAATGCCGCCCGCTTCAAGCACGCGTTTGAACTCGAAGCGCGAGAACATACGTTCGCCCGCCGCGATGGGAATATGGGTCTGTTCAGCCAGTTTCGGGTAGTACTCGGCCTGCTCGGCCAGCACCGGTTCTTCAATAAACAGCGGACGATACGGCTCCAGCTCTTTGATCAGAACTTTGGCCATCGGCGCGCTGACTCGGCCGTGGAAATCCAGGCCAAACTCAATCTCGTTGCCGAAGGCTTCACGGATTTGCGCCACGGTATTCACCGCCCGGTCTACCGCACGCGAGTTGTCGATAATGCCCATCTCTTCGCAGCCGTTGAGCTTGAAAGTGTCGAAGCCGATGTTGCGCAGCTGCGTGATGCCATCAATCACTTCCGCAGGACGGTCACCGCCGACCCAGCTGTAGGCTTTAATTTTGTCGCGCACCAGGCCGCCCATCAATTGCCAGACCGGCGCGTTCAGCACTTTGCCTTTGATATCCCACAGCGCCTGGTCGATGCCGGCGATGGCGCTCATCAGGATCGGCCCCCCGCGGTAGAAGCCCGCGCGGTACATCACCTGCCAAAGGTCGTTAATGCGCGCCGGATCCTGACCAATCAGGTATTCCCCCAGCTCGTGCACCGCCGCTTCTACGGTACGCGCCCGCCCTTCAATCACCGGTTCGCCCCAGCCCACAACCCCTTCATCGGTTTCGATTTTCAGGAACATCCAGCGCGGGGGTAAACGGTACGTGGTGAGTTTGGTTATTTTCATTTCACTGCCTCTCGATACGCTTTCACAAATGCTGCCGCCTGCTGTGCGGTACGCTCCACGGACTGTCCGGCACGATAAAGATCGCTGCCCAGCCCCGCGCCCACACAGCCAGCGCTCATCCACTGGCCCAGGTTTTCTGGCGTTACGCCGCCCACGGCAAAGACCGGCACGCTGGCGGGCAATACCGCTTTCAGCGCTTTGATGTAGTCCGGACCAAAAGCCGATGACGGGAAAATTTTGAGCGACTGTGCGCCTGCGTCGAGAGCGGTAAAGGCTTCCGTGGCGGTGGCGCACCCCGGGCAGACGGTCATGCCGTGCCCCACCGCGCGGCGGATCACCTCAGGCTGAATATTGGGCGTGACGATAAGCCTGCAGCCCATCTTCGCCAGCCGATCTACCTGCTCGGGCTGTAACACGGTGCCTGCGCCAATCAGCGCCTTATCACCAAAGGCCTTCACCACGGCCGGAATGCTTTTTTCCCACTCGGGAGAGTTAAGCGGGATTTCCACCGCGTCGAACCCGGCGTCAATAACCGCGCCGACGTGGGCTAACGCCTCATCGGGCGTAATGCCGCGCAAAATCGCGATAAGGGGAAGATCAGTTTGCCACTGCATGAGCGATGCTCCTTATTCCTGCCTGAAATGCCGTGTCGCCGGATAGCGTTGAAACGTTACGCCCAACGGTACGAAACGCCTGATCGTAGCGCGACGTCAGCGATGCGCCTGCGACAATGGTGATGGCCTGCTCGTGCGCGATGAAATCACGCATGCTGGCAACCTCAGCGCCAATCAGCAGGCCGGAAAGAAACTCGCTGACCTGCTCGCGCGGGAGATTTCCCAGCACGTGCGAGGCGCGAACCTCAAAAAGGTGCGGCAAAACATCAGGAGAAGCGATCCCACGTTCAAGCCCGGCAGCAAACGCCTCTGCCGAGGCTTCCTGCTCAGGTAAACCGGCCCCGACCAGCGAATGGTTGAGCAGCAAATGGTGCAGCTCGCCGGTCATCACGGTGCGAAAGTCGTGGATTTGCTCAGCGTCAGCCTGGACCCACTTGCAGTGCGTTCCGGGCATGACGTAGACAGAAGAAGGGGAAAGCGCGCGCGCGCCAAGCAGCTGCGTCTCTTCGCCGCGCATCACGTTGTGGTTGTCGTCGCGAGAAACGCACAAGCCGGGAATAATCCAGATATTGTCGCCAACGGACGTTAACTGCTCGCCAATGGCGGAGAAATGGGCGGGAACCGGCACATAAGGGGCGATTTTCCACCCTACGTTGCTGCCTACCATACCCGCCATCACTACCGGCGTGGCGCTGTCGCGCCAGCGTTGTGTGACCTCTGCTAACACCGCCTCGGGGGATTTACCGTTCAGGCGCGTCACGCCTGCTTCTGATTGCCTGCTTTCCAGGCACTGCTCGCCCTGATACAGCCAGGCGCGCAGATTGGTCGATCCCCAGTCAATTGCGATGTAGCGAGATGTCATGTGATTTCCTTCAGCCTTCGTGTCGAGCTGGCAATCATGGTAAGTGCCGCCTGCTCTGCCGCATCGCCGTCCTGATGCCGTATCGCATCGAACAGCGCTTTATGTTCCTGGAGCGTTTTCGGCATGTTGGCCTCATCTCCCATCCAGGTACGTTCAAATACTGCTCGCTGTAGCGAGCTGATCGCTACGCTAAGCTGCTGTAATACCGGGTTATGCACCGACTGCAGCACCGCTTCGTGGTAGCGAATATCTGCCTCGTTAAACGCCTCCCGGTTCTGGTTATTGGCGATCATGTCGTTTAAAGCCGACTCGATCTGGGCCAAATCGCCGGAAGTTGCGCGTTCCGCCGCCCAGCGGGCGATGGCCGGTTCAACCAGGTTTCGGACTTCGCTCATCGCGCCGATAAGCCGCGGGTCGTAGTCATTTTCCAGCACCCACTGCAGCACGTCGGTATCGAGGTAGTTCCACTGGTTACGCGGGGCAACAAACGCGCCGCGATAGCGCTTCATTTCAATCAGCCGCTTCGCCATCAGCGAGCGGAATACTTCCCGGATGATGTTGCGCGAGGTTTCAAACTCCTCACACAGTTCGGCCTCTGCCGGCAGCGGCGAACCGGGAACGTATTTGCCACCCACAATCTGGGTGCCCAGCGTGATGACGATGCGATCGGTTTTATTGAGTGTCATGGAGAGTCCTTGTGCTCTGTATGTCCATCACTACTTTACCGCGACCGCTGAATTTCACCTCACTTTTGCAGTACAAACGTGAGGGAGTTCGTCTTTGCCATGGCTGTAATGTAGTACAATCATTTAATGTTGTACTACAATCAAGATCACAAAAAGAACAATTCAATAAATTCAGCGCAAAAAAAAGCCCGGTTGATAACCGAGGCTGATGATTAAAAATAAGCGTTACTGCAGCACAAACTTCTCGATCGCGTAAGCAACGCCGTCCTCCAGGTTGGATTTGGTCACGAAGTTGGCCACTTCTTTCACGGATGGAATGGCGTTATCCATCGCCACGCCCATACCGGCGAATTCGATCATCGCGATGTCATTTTCCTGGTCGCCCAGCGCCATGATCTCTTCCTGTTTAATACCCAGCGCATCGGCCAGTGATTTGACACCGGTGCCTTTATTGACGCGTTTATCGAGGATTTCGAGGAAGTACGGCGCACTTTTCAGCACGGTGTACTTCTCTTTTACCTCCGCCGGAATGCGCGCAATCGCTTTATCCAGGATCTCCGGCTCGTCGATCATCATCACTTTCAGGAACTGCGTCGCCGGGTCCATTTTCTCCGCTTCACAGAACACCAGCGGAATGGTCGCAACGTAGGATTCATGTACCGTGTAGTAGCTGATATCGCGGTTGGCGGTATAGAGCGTATTGCGATCGAGCGCGTGGAAGTGGGAACCCACTTCACGGGACAGTTTTTCCAGGAACAGATAGTCATCGTAGCTCAGCGCGGTTTGCGCAACCGTACTGCCGTCAGCGGCTTTCTGCACCAGCGCGCCGTTATAGGTGATGCAGTAGTCGCCCGGCTGATTCATGTGCAGTTCTTTCAGATAGCTGTGTACGCCCGCATACGGACGCCCCGTGGTCAGGACCACATTCACGCCCTTTGCGCGCGCCGCGGCAATCGCGTTTTTAACGGCTGGAGAGATAGTGTGATCTGGCAGCAGCAGCGTGCCGTCCATATCGATTGCGATGAGTTTGATAGCCATGAGTTCCCCGGAATAAATGAGTGCTGCCTCATGCTAACGCGATTAAGCACACAAAAATAGAGCTATATTGCGCAACAGGAATGCCCCTTTTACGCTGATTCCGGGGAACGAAGGCTTACTCGCGGGTGAGAACTATTTTACCGAACGCGCCGCGATCCAGATGTTCAAACGCCTGTTCAAGCTCGTTAAAACGGTAGCGATGCTCAATCACCGGCTTCAGCCCCGTGACGTCAACTGCGCGGACAAAATCTTCCAGCGCCCGGCGGTGCCCCACGCCAATCCCCTGAATGACGGGTGATTTCAGCAGCAGTTCGCCAGCAGAGAGGGTAATCTCCGTCCCGGCCAGCACGCCAATGACGGAGATACGTCCGTGAACGGCAACGGCGCGCAGGGAATGCTTCAGGTTCTCTCCGCCTACGGTTTCAATAATATGGTCGATACCGCGATCCTGCGTGAGCGCCAGCGTATTTTCCGCCCAGTCGCCTTTCAGACGGTTGATGCCCTGGCTGGCTCCCAGCTTTTTGGCCAGCGCCAGTTTTTCATCACTCCCCGAGGTGACAAAAACCTCCGCCCCGTGCGCTTTTGCGATTTGCAGGGCGAATATCGCCACGCCGCCCGTGCCCTGCACCAGCACCGATTGACCGGCGCGCAGCTGACCACGTTCCACCAGCGCAAACCAGGCGGTGAGCCCTGCGCAGGGCAGCGTGCTGGCCTCGGCGTCATCCAGAGTCTCCGGGGAGGCCGCCAGCGCGCCTTCATTCACAATCACATACTCGGACAGCATGCCCTGAAAGTATCCGCCGGACGTTTTATAGGGCAGATTGCGCGCGTCCGCCTGCGGCTTACCGTCGATCCACTCAGGGAAGAAGGTTGAGATGACGCGCGCGCCGGGCTGGAAGCGCGTAACGCCTTCACCAATGCTGTCCACCACGCCCGCCATGTCAGATGCCGGGGTAAACGGGAAGGAAAGCGGAATCGGCATTGTGCCTTCAACAACCATTTTATCGCGATAGTTAAGCGCAACGGCATTCACCCGCACGCGCACTTCACCCGGGCCCGGCTGTGGGACGGGCGCCTGAGTCAGCTTGAGGTTCTCGCGCCCGAGGGCATCCATGGACCAGCGTTGCATTGTCTCTGTCATTTAATTTCTCCTGCCATCAGATGAGCTTTAGTCCTGACAGTCTACCGTTGACTAAAGGTCGCCAGTGGCGATAAGTTTTCTCTTTATTGACGCCAGAACAGATACAATCGATGACCGATACGCTGAAGGATATTCCTGTTTTTGTGGCCGCCGTTGAGGCGGGAAGTTTTGCGCAGGCCGCCATTCGTCTGCATTTGTCACGCTCGGCGGTCGGAAAAAGTATCGCTCGCCTTGAACAACGGCTGGGGGTACGTCTTTTTCAGCGCACCACCCGCAGCCAGAGTCTGACCGATAACGGCTCCCTTTTTTATGAACGCTGCCTGCGCGCGCTGGAGGAGATTCGGAGTGCGGAATCGCTGCTTGAGACGGGGAAACAGCAGGTCAGCGGTCGCCTGCGCATTTCCATGCCGGTGCTGTTTGGTCGCCAGTGTGTCGCCCCGCTGCTGATAGCGCTGGCTCAGGAACACCCCGGGCTTGAGCTGGAAATGTCATTCAGCGACCGCGTGGTGGATCTGGTCGAGGAAGGGTTTGATATGGCGGTGCGTAACGGCACGCTTCAGGACAGCAGCGTGCTGGTCGCCAGAAAGCTGGGAGAACACCGCATGGTGCTGTGCGCCGCGCCGGAGTATCTGCTGAAGAAAGGCCAGCCACAAAGCGTTAATGATTTATCCCAGCATACGGCCATTAACTATTTGAGCGCAGGCAGAGTGTTGTCCTGGCAGCTGATGGATAACGAAGGAACGTCGCACACCTTTACGCCCCGATCGTCGCTCAATATGGATGATTTGCAGGCGATCTGCGACGCTGCGCTGGCCGGACACGGCATTGCATGGCTGCCCTGCTGGATGGTCGTCAAAGATATTCACCAGGGTAAACTCGTCCCGTTCTTAAAGCAGGCACCGGATGTGCATTTCAACGTTCATGCCGTGTGGCAGCAGACGCCGCATCTGCCGCTGAGGGTAAGAATAGCGATAGATACGCTGGCGAACCGTTTACCGTCCGTGATGTCGCTGGATATGCCTGCTCCCACAACAAAGCCGCGCTAAAAGCACAGGTTAACGATCTGATTCATACAGGCAAACCTGCTTACCAGGCGAAAATCTGCTTATAACAGTGAAGTACACATCCCGGCTACGTTCTGACGTCCACAACTCCCCGGCGGGAGCTTTTCTCGCAAAGGAATAGCCACGCGAAACAAGGTATTGTTTAAGTGCAGCGGTATCAGATACCCCGCTAAAGCACACGCCAGCGGTTTCCGGCTGTCCATTTGCAGCAGAGTGGTTGAAGGTATAATCCGGTGAAAGGCGTGGTACCTGCTTAATCGATTCTGGGGTGTAAAGATGATAGCGAACCCTATCTGATTCACGGTATGTCATCTCAGGCTCATACGGCAAAAGGAGGTATATGACCGTGACAATCACGATGGCCAGCCCTGAGTATATGGCTAACTTTTTCATGCTCAACGTCGTCCTGAGTGGGTAAAGAAGGAATGATATGTGCCGTTATCGTTAAGAATACGAACAATGTCTGAACTGAAGTTATCAAACGGCGTTACCCACTTCATAAAGCGGGGAAGCGAGCCTTTATAGGGTTCATGCCGGATATTTAGGTCATCAGGGTCGGGAAACATCAGTGGAAGAAAACCCCGGTTCTTGAAATTACCGATCGGTCCGTAATGATCCCAGCGGCGTAGTGCGCTTTCACGGCTCAGGCCTCAACTGAGCCCGGTAATCCGAAGGAATCAGCGCCCTGTAAAAACCGAGCAGATCCGACACCAGGTCTTCTCCGCTGAACCCGCTATCGGTGTACCAGCTGAAAAAAGCGCGAGACTGGTAATTTTCAAAATTTCTCGCGGTATCCATCATCATGGCCAGGGCAATGCTGTTAATTTCTGACATCGAGCGCCCACGTTTTATTTCCCAGCGAACAAACTTACCCGTTCCGGCAAGTCCTTTCCCGATATTCATTCTCTGATTGTATGCAATCGTGTAATAAGGTCTGCCACTGGCTTCGCCGCTGCTGAAATCAGCCAGAAGCAGGGAAATATCTTCGCCCCTGGCATGCCCCAGGTCAATCCAACCGAGGACCTCACTGTAGATGAGGCCATTCATCGGCCCCGATAATATCGCTCCTGCTGCTCATTCGGTGTATTCCTTTTTCCGTAACGATTTCAACTCTAACAGACCACCATACTCTTCGTCAGGGTATGTTCGGGATATATTCTCCTGGTAGAGGGTTATGCCAATGAGATCGACTTTGTTCTATTGATACACCAATTTAAGCAAAAAAAGAGAGGGACATCGTGCCCCTCTCTTTTTGTTCTTAGCCGACTGCATTCTTTATGAGATGTCATTTCATTTGAAATGAGACCCCACAATAACAACCGTTAAATATCGATATTTGCCGCTTTCAGGGCGTTCTCTTCGATGAAGGCACGACGTGGTTCAACCGCATCGCCCATCAGGGTCGTGAACAGCTGGTCCGCAGCAATCGCGTCTTTAACGGTGACGCGCAACATGCGGCGGCTTTCCGGATCCATGGTAGTTTCCCACAGCTGCTCCGGGTTCATTTCACCCAGACCTTTATAACGCTGGATCGCAAGACCACGACGAGACTCTTTCACCAGCCAGTCCAGCGCCTGCTCGAAGCTGGCTACAGGCTGACGACGTTCGCCACGTTCGATGAACGCATCGTCTTCGATCAGGCCACGCAGCGTCTCGCCGAGCGTGCAGATACGGCGGTATTCCGGACCGGTCACAAACTCGTGTTCCAGCGGGTAGTCGGTATCAACGCCGTGGGTACGCACGCGAATAATAGGCTCGAACTGCTTATCGGCGTTCTGCTGGATATCGCATTTCCACATGCTGCCGTGCTGCTCTTTCTCGTTGAGATCGGTCACCAGGGCGTTCACCCAGCGGGTCACGGTCTGCTCGTCGCTCAGATCGGCTTCGGTCAGGGTTGGCTGATAAACCAGCTCCTTCAGCAGCGTTTTCGGATAGCGGCGTTCCATACGCGTGATCATTTTCTGCGTCGCGTTGAACTCGGACACCAGACGCTCCAGCGGCTCGCCGGCCAGTGCAGGGGCGTGCGAGTTCGCATGCAGGGTTGCGCCATCAAGGGCGATTGCGATTTGATACTGATCCATCGCTTCGTCGTCTTTAATGTACTGTTCCTGCTTGCCTTTCTTCACCTTGTACAGCGGCGGCTGTGCAATGTAGACGTGGCCACGCTCGACGATTTCAGGCATCTGACGATAGAAGAAGGTCAACAGCAGCGTACGAATGTGCGAGCCGTCGACGTCCGCATCGGTCATGATGATGATGCTGTGGTAGCGCAGTTTGTCCGGGTTGTACTCATCACGGCCGATGCCGCAGCCCAGCGCGGTAATGAGCGTCGCCACTTCCTGAGAAGAGAGCATCTTGTCGAAGCGCGCCTTCTCAACGTTAAGGATTTTACCCTTCAGCGGCAGGATAGCCTGGTTCTTACGGTTACGGCCCTGCTTCGCAGAACCGCCCGCGGAGTCCCCTTCCACGAGGTACAGTTCGGACAGCGCCGGGTCGCGTTCCTGGCAGTCAGCCAGTTTGCCCGGCAGGCCTGCTAAGTCCAGCGCGCCTTTACGACGGGTCATTTCACGGGCTTTACGCGCCGCTTCACGGGCACGCGCCGCATCAATAATTTTACCCACCACGATTTTCGCGTCGGACGGGTTTTCCAGCAGGTATTCGCTCAGCAGTTCGTTCATCTGCTGTTCAACCGCCGATTTCACCTCGGAAGAGACCAGCTTGTCTTTGGTCTGTGAGGAGAACTTCGGATCCGGCACCTTCACGGAGACAACGGCAATCAGGCCTTCACGGGCGTCATCACCGGTGGCACTGACTTTTGCTTTTTTGCTGTAGCCTTCTTTGTCCATGTAGGCGTTCAGGGTACGGGTCATCGCCGCACGGAAGCCTGCAAGGTGCGTACCGCCGTCACGCTGTGGAATGTTGTTGGTGAAGCAGTAAATGTTTTCCTGGAAACCGTCGTTCCACTGCAGCGCCACTTCCACGCCGATACCGTCTTTTTCGGTGGAGAAGTAGAAGATATTCGGGTGAATTGGCGTTTTGTTCTTGTTCAGATACTCAACAAACGCCTTGATACCGCCTTCGTAGTGGAAGTGGTCTTCTTTGTTGTCACGCTTGTCGCGCAGGCGAATCGAGACGCCAGAGTTCAGGAACGACAGTTCACGCAGGCGTTTCGCCAGGATGTCGTACTCAAACTCGGTGACGTTGGTGAAGGTTTCGAGGCTCGGCCAGAAACGCACCATGGTACCGGTTTTGTCGGTGTCGCCCGTGACGGCCAGCGGTGCCTGCGGCACGCCGTGCGTATAGAGCTGACGGTGGATTTTGCCTTCGCGCTGGATAACCAGCTCCAGCTTCTGCGACAGGGCGTTTACTACCGAAACACCTACGCCGTGCAGGCCGCCGGAAACTTTATAGGAGTTATCGTCGAACTTACCGCCTGCGTGCAGGACGGTCATGATCACTTCCGCCGCAGAGACGCCCTCTTCCGGGTGAATACCGGTTGGGATGCCACGACCGTCATCGGTGACGGAGACGGAGTTATCCGCATGGATGGTGACCACGATGTCTTTACAGTGACCCGCGAGCGCTTCGTCGATAGCGTTATCTACCACCTCGAATACCATGTGGTGCAGACCGGTGCCGTCATCCGTGTCGCCGATATACATACCCGGGCGCTTACGCACCGCATCCAGCCCTTTCAGGACTTTGATACTGGAGGAGTCATAAGAATTCGACATCAACGTTTCTCGCTCATTTCAACTTGGGTTAATCCGTTATTTTACCCTTTTCCACGGTAAACATCTTCGAATTTTCGTCCGACATGTCTATAACGTGTTCAGCGCTAATGGCGCTGACGAAAACCTGCGACTGCGTGGCTTTTAAGCGGCTGGCAAGCAGCCCGCGCCGCGCGTCGTCAAGTTCCGAGGCAAAATCATCTATCAGGTACAGGCAGCGTCTTCCGCTCTCGCGGGTGAGAAACTCTCCCTGTGCCAGGCGCAGCGCACACATCAGGAGCTTGAGCTGCCCGCGCGAAAGCGTGTCTTCCACCGGTGCACCGTCGGCACGAATGCGGAAATCCGCCTTGTGCGGGCCGTGTGCGGTGTAGGTCAACATGCGGTCGCGCTCGAAGCTTCTCTCTAACACCTCGGCATAATCCGTCTCTTTCTCCCAGCCGCGCTGGAAGGAGAAGGTGAGAGAGAACTCGGGTAAAAACTGTTTGCAGGTGTCGGCCATATCTTCGGCGATACCTGCGCTGTATTCGGCACGCCAGTTGCTGATTTGTTCCGCGAGAGGGATTAACTCCATGTCCCACGGACGCAGCTGGGCGTAACGGGTAACCTGGCGCAGCGCGGCGTTACGCTGCTTGAGCAGACGCTTCAGGTTGCTCCAGGCGTTAAAGAATCCGGCTTCGTTGTGAAAGCATCCCCAGTCGAGGAACGCTCTTCTGTATTTGGGGCCGCCGTTGAGTAAAGTAAACCCCTCCGGCGTTATCAGCTGCATCGGCATCAGCAGCGCCAGCTCCGCCACTTTATGGCCGTCGGTGCCGTCGATGCGCACCTTGCTGTCGCCCTGCTTGTCTTTGGTCAGGCCGATGGCGGTCTCACGCTCATCGCCCTGCAAACGCCCGTGCAGAACAAAAGCTTCCTGCTCGTGGCGAATGACGCGACCAATCTGCAAACTGCGAAACGCCCGACCGTGGCCGAGCGTATAGATGGCCTCAAGCACGCTGGTTTTGCCGCTGCCGTTTGCGCCAACCAGGAAGTTAAAGCCAGGGGATAAAGCGAGATCCGCGCTTTCGATATTGCGAAAGTCGCGGATCAACAGACGGGTGAGCGACATTACAGTCTCATTGGCATGACAACATAAGCAGCCGACTGTGATGCGGCATCTTCAATCTGTACGCTTGAAACGGAGTCGGTCAGCAGAATGCGCACGTTCTCGCACTTCAGCGCATTCAGCACATCCAACACGTAACTGACGTTAAAGCCGATTTCCATCTCGGTTCCGGCGTAGGTGACGTCCAGAATTTCTTCTGCCTCTTCCTGCTCCGGGTTATTGGCGGTGATTTTGATCTGGTTTTCACTCACGTACAGGCGCACGCCGCGGAATTTCTCGTTGGAGAGAATGGCCGCACGGGCAAAGGCCTGCTTGAGGCTATCGCAGCCCGCTTCCAGCGTTTTGTCCGGATTCTTCGGCAATACGCGGCGATAATCCGGGAAACGACCGTCAACCAGCTTAGACGTGAAGACAAAATCGCCCACGTGTGCGCGGATATTGTTGCTGCCGATCTGCACGCGCAGCGGCGTGTCGCCGCCGTCGAGCATACGCATCAGCTCAATCACCCCTTTACGCGGCACGATCACCGAATGGTTTGGCAGCGCGTCGCCAATCGGCATAGAACAGACCGCCAGACGGTGGCCGTCAGTGGCTACGGTACGCAGCTCTTCACCTTCGGTTTCGAACAGCATGCCGTTTAAGTAGTAACGGACGTCCTGATGCGCCATGGAGAACTGCGTGGCTTCAATCAGACGCTTCATCGTCGCCTGCGGCAGGGTGAATTCAACTTCGCTCTGCCAGTCGTCCAGGTTCGGGAAGTCCGCAGCAGGCAGCGTGGAGAGCGAGAAACGGCTGCGGCCAGAGCGCACCAGCATACGGTCGCCTTCCAGCTGCACGGCGATTTCAGCGCCTTCCGGCAGCCCGCGGCAGATGTCAAAGAATTTACGTGCCGGAACCGTGGTCGCGCCTGCGTCGTGCGGCTGCGTCAGCGTAACGCGCGCGATCATTTCCATTTCCAGATCTGTACCGGTCAGCGACAGCGTACCGTCCGCGACCTGAAGCAGCAGGTTTCCGAGAATAGGCAGCGTTGGGCGGCCACCTAATGGGCCACTCACCTGTTGCAGCGGTTTTAATAAATGTTCACGTTCAACGGTAAATTTCATAGCGTCACGATGATAATGTTCTGATTAGATTGGAAAAATCTTCTTTTATGTCGTGGCTTTCTTCGCGTAACTGCTCAATCTTGCGACAAGCGTGCAGCACGGTCGTATGGTCACGGCCACCAAACGCATCCCCGATTTCCGGCAGACTGTGGTTGGTTAACTCCTTTGCCAGCGCCATCGCCATCTGACGCGGACGCGCCACCGAGCGGGAACGACGTTTAGACAGTAAATCTGCCACTTTGATCTTGTAGTACTCAGCCACCGTCTTTTGAATATTGTCGATAGTGACCAGTTTTTCCTGCAATGCCAGCAAATCTCGCAGCGCTTCACGCACAAAATCGATGGTGATCGCACGACCGGTGAAGTTGGCATTGGCGATAACGCGGTTCAGCGCTCCTTCCAGCTCACGCACGTTGGAGCGCAGACGCTTGGCAATGAAGAACGCCACTTCGCCCGGCAGGCGAATGTCGTTTTCATCGGCTTTCTTCATCAGGATCGCAACGCGGGTTTCCAGCTCCGGTGGCTCGATCGCCACCGTCAGGCCCCAGCCGAAGCGGGATTTCAGACGATCTTCAACGCCGTTGATCTCTTTTGGGTAACGATCCGAGGTCAAAATGATCTGCTGATTGCCTTCCAGCAGGGCATTAAAGGTGTGGAAAAACTCTTCCTGCGATCGTTCTTTATTGGCAAAGAACTGGATGTCATCGATGAGCAGCGCGTCAACAGAACGATAGTAGCGTTTAAACTCTTCGATCGCATTGTTTTGCAGGGCTTTTACCATGTCCTGAACGAAGCGTTCGGAGTGCATATACACCACTTTGGCATTGGGCTTGCGCGCCATAATGCCGTTACCCACCGCATGCAGCAGGTGCGTTTTACCCAGACCCGTACCGCCATAAAGGAACAGCGGGTTGTAGGCCCCACCAGGGTTATCAGCAACCTGACGAGCCGCCGCGCGCGCCAGCTGGTTCGACTTACCTTCAACGAAGTTATCGAACGTGTGTTTCACGTTAACGTTAGAGCGGTAGGTTGGCTCAGCCGGTGCGGGGACATTATCCCAGCCCTGACGAGCGGGTGCGACGCGAGGGGCCGGAGCAGGCGCGGCCTGAGCAGGTGCTGCTACGTTCACGGTTTCACGAACGGTTTGGGTGACCGGCTTTGTGCCCACTTCAAAGCGCAGCTGCGGGGCATCAGACCCGCAGAAATCGTTCAGCAGTCCATTGATGTTATTAAGGTACTTGTCCCTTACCCAATCGAGCACAAAACGGTTTGGCGCATACAAAGCCAGCGTGTTATCGCTCAGTTCCGCCTGCAACGGGCGGATCCACATACTGAATTCTGTGGCTGGTAACTCATCCTGCAATCGGGCAAGACACTGCTGCCAAAGCGAAAGTGACACGGCGGACTCCACTCGAACAATAAAAGAAAACTATTGAATATTCATGATTGTTGGCGCACATCGACATGACCCTGTGTAAAGGGGGACGTGCGAATTGCTATCTGCAATTTATCCTGACCAGGATCCTGGGATCCCGATCGGGACCGCGGATCATAGCCTAAACTGAGCCAGAGATCTTCTGTTTCTCACAGATTCTTCCCGATTTATCCACAGGAAGATCCGGAACCGGATAAGTGTAAACGATCCTGGCGCCAGTACCCCACGATTTAGTCCGCATATTGGAAAAATTAATGAGCACAGACAATTTATTGCTTAAATGATCTAACGAAGATCCGGGACGATCCTTGCGCTTTGTTGGCGAGGCCGTATAATCCTCGACCCGGCGCGTGATGCTCATCTTCCTGCGTCGTCCGTTGCTCATTTTCCACGCGAAAACGTGCGGAAATACGCGGGAAATAAGGAAAGAGAATTGACTCCGGAGTGTACAATTATTACAATCCGGCCTCTTTAATCACCCACGCTGAGGCGTTAGTCGTTCGAAACTCGTTCGGGTATACGCAAAAGTCAGTGAATTTATTCAAGTTTAGGTAGAAATCGCCATGAAACGCACTTTTCAACCGTCTGTACTGAAGCGCAACCGTTCTCACGGCTTCCGTGCTCGTATGGCTACTAAAAATGGTCGTCAGGTTCTGGCACGTCGTCGTGCTAAAGGCCGCGCTCGTCTGACCGTTTCCAAGTAATAAAGCTAACCCCTGAGTGGTTAAGCTAGCATTTCCCAGGGAGTTACGTTTGTTAACTCCCGCTCATTTCACTTTCGTCTTCCAGCAGCCACTACGGGCTGGCACGCCGCAAATCACCATCCTCGGCCGCCAAAATTCGCTGGGGCATCCCCGCATCGGTCTCACAGTCGCCAAGAAAAATGTTAAGCGTGCGCATGAACGCAATCGGATTAAACGTCTGACGCGTGAAAGCTTCCGTTTACGTCAGCACGAACTGCCTTCAATGGATTTCGTGGTGGTGGCTAAAAAAGGGGTTGCCGACCTCGATAACCGTGCTCTCTCGGAAGCGTTGGAAAAATTATGGCGCCGCCACTGTCGCCTGGCTCACGGGTCCTGATAGCCCTCATTCGGGTCTATCAACGCCTGATTAGTCCGCTACTCGGGCCGCACTGCCGTTTCACACCAACATGCTCAAGCTACGGAATTGAGGCATTGCGCAGGTTTGGAGTGATAAAAGGCAGTTGGTTGACGGTGAAACGCGTATTAAAATGCCACCCTTTACACCCCGGTGGAGACGACCCCGTCCCCCCAGGACCCTTTGATACCAGAGAACACTAACGATGGATTCGCAACGCAATCTTCTTATCATCGCTTTGTTGTTCGTGTCTTTCATGATCTGGCAGGCATGGGAGCAGGATAAAAATCCTCAACCCCAGCAGCAGACCACGCAGACTACGACCACCGCAGCGGGTAGCGCCGCCGACCAGGGCGTACCGGCCAGTGGCCAGGGGAAACAGATTACGGTTAAGACCGATGTGCTTGAGCTGACAATCAACACCCGTGGTGGTGATGTTGAGCAGGCGCTGCTGTTGACCTACCCGAAAGAGCTGAAGTCTTCCGAACCGTTCCAGTTACTGGAAACCACGCCAGAGTTTATCTACCAGGCGCAAAGCGGCCTGACCGGTCGTGATGGCCCGGATAACCCGGCTAACGGTGCGCGTCCACTGTATACCGTCGAGAATGACACCTTTGTGCTGGCTGATGGTCAGAACGAACTCGTTATTCCGATGACTTACACCGACGCCGCAGGCAACACCTTCACCAAAACCTTCACCCTGAAGCGCGGTGAATATGCGGTGAACGTGGGCTACAGCGTACAGAACGCCGGTGAGAAACCGCTGGAAATCTCGACCTTTGGTCAGTTGAAGCAGTCCATCAATCTGCCGTCCCACCGTGATACCGGAAGCAGCAACTTTGCGCTGCATACCTTCCGCGGTGCGGCGTACTCCACGCCTGATGCGAAGTACGAGAAATACAAATTCGACACCATTGCCGATAACGAAAACCTGAACGTCAGCTCCAAAGGCGGTTGGGTGGCCATGCTGCAGCAGTATTTCGCGACCGCGTGGATCCCGAATAACGACGGTACGAATAACTTCTACACCGCGAACCTGGGCAACGGTATTGCCGCCATCGGCTACAAATCTCAGCCGGTTCTGGTCCAGCCGGGTCAAACCGGTAAGATGGCAAGCACCCTGTGGGTCGGCCCGGAAATTCAGGACAAAATGGCCGCTGTTGCGCCGCACCTGGATCTGACCGTGGATTACGGCTGGTTGTGGTTCATCTCTCAGCCGCTGTTTAAGCTGCTGAAGTTCATCCACAGCTTCCTGGGTAACTGGGGCTTCTCCATCATCGTTATCACCTTCATCGTTCGTGGCATCATGTACCCGCTGACTAAAGCGCAGTACACCTCCATGGCGAAGATGCGCATGCTGCAGCCGAAGATTCAGGCAATGCGTGAGCGTCTGGGCGATGACAAACAGCGTCAGAGCCAGGAGATGATGGCCCTGTATAAAGCAGAGAAAGTGAACCCACTGGGTGGTTGCTTCCCGCTGCTGATTCAGATGCCAATCTTCCTTGCGCTGTACTACATGCTGATGGGTTCCGTTGAGCTGCGCCACGCGCCGTTCGCACTGTGGATCCATGACCTGTCCGCACAGGACCCGTACTACATCCTGCCGATCCTGATGGGCGTGACGATGTTCTTCATCCAGAAGATGTCGCCGACCACCGTGACCGACCCGATGCAGCAGAAGATTATGACCTTTATGCCGGTCATCTTCACCGTGTTCTTCCTGTGGTTCCCGTCAGGTCTGGTGCTGTACTATATCGTCAGCAACCTGGTGACCATTATCCAGCAGCAGCTGATTTACCGTGGTCTGGAAAAACGTGGCCTGCATAGCCGCGAAAAGAAAAAGTCCTGATTCGGTAAGTTAACGCTAAAATAAGGGCGGTCGATTGACCGCCTTTTTTATTTGTATTGAACGAGACCAACCATGAGCCATAACGACACTATCGTCGCCCAGGCAACCCCACCGGGACGCGGTGGTGTAGGCATTCTGCGCATCTCCGGCCTGAAGGCGCGCGAGGTGGCCGAAGCGGTGCTGGGTAAACTGCCAAAGCCGCGCTACGCTGATTACCTGCCGTTTAAAGATACCGACGGCACGCCGCTGGACCAGGGCATTGCGCTGTGGTTCCCCGGCCCGAACTCTTTCACCGGCGAAGACGTGCTGGAGCTGCAGGGTCACGGCGGCCCGGTTATCCTCGACCTGCTGTTAAAACGGATCCTGACCCTGCCGGGCCTGCGCATTGCGAAGCCGGGCGAGTTCTCCGAACGTGCCTTCCTCAACGACAAGCTCGACCTGGCGCAGGCGGAGGCCATTGCTGACCTGATCGACGCCAGCTCCGAGCAGGCGGCCCGCTCCGCCCTGAATTCGCTGCAGGGGGCATTCTCCGCGCGTGTGAATCACCTTGTGGAAGCACTTACTCACCTGCGCATCTACGTGGAAGCGGCTATCGACTTCCCGGATGAGGAGATCGATTTTCTCTCTGACGGTAAAATTGAAGCCCAGCTCAACCAGGTGATGGCCGATCTCGACGCCGTTCGCGCCGAAGCGCGTCAGGGAAGCCTGCTGCGCGAAGGGATGAAGGTGGTGATTGCCGGACGCCCTAACGCCGGGAAATCAAGCCTGCTGAACGCCCTGGCGGGCCGTGAAGCGGCAATCGTGACCGACATTGCCGGTACCACTCGCGACGTGCTGCGCGAGCACATCCACATCGACGGCATGCCGCTGCACATCATCGATACCGCCGGTCTGCGCGATGCCAGCGACGAGGTTGAGCGCATCGGTATCGAACGCGCCTGGCAGGAGATCGAGCAGGCCGACCGCGTGCTGTTTATGGTGGACGGCACCACGACCGACGCCGTTGACCCGGCGGAGATCTGGCCGGACTTTATCGCCCGCCTGCCGGCTAAGCTGCCGATCACCGTGGTGCGTAACAAAGCGGACGTGACCGGCGAAACGCTCGGTATCAGCGATGTGAATGGTCACTCACTGATTCGCCTGTCGGCGCGTACCGGTGAAGGCGTTGACGACCTGCGTAACCATCTCAAGCAGAGCATGGGCTTTGATACCAGCATGGAAGGCGGCTTCCTGGCGCGTCGTCGTCACCTGCAGGCACTGGAAGAGGCGGCAAACCACCTTGTTCAGGGTAAAGCGCAGCTGATCGGCGCGTGGGCGGGCGAACTGCTGGCGGAAGAGCTGCGCCTGGCACAGCAGAATCTGAGCGAGATCACCGGGGAGTTTACCCCGGACGATCTGCTGGGACGGATCTTCTCGAGCTTCTGTATTGGTAAGTAAGTTTTAGTCCATCTTCGTCCGTGAACGTTCACTAACCCGCATTAACTATCTGTTAATGCGGGTTTTTACTTTCCATACTCGTCCATAGTCGTGCGGGTTCATCCGCGATTTTTGTGTCCTGAATTGTGCCCATCTCATAATTAACAAACAGAATAATATCACGCTTGGCTAATACCCCGCTTTCTCATTTGCAGAAGCATTCTTCGGCTTGCAGAGTGCCTCTCACTGGTTGTCCATGACATCAATCCCGCTCAGAAAAAGCAGGAAGAAAAGCTTAAACAGAAAGACCCAACGACAGTCAAAAATTCGCCAAACGCTGGCTGACCGATATCGTTGAAAAAAGTAACCGCGATCCGAGCAACATCCCTCGCGTTATCGAGAAGAACATCATTCCCATCATCGGGAAGCTGGAACTCTAAGAACTCACAACTGCCCATATTCAGGTCGTGCTCGACCGCATCAAACAACGAGGTTCGGATCACGTCGCGCTACTGACGCGAAACGTGCTTAAACGCATGCTGGCCTATGCGATTTCCAGGGGAATCATCTTCAACAACCCGGCAGCCGCTATCGAGGTCCGTTATATCGCACAAGCAACAAGCCGCGACGTGGCGCTAACCGCAGAAGAGATCGGCATCCTGTTACGGGGGATCTACACCTCTAACATGAACCGACGCCACAAGCTCGCCCTGCACTTACTGATCATCTGCATGGTGCGTAAATCGGAGATGATTGAAGCGACGTGGAGTGAAGTTAACTTCAATGCGCTGGAATGGCGTATACCCGGCGAAAGAATGAAGATGGATAACCCGCATATTGTTCCGCTGTCAAAGCAGGCGCTGGCGATGTTCGAAGAGCTAAAATTTCTGGCCGGAGATTCTCCATACGTCTTCCCCAGCCGAAACGACTACCGACGTCCGATCTCCAAAACAACGCTTAACTGCGCGGTGCGTACGCTGGATCTGAACGTCAGGGATTTTGTTATTCATGGCTTCCGGCGTACTGCCAGCACATTGTTACATGAGCAAGGCTACAACTCCGACTGGGTAGAGAAATGCCTGGCGCATAAGATCGGTGGCGTTCGCGGTGTCTACAACCGTGCAGAGTACCTGAATCAGCGCTGGGAGATGCTTCAGTCATGGGCTGACTTTGTTGATGCGCAGATTGAGGAGGGGAGGAAGGTGGTCATCGGGAAGTTTGGGAAGGCTGATGAGATAAATAATTAATTAAAGTATAAGGATGGGAGCTATTTTTATCCAAGTAGATTTGCAATTATAACTCCCATTTATAATTAAATGCCATTAACCATGCGTTCAAGCTTTTTGCTTCTTTTACATATTTTTACTTGCATTTTACCATTTTTATTCACTCTAATGCCTTTGATATATTTGCCAATTAATAAATATGTCTCCTCATCTATAGGCTCATACCATCCAGACTTATAAATCAACTTACCTTCTGCAACCATTTTTTCT
>NZ_JADCKW010000021.1:0-4956 GCF_014982155.1 Enterobacter cloacae complex sp. P16RS2 | reverse complement strand
TTTGGATAGTTATCCACCCAATTTTTTATGTCATTTACAATGTCATCTCTATCTTTTTGCGTGAATTCCATAAAATACCTTTCATTAAAAAATTAAATTGAGATTTTAAATCCGCTCTTAAACAAGACTTCATTAGTATTAATAATCATCTGAGAACGAACCTCATCAGGAGTTAGATGATGAATGTTAGCTAATGACATAATAACATCATCAATTTCGCCTGGTGTCCATGGTTCACCAGTTTTACGAGTAGCAAAGGGACCATCTGTTTCTGGGAGAATTTTATTAATTGGAATCTTACTTAAGATAACTTTTCCTTTTTGGCTTTGTAACATTGATGGCCCGACACTAAACCAGAGCCCCAAATTGATTGCTCGAGTTAGCTGACCTATTGTTCCAGAAAACCAATGAAGTATCGGTATCCCTGCATTGGGATAACTTTCCAATACATCCATAACCTGATCCGCTGCACCTCGAGAGTGCAAACTTATAACTCTCCCACCAACATTTTCACATTCTGACAATACCAATCTGATTATTTCATTCTGTTTTTTAAAAGAGTTTTTATAACGAGAAGAACCATCCAAGCCTATTTCACCAATAAACTCAGAATCTTTAACAAGACTTATCATTAAGTCTAGTTCGGAGTATTTTATATCAGCAATTTCTGGATGTAGCCCTAGTGCTACTTTTATATTCGAATATCCATAAAAAACTTTAGAAGTTGCAACCCATGCTTTTGGGCTGGTAGTTACAGCTAATATAAAATGATTATTGCTAGCTACCTTTTCCAGCAAAGATAAAGCATTTGGGTAAAGATCAAGATGATTATGGAAATCAATCATATGACCCCCTCACTTTTTAAAAAAACACCTAACTCGGTAATCCCTGACTCTAATACCCGTTTAAATTTATTTCTCTCAGAAGCTGTAGAGAAAGATAAAGATCCAGCACTTAAAGAGTCTATACCATCAGAAAGATAACGAAGATAAGCAATTGCAACTGCTTGGGTATCATTAGCATTACCTCTAGGTGCCCCCTTTTTAAGATCCTTATAACGATAGCTGGGAGTTGGATCTGCAATACCAGCCTTGAAAAAAGCCGCTCTCCTGACAAGACATGGTAAACAACGACCACAGTGTTCGTTTAAACGACCATATTTGCCACAACTAGTCGTTTTTGGCATCAATTGATTCATTAAGGGAATATCAAGGCATTGTTGCATTGCTTCTCCTTTTGTCAAAAATCTATAAGGGGAAACAAATTTGGCATTTATATTCAAAGCTTCAAAAAGTTGTTGTAACTTTCTAAGAAAAACTGGATGAGTGGTTTTAGTACTTAATGAACCAATTCTAGCTGGGCTCAGAGGCATATTTAAGCTAATAAATCCATTTTCTGGGACATACAAATTTATAGGCTCTGAAGAATTTACCACTGATACAGCTAACGCTGCAAAGCCATAAAATATTATGGATCTAGCTCTTGTTGATATTTCATTTTTTACAGGAGATCGAATATTACTATTTAAAAGTAGGTGTCGTTTTTCAGCTTTAAGCGCTTTTGCCAAAAAATATTGATCTTCGCGATTTCCTTTTACCAGCTGAGAGACAAAAAGAGGTTTTTTCCCCTGAGCAGTGAGATCAATAGCGCCAATAAGACTATCCATTCCTCCTGAGAGTAAACATACACAATCTGCATCAAACTGTATCGGCTCTGGATGAATTGGATAAGGTAAGCCCCCCTCAGAAAATGTTAAATGCCAGAAATCCCCTGTCAGCGAGCGTAACATTTCCTCGATAAGTGACTTATTTATAATATAGGGTTTAACATTTTGAAGTGCCACCTCTAACTCTATAATTCGAGTCCAACCATCTGCGCTGTTAGATCGTTTGATCGCTAAGTCTGCCGCATTAACAGCAAGAGCAAAAGTCATAAAATCCCATGCCGCTAAACTTGGATTTAATTTTTTCAATACTGGATCATCTAATAAACCAGTTGCGATACTTCCAACACCTTTAAATTCTGAATGTGTAAACATTGAATAATATATTGCATTATTCTGTAGAGTACTAGGGATTTTGTTTTGTGGCAAACAAATAACTCTATTCATATTTCACCCTCAAAAACATTAAAAGTCATCTGAACAGCATCATTTAATAAAACCTCTAACTGTTGATGCGTCGGATTAGGGAATGACTGCCGCATTGACTCTAACTGCGCAGCAACAGAGTTTTTTAGAAACCCTCTCATTTCATTTGTTCTCTGAACCATTTTTGCTGGGGAATATTTTGCATTTTCGAATAGTTGGCCAATATCTGCATACATCCGATTACAGGCTTCGTGTCCAATAAAAATTTGCATAAGAGTCCATATTTGAGAATCATTTAACTCTAATAAATCGATATCTGGATTAAGATCTATCAACTCAGAGAGAGCTTGAGCCATAGAGTCTTTTGCTGACTCTTCATCTCGACTTCCTCCTTCAGGAATAATTTGTGAAACTATTGCATCAATTACAGTTTGAGCAGATGGATTCTTTGCACGTAAGTCATCCATCCAATTGTTTATTTGAAGGTCTGTTCTGTCTCTAACACTTTGCAAAAATGAACCAAGTCCAGCTGCGGCTCTCGTTGAAGTTCTCATTCGAGAAGCTACATTTTTAGCGCCACCCATTCCTGTTCTGGAATAATGACCAGCAGCCCGAGCTAAATCTCTTGTATCACCATTGCGAACAAATACTCCCATATTTCTACGTGCAGCTCTAAAGCGAGCCGTTGGCGCAAGTCCCGGTGTACCTGTGGGGGAAGTTTCAGAATTTTTATTTCCTTCTTCTCCACCACCAATAGGAATATCGTTCAACCATGGGGGATCAAACGATACGTTAGAACCGGGACCGGTGCTAGAAGCAGATGTACCCATTATTTTTTTCCTTTTTTAGCTAAAATAGCTTTTTTAACAGTAGTTGGAGTCTCAACATCTTCTGCCCACTGATGTAATTCACTTTCAGCCCATGCTTCATTTTGTAATATTGGAATTAATGCTATTGGACGATGATTTGCCGGTATTTCTTTAAGAAGAAGAAGAAGTTGATGCGATAGGGAAGGAAAAGCTTTCGTAACATTTATACATCTTATAAGTGATTCTGAACTAAATTGTTCTGTTCTAGCTCTACGGCCTAAACGAATAAATACCCGCTCAGCTTCATTTTCATCTAAAGACTTTATCTGATCAATCAATATAGGTAGAATTGCTGTCGCATTAAATAATGCCTCTAAAATCTCAAGACCATTTTGACTTAATTCATCATAAGCCGCAATAGCAACCCGTCGATCCTTGCTTAAATGTAATAATGGTCTGAGATCTACAGAACCTAATGGTGGAGCCATTTTAATCCATTGTTCATAGAATGGCTGAGACCAGACGGAAGGTAATAATAATGTTTCACCTTTTTGTGCAGACTCTTCCAGATTAGCAAGAAAACCAGCCTTACCATCATCACTGGCAGCAATTTCTTTGGCTAAATATTCAAATCCAGCAGCACTTGCACATCTTTCAAACAATTGAATTTTTACAAGTTCTTCGAATCCAATGGTCATTCCACGAGATTTTGCAATCATTTCTCGTATAACTAAATTGTTTAGAAATCTTTTAATTAATCTTGGATTGCCAGAGATCTGCTCAGTACCTGCCATTATTGGTGCTAACTGATCAGCCAAATCTATTTCTCTAGAAATTTTATCCGATTCATTTCCGAATGCATTTCGGATATCCTTTACAGAGAGTCCTGCCCATCCTATCTTTGCTAAAAGAAGAATTTTTTCCTGTGCTGCTTTTAAAACAGATTCAGATATTTTCCTTCTTCTATATGCTAGATCGGCCAACAATAATATAAGATATGCCTTGACTTCAGTTGTACCTAACCGAGGAACTTGAAGTGGTATTTGGATTAATTTGTCAAAATAACTAGTGACAAGATCGTTATTTATTTCCGTGTCTTTAAAGTGTGCTCTAACTGCGCTACGTATCATGCTTTCGTCAGCTGCAATAATGAAAGCCGTATTTTCCACATGTAATAATAAACGCATCGCCTCTAATGTGTTAATTGCTGTATCAGGAAGACATCGATCTAAATCATCGACAAGTACAACTAAAGTGACATCAAGAACTACTAACAAATCAGCAAATGCATTTCTTAATCCTTCAATTTCCTTTGGCAGTGATTGTTCACTTTTTTCTTTTAATAAACCAGCAATATCTGGTTTTAGGTCATTATAGGATGAAGATATATCTTTTACATCTGACTCAGCAATCTTTCCAGCCTGAGCTATTCCACTCAGTGTTCCAAGTATGGCGCCAACAGGACCACCTATTGCTCCACCTGTTAATGCATGAATACCTATAGGAGCAAGGATTTTACCCAATTTAAGAAGATTAATACGTTTTATGAAGCTATAGACTTTATCAATGTTTTTCTCCCGCGATTTAGCTAAAACTAACAGCCTATCTGCGACCGCGTCTAATAATGCCTGTCTTGCATCATCATATCCCTGATATAGCCAAGCATTAAACTCCAGGAAAATATACTCCCTTCCATCAGGTGCATCACCCAACTTTTGGCCAATCATTTTTACTAAAGATGATTTCCCTGTCCCCCAGTTACCAGAGACACCTATTGTCAAAGGTTGACCATCCGAGTCTTTGATTAATTGTGCTGCTGCCACAGCTACGTGAGAAAAATTTAAGAGATCTACTTTTGCTTCAACATCATTCCACATATGTTAATCCAAGATTCTTAATGTGATAGCTTAACAAGCTAATGCAAACTATGTTCTTACGTCACGCACCAATATTAATAATATTGATATATGTCAAATATAAGTAGCATACTGTTAAGAAAAGAAGACTCAACGTATTTTCAATAGATACTTAACATTCATTCATGAATGAATATATTAT